>URGK01000073.1 GCA_900547295.1 uncultured Eubacteriales bacterium
TTTTTCTTCCCCTGTGACATTATGTACTGCCTGATAATATCTACGGTAGCTCCACTTGTCTGTTAGATACGACTGATTGTAAATATATCATAGTACAGCAAGATGAAGGAGTCAAGAAATCGCCGTGTTAATCACAATTCATCCCACCACTTATAGAAGTGGGGGATTTCTTGCTCACGGCGTGTTAAATCCCGACTTATGCAAAGGATTTATGACCTTGTCAATTTTCGCTTTTATTTTTGGTCTTTTGTCAACAGGTGAAATGCTTATTTCTCCTGATTGTCTATTGTATAGATGATGCAGGCAATCCCTGCTATAAGGGAAAACAGTATAGCTCCGTCAGGTCCTGCATCTAAAAAAGCTCCTGCAAAAAATCCTGCTATGCCTGCAATTGCCATTATAACAAGTGATACAACTGTTCTGAATTTATTCATAAACCTTCCTCAACCTTCTGTTTAATCTAAATGATATACTCCCTTTGAATTATAGTCCTGACCGGTTTCGTTAATCTCAATACCGTAGTGATTATAAATATCACCACCGGTATCCATGTCAATCCAGCGGTCATCAAGTTCTTCTTCACTCATAAGGCAATAGCCGACACACGCCGGATCGTTAAAGTAGAATGTATATCCACTGTCCAGCTTCTTATATCCCACGCATATAACCCAGTGACCTTCGGTTAAATATGTATCCTCATCGTCAGGGTTCTCCGTATTATATCCGTCATCTGACGCAGCCCACGCCTGTATGCACATCAGCACAGGGTGTCCCTTATCAAGTGCGGCCGTCAGATTGTTTATCGTTCTTTTTTCTTTTGCAGTTATGCTTATTTCGTTTTCTTCAAAATACCCGATTATATTTTCCGGTGGTGTTCCGGTTTCCTCACCGGTCCCAAGCGCTTCTTCGTATGCAGTCAGATTCAGATCACTGTCATATGGATTAATCCAGTTCATAAGCATCTGCACGCAGGTTGCTCCGCAGGTATAGGTTCCGTACTGGCGCAGGTTGGGAATATCAATGAAAACATCAGCTTCCTGCACATCTCCTGCGTAAAGTCCGTAATTCTCCGGCGCTGCTGCGCAGGAGGATAACAGCAGGCACGCCCCAATCGTACATAATAAAGCAGATTTTAATATTCCGTATAACTTTTTCATTCACATACCTCTTAATATTTAATCATATTTTATAACACCTCTGCGCCTGAAATAACACAATAAAATGTTCTTCACAAAGTAATTTATCATTCGTTTGAAATCACTTCTCCGTTTTCATCCAGAAGATATATTGCATAAACTGTTCCCAGCTGCAGAGGATCACTTTCCATTATCCCACCATTAAATACAACACGAATATTATCATCGACTTTCATTTCAGGGGCTCCATTGCCTGCTACCACATCCGTTGTGACATGGAACTCTTCACCAGCGGGAATTCCGCTGTTAAAACAGACCTGCCCCTTTTCAGATTTATACCCGGATTCACACCCTGATAAAGTTATCATGCAGACAAGTACCAACAGACCGGACAGTAATATGTTTATGTCTGTTTTCTTTTTCATATCAGTTTAACTCCTCTGTAAACTTCCGATTGAAATTCATAGATATCACTATTTCTTTTCGATTATCAAAATTCTTTGTGTCAAAGTAATTATCCTGTACAAAACTTAATGAAATCTGTCGCTTCTTCTGCTCCATTCGCTTCGGTATTTTGTTCTGATATTTCATCTTAAATGTTACGATTTTTTCAGCCGGATTTGTCATTCTAAAGTCACATTATCACATAATAAGCAGTTCTTCAGACTTGACAAATCAATTAATTTGCAGTGGTTGTAAGCACAACAGAAGTCATCAGTATCACCATGCAGATTTCCATTGCAATGACCAAAGCCAACACAGCGCTCACAAGACTTTCATGACTGTGAGATGCCGGCGGCATATGCGCATCCATAACCATAAGGGCAGCATACATTCTGCGCATATTATCACCCATAGAAAATTTACCGAAACCTTTTGCTTTTTTCAGATAGTCATCTGCTTCTATGATTTCCTGCGCTATCTGCGCCTCAGGCAAATCAAGCATAGAAAGAGTACCTAATACTGCCAGTTCATAACCCGAACCATATTTGTGTCTGTTCGTTTTCAAAATGTCAAAAATATTTTCTACTTTTTGGCATTTTGCTGCAGCATCAGCAGGATTAACGGCCATGATATGGCTCAATGACTGAACTGCTTTTTTATCACGAAATTTTTCAGCCAATAACTCGTAGCAGGTTTCCATTTCAGCCAATAAGACATCTGTATCAAGGCCGGATACAACCAAAATTGCAGCAAAGGGTATATCTTCATCTGAGGTTATCCACGGATGATTATTCTTCATTCCCCGATACAGATTCGTCATTTTATTGATAGCCGGTAAAATTTCCTCCATCTCCAGATAATCTCTCAACGTCAAAGCTGTCAGTATTTTATAGTCTGCACTAATCCATTTTAATGGTTTCATTTGCTGTACAATGGCATTAACATTTTCAAAATACTGCTCCGGATTCTCTGAAACAGCCATTTTGCAAATCAGCGGCATACGAATATTACCGCGAAAAGCTGAAAAAGGACCGGTTTTTTGTTTCAGCACCTCAGCACATTCTTTTAGTTTTTCAGTATCTGCTTCCAGATTCATTCCTACAAAAAATGAACTTCCCGCCAACATCATAGATCCGTTATCCCATCGAAAAGCTTTGCTCATAGCCTCATGATTCCATAGTAACAATCGGCATTTTTGTTCTAATGCATTATTCATATTGTCAAATCTCCTTGCTATATTTGTTATCCTGTCAAGCTCACCTATGTACAATACTGTTTTCTCGCATAATAAGGTGTTTTCTAATCAAACCGCATAGCCATCTCTATATTCTTTGTATTGATTACGTCTGAAATTCCGTCAGCCAGCTCCTTTACCAGCATATCCTTTTCAAACTCATCTATATACACTATAAATCTGCAGTTCTGGAGCAGGTCCTCCCCGCCCTTTCCCGCTGCGGTTCTGGCAAAGCTTCTGATTATCCTCTTCCACTCTCTGATGCTGTGGTTGTTAAACTCTATCTCTATATACAGTATCATCCCCAGTTCTCTGATGCTTGTCAGCACCTTTTCGATAAATCTGTTGTCGATAAAGAAATCGCCGTTTTCCTCTTTCACCACATTGCTGTCAAGAAGAGGCAGGTATACAGATTTAAGTCCCGAAGCCTGACGGCTTTCTCTTATCATCTCGCGTTTGAGCTTGGTACCTGTGGACTTACGCACTTCATACTCATACTTCTTGCGCCAGCTCATCGCATCCTCTGTGGATTTGATAATATCGGCCTTTTCCTCGTCCACACTGGCATATATGAACTCCTTGCCGAAACGTCCGAGAAATTCATCGCCGCTGTATTCACGCATACTTGTGCCTTTTTGTTTGTATTCCTCGTACTCTTTTTTGTGGGCTGACGGTGTTTTGTCATACCATTTTTTGAAGTTCTTGTAGATATATTTAGTATCGGAAAATCCGCATATCAGCGATATTTCATTGATGCTCTTGTCTGTAGTAAGCAGAAATTTTTCAGCTTTTTCGCTTCTTCTGGAATTAAGATACTCCGTAAAGTTCATATTGGTCATATTCTTCCAGAACTGCGATATATATTTCTTGCCTATGAACTCTTTGCTGGCTATATCCTCAAGATCAAGCTTATCTCCGTAGTTTTCGTCAGCTTCTCTGATAAGCCTGTGGTATCTTTCAAACTGGGGTTCGGATATCTCCTTAAGGTTATGATAATTTGCAAGGTCAAATCTGTAGATAAGCATATCCATAAACTGATTAATGCTTTCATTTATCCTGTCAGTATTCTCACCGCCGCCTGCTGCGTCCATAACTATAGAGGTGACAGTTTTGCGCAGCTCCTGCACATAAGCTCTCTGCACATTGTTGACATTAAAGCTCTCGCAGACAAAATACAGATTTCTGATATATCTGCATTTGTCCGTAAACGCATCAAGGTCAACGTACATAGACAGAAGCACATTCTCAACATCGCTTCTGATATAGTGTATATCGCCGTTGTTGATTACGACAAACTCTCCTGCTTTCATATGAAATTTATCATAGCTTGCCATAAGGTATGCGTCACCTTTAAGAACAAGCAGAAGCTCTATACAGTTTTCGTGGTAGTGAGGCTCATATTCCTCTACCGAATACATACGCACCGCAACGGGAGTACCCTCTATGAATTTTACCGGTTCTTTCTCAATCATATCCACCTCTGCGCAAATATCAGTCAAATTTTACAGCCATCTTTATATTCTTCGGATTTATAATATCGGATATTCTGTCTATAAGCTGTTTTGCCTGTACGTCTTTTTCAAAGTCATCTATGTAAATATTAAACCTGCATCGGCTCAAAGCATCCCTGGCTCTGGCTGCAAACTCCCTTATAACTCTCTCCCATGAATCGCAGTCCCGTTTGGCAAAGTTAATTTCAACGGTCAGCGCAAGTCCCATAGTTCTTGCACTATCCAGCACTTTATCTATAAAGTCTGCATCTGCTGCGGTTTCGTCACTGTCCAGCAGCGGCAGCACTATCTCTTTCAGCCCGGTTTCCAGATGGCTTTCTCTTACCATTTCTCTCTTGAGCTTACTGCCTGTGGATTTCTGTACATGGTATTCGTACTTGCGGCGCCAGCTCATAGCTGTTTCGGCGGAGCGTATTATGCTGGCTTTTTCCTTGTCAACACTGGCATATATGAACTCCTTGCCGAAACGTCCTAAAAACTCCGCGCCGTCATACTCGGCAAGCTCTGTCCCCTCTGCCTTGTATCTTTCGTATTCTTTTTTGTATTCAGACGGTGTTTTCTCATACCACTTCCTAAAGTTTTTGTATATATATTTAGGATCGGAAAAGCCGCAGACAAGCGATATTTCATTGATGCTCTTATCTGTTGCAAGCAGCATTCTTTCGGCCATTTCGCTTCTTCTGGAATTGAGGTACTCCGTAAAGTTCATATTGGTCATATTCTTCCAGAACTGCGATATGTAGTTCCTGCCTATGAACTCTTTCTGAGCTATATCCTCAAGCTCCAGCTTCTTGCTGTAGCGCTGCTCCACCTCCATAACTATGCGGTGGTATCTTTCAAGCTGGGTTTCGGAAATATCTCTGCCGTTATGATAATGAACCAGATCGAATTTGTATATGAGGATATCTATAAGCTTTCGGACCTCTGCCGTAATCTTGTCTGTGTCTCTGTTTCTGTCTGCCGCCTCTGTAACTATAGATACTATAATTCTCCTGATTTCCTGC
Organism: uncultured Eubacteriales bacterium; assembly: GCA_900547295.1. Lineage (GTDB taxonomy): Bacteria > Bacillota > Clostridia > Peptostreptococcales > Anaerovoracaceae > UMGS973. Next base: position 5,330 of record URGK01000073.1, read on the forward strand.
AGATAAGCCTCCTGCATACTGTTGGCGTTAAAGCTCTCACATATGAAATAGAGATACTCAAGATGTTCGTAGTCCTGTTTTAACATGTTTAAATCCAGATATATGGATATTATTATATTGTCGGCGCTGCCTCTGATATAGTGGACATCCCCGTTATTTATGAGGACAAAGTCCCCGACCACCATATCAAATCTGTCATAGCTGGCTTTGACAAGAGCCGTACCCTTTAGCAGAAACATAAGCTCAAGACAGTCATCGTGATAGTGAGGCACATATCTTTCTATTGAGCAGGCTCTGACTGCAACCGGCGTTCCCTCTATATATCTGATTTCTTCTCTTTCAATCATCTTGTTTCCTCATTATTTACAACGCAAAATTCTCCTGTTTCTAAATTGTAACATACTTTCGGCAAATGTGCCATTCTTAGTCAAATCTTAGCCAACTCTCAGTCAAATTGTAGCCGTATTACAGCCGGTTTATGAGCAAAAGTGCATTTATTTGTCAAACCCTATTGAAAATATGCAAAAAGGCTCTATAATTACACTGAAATTAAAAAAAGCTCAAAAGTATAAAGAGAGAAGGTATTGAAATGAGAAAAAAACTTATTGCTTTATTAACATGTATTGCTATGATTATTGCATTTTCACCTGCTGTATTTGCAGATGACAGCTCCGATGCGGTCATATCGCCGGCGCCTCAGGCTGACTGGCAGACAGCCTATAACATATATTTTGCAAACAAAATAGAAAACTGCGACTTTTATACAACAGGTCTTAAAATGGCTGCAAAGGATATAAACAACGACGGTATCCCTGAAGTGTTTGTAAACTGGCGCCCTCACAAGCTGAACGTATATACATATGCTGACGGCAAGGTCAAGGCACTGCTTAGCACAAAAAAAGATCTGGGTAATGACTCGGTAACAGGCTACTTTAAAAAAACAGGAAATATCGGAGTCTATGATGTCGAAAAGGTTGCAGGCCAGACTTCAAACTTCAATGTATATAAGATTACAGACAAGGGCTTTAAAAAGACCTCTGCTGTGACAGGCTATATGCACCTGTCAAAGAAACTGGTTCAGAAATATCATAAGAACAGCAAGGCCTACAAAATCAACGGTAAAAAATCCACATATACAGCAACAAAGAACAAGACTGTCGCTTATCTGAAGACAATGACAAAAATCAAATATCAGACCTTTAACAATTATAAAAAGGCTGTTAAATACTTCAAGGACAGTATGAACATTGACATGACACTGCCTCTGCTTGATGATGCAGGATACACCCTGACACTGCCGGAAGAAATAGCAGACTTTAATATCACAGCAAAGGCTCCTGTTCTGTATAAGGATAACGGACTTACAGGCGCAGCTACAGTATACACTGCAGAAAAAGACAACGTTAAACTTGACAGTCTGTTTACCGTATACAAGCTGAAAGGTATCTACAGTGTCAAGGCACTTGACACAAAAAATCCTATGATGGTTTATCTGGGTACAGACGGCGCATATACTTATACCTATCAGGTTGCAGAACCTGAAGAAACCGAGATTAATATCAAAACCTTTGCCGATTTAATCAACAATTACATTGCGCATCTTGAGAAATACATTACAATAACAGATGCAGGACAGTAAGTTATATCCCCCTTACAGGCTTGCCCGTCTGTAAAACTTCTGATATACTGTACTTAAATTATTTATGAAAAGGATTATCAGCATGTCAGAAGAACACAGACACGACCATTCACATGAGCATGGGCATCATCATGGTCATGTTCACAGCGCTGCCGAGAAGAAGGCAGTGATAAACAGAATATCAAGAGCAATAGGTCATCTTGAATCAATCAAGCGCATGATAGAGCGTGACGAGGATTGTTCACAGGTGCTGATTCAGCTTGCCGCAGTCAAATCGGCTATCAACAATACCGGTAAGGTTGTTCTCAAAAACCACATAAGTGAATGTATAGTCGAGGCTGTAGAGCATAATGACCGGAAGGCCATTGAAGAGCTGGGCAAGGCTATTGACAGTTTTGTAAAATAGGAAATGAGGTTCTGCAGAATCGGCAGAGCCTCATTTTTTCTATGCATTATTCAGTTCCGGCAGATATATGATTCTGTCACACACTTTTTCGGCAAGCGCCATATTATGAGTTACTGCGATAAGCCCCATGTTGCGCTTATCTGCAATCTCCAGTATAAACCTCCATATCTGCGCCTGTGTAACAGCATCCAGCATTGTGCTTATTTCATCGCACACAAGGAATTTCGTTTCAGGCCCCAGCACTCTTGCTATACAAAATCTCTGCATTTCGCCGCCTGAAAGCTCTGCCGGCCACCTTTTCAGCCATTCTTTTTCAATTCCCATTGATTTCAGGAACTTATCATCTGGAGTCCAGCATTCATTAAGAGATTTTTCCAGCTTCCATCTGGGATTAAGAGCCTGTTCGGGATGCTGAAACACCATCTGCACAGGGCAGTATTCTTTCTGAGGAAGCGGTCTTTCGTCAAACAGCACTCTCCCCTCATCAGGCTGTATATAGCCTGATAGAATCTTTGCCAAAGTACTTTTGCCGTAGCCCGACGGACCTGTAAGCGCAATCCTCTCGCCCGGATTTACAGTAAGGCTTACATCATTTAAAATCCACCGTGATTTATCGCTGTATCTGAATTTAATGTTTTCTGCTTTAAGTTGCATGGATGCACCTTACCTTTCCGCCTCTTAATTCTCTCATCTCTATATTCTCCGCACATTCTACCGTTCTGTACGGACATCTCGGAGCAAACAGACATCCTTCCGGCAGATTTCCCGCATACGGCTGAGTACCCTCTATAGGCTTAAAATCATTTTGAGGAAGTGCGTCTATAAAGGCTTTACTGTATGGGTGTCTCAATGCCTCTTTCCCTGCTTTAAAGTCCTCCACCGGACATTCTTCAACCACTGTTCCCGCATAAAAAACTGCAATCCTGTCGGCAACATTAAATGCAAGGTCAATATCATGAGTAATCAGCAGAACACCGCAGCCCTTATCAGCCAACTCTCTGAAATTACTCAGAGTTTCCATAGCCATATCAGTATCAAGTCCCGGTGTAGGCTCATCTGCAATAATCAGCCTGCTGTCTGCCATTACCGCTGTGGAAATGAGCACGCGCCTTGCCATACCTCCTGAAAGCTGGAAAGGATACATCTTTTCAACATCTTCACCCAAATTATATCTTCTAAATGCTTTTTTTACTTTTTCGGCAGTTCCTGAAATACCTCTGACCTGTTTTCCAACTCTCATCAGAGGATCCAGATAATCAACAGACTGCGGTATGAGTACGATTTCTTTTCCTCGCAGTTTTTTCTGCCGGTCCGCATCAAGCATTATGCCGTCATATATCATTTCACCTGACACCTGTGAGTTTCCGGGCAGAATTCCTAAAACAGCATTGGCCAGCAGACTTTTTCCCGATCCACTCGCTCCTACTACTGCAAGAATTTCCCCATCATATACCTGCAGGCTCAGGGAATGTATAACCTCAAGTCTTTTCTTTTCAAAACCGCGGTCATACATATCAAAAGAAACGGTCAGATTTTCTATGTTTAGTAAAGGCTCTTTCAATTCCTTTCCCTCCTATTCATTACCGCTTGCCGGATTCATAAGCCTTTTGAGCTGCTCCCCTATAACGTCAAACAGCATTACCGCAACAAGAAGCATAAGTCCCGGAAATACACAAAGCCACCATTTACCTGTAACAAGATGCTTCATGGCCTCAGACAGTATTCCGCCTATTGCAGGAGTTGCCGCCGAAAATCCGAAACCTAAAAAGGTAAGTGATGCCTCATGCATTATTGCGTGCGGAAACAGCAGCACAAGTCCGACAAGATATACAGGCATCACATGGGGCAGTATATGCTCCTTTGCAACTTTAAATTTAGAATGTCCCATTTTGTATGCCGCTTTTACATACTGCGCTTCCTTTACCTGCAGCACCTCTGCTCTGACAATACGGGTAAGCTCAGGCCAGTGTGTGACAGCAACAGCAAATGCAACGCCAAAGCCGCCTCTTCCCATCATAAATGAAATCAGAAGAAGCAGTACCAGATGAGGCATTCCCATAAAGCAATCCACAAGCCAGTTTATAATGCGATCAACTCTGCCTCCGCATACTGCCGCGGCGGCTCCGAACACCAGAGCTATAACGGAGCTGACTGCAGAAGCTGCCATTCCTACAAAAATACTGTTTGAAAGCCCCTTGATACTGCACCAGAACATATCACGCCCCATAAAATCGGTGCCAAACAGATGGGCAAAGCACGGTGATATGAATTTGTTTTCATAATACACATCGTAAAGCTCAGGCGGCATTATAAGGCCTGCTGCCATAATTGCAAGAACATATACCGCTGCTGTTACCGTAAAAAATGCAATTTTTTTCCTTGTATTTATGCCCTTATTTATAAGGCGTATCTCTTTTTCTTTAACCGCTGTCATACTAAGCACTGTAGCCACCTTCTTTCAGCCTCGGATCCACTATGCTGTAAAGTATGTTGGCAATAAAATTACCTGCAAATACAAATACTGCGCTGAACATTGCAATCCCAATCAGAAGCGGCGCATCAGCATTTAAAGCCGCCGCAGTTACCGCGCTTCCAAGTCCCGGATAGGAAAATACCGTTTCGGCAAGGGCAATACCGCCAAACAGCTCACTGAAAGACGCAAACTGAACAGTAATAGCAGGCATTGCAATATTTCTTACAGCGTGTCTTCTGACTATCTGACCTGTGCTTTCGCCTCTGGCCTTTGCAAAAAGAATATAGTCGCTGTCCATAATCTCAATAAGCTTCTGTCTTGTGTACAGTGTAATTTTGCCCGTACCCAGAATGCTGAGCGTAACTGCCGGCAGTACCATATGGTAAATTCTGTCCCAGACAGTAACATCTTCTGCCAGCTTATATACAGGTACTGCCTGTCCCAGCGGAAACCAGCCCAGCATAACAGAAAATACAGTGAGCATCAGAAGTCCGAACCAGAATACAGGTGCTGACTGAATTACAAGGCAGAATGTTTTTATAACCCTGTCCGCAAGATTTCCCCTGTTAAGAGCTGCTGCAATTCCTGCAATAAACCCTGTAACACCTGACAGTACCCACGCTGCAAGTATCAGTCCCAGAGAATATTTAAATCTTTCAAATATCACTGTTGCCACCGGCTGATTATATGTAATGGAATTACCAAGGTCTCCATGAATAGTATTGCCTGCCCACGTTATAAATCTCTCCATCGGCGGGTCATTCAGGCCCCAGTATTCTGCAATCTGCTGTTGCGCTTCCTGCGACAGTGTGGATTCAGGTCCTATATATGCTGTCAGCGGGTCTATAGGTGACAGTGATACAAGAACAAATGACAATATGCATACAGCCACCACTAAAGACAGCATTCTTGCTGTTGTAAGACATATATATTTAAGTCTTTTCATTGTGCCGTTCCTTTCATCAATTTACGCGAAAACTGCCCTGCCGGGCACAGGCAGAACAGCTTTCTGTATAATATGTTTTTTTCAGCTTATATTACTCACTGATTGTCCAGTCATTCATATTGTTTATAATAGGGGCTCCGTGTCCGTGCGGATGCGGTATCTGCGTATCAACGGAAATATCCAGATTATCCTTAACAAAATAGGTATGCTGTATATTTACAATATACAGATATGCATAGTCATACCCGGTTTCCTCCTGCACATCCTTCCATAAGGAAATAACTTCATCGCGGTCAGTTGCTGCTATAGCCTGCTCGATAAGCTCATCCGCTTTCGGGTTTGTATAATCTACGGTATTATCATAGCCGCTTCCTGTGAAGCCCTTTGAATAAAACAGATTTTTGAGTACTATAGGGTCAAACTGCCCCCATCCCCATACAATGCCGGAAACAGGCGCAAGCTGAGTCAGCTCATCCCATGATTTCTGGTCGGTATTGATTTCAATTCCTATGGTCTTTGCTTCTGCCGCCAGTGCTTCCGCCAGCTGAAATCTTGCAGTATCACCTGTAGGCGCATATACGCTGAATTCACACCTTAAGCCGTCTTTCTCATAAATTCCGTCATCGCCCGGTGTCCACCCGGCCTTTTCAAGTTCAGCCTTGGCTTCCTCTTTCTGATTATCTTCATAGGATATAGGGTCTGCCCACTCCAGATTATTTGTAAATCCTGTTGCAGGAGTTCCCACACCATTTAAAGCATCATCTATTATCTTCCGGCGGTCAATGCCTATTGCAAGTGCTTTTCGTACTGCCTTATCACTTGTAACATCATTTCCTATTGTCATAGTCTTGCCGTCTTCTGTGGTATATTCAGATTCCGGTTTGGTCGGCAGACTTATCTGACGGACATCCATTGTTTCAAGGCTTTCAATATGCATTCCGTCAATTTTTTCATCTATATAGTTAGGATCCACCATTATAACATCAAGCTGTCCTGATTTGGCATTCGCAATTGCTGTATCCTGCTCCATATTTAATATGTTGACCTGAGGTATAAAGGCCGCTCCGTTGAAATAATCAGTATTTGCCTCTACTATTATTTTCTGTGCAGTATCATACTGAACAACCTTCCACGGACCTGTACCTATCGGCATAGTATCAAAAGTCTCACTGTCATACGAGTCGCTTGGTACAATTCCAAGGCATGCAGTCTGGTCAATAAAGGATGAATACGGCTTTTTAAGTTTAAATATTACTGTGTAATCTCCATCAGCCTGAACAGCTTCAAGATTTGTAAGGTCAATATTTTCATTCACTCCCGGGTTTTCCTTTACCTGATTGTATGTAAATACAACATCTTCTGCTGTAAAGTCAGATCCGTCATGGAATTTAATTCCCTTTTTCAGGTTGAATGTATATGTAAGTCCGTCGTCGCTTATCTTCCAGTCGTTCTCTGCAAGACAGCCTGTATATGATGAGTCCGGAGCAACTTCAAGCAGGCAGTCATTTGTAAATGAATAGCCGTATGACATAGCGCCCTTTACAGGGTCAAGACTGCTTTCAAAAATAGTCCCTCCTATATATACGGATATTCCTTTTTTCTCATCACTGCTGCCGCAGCCTGTAAATATGCCTGCTATAAGGGTGCATATCAAAGCTGCTGCTGCAATCCTTTTTACCAGCAATTTATAGTTCATAACAGTTCCTCAACTTTCCAGATTTTATTTTACTTTATAGATTATATTCATATACCTGCTCTGCCGCAAGCTCCGGTGGGGGATAAATTCTAATAAAAAAACAAAGAAATCGAATCCGCACCCTTATATTTTCATATTAAAAAACGGCAGAACTGATTAAGTCCCGCCGTCATGGATTTTAATTATATATGACTATACTAATGTTACAAGAACATCGCCTGTGTTAACAGCATCGCCCTTTGATACAGGAATTGTATCAACTGTACCAGCTGCTGGTGCTACGATTTCGTTTTCCATCTTCATAGCTTCAAGGATAATCAGAACCTCGCCGTTTCCTACAGCCTGTCCGGGAGCTACCTTTACATCGAGAACTGTACCAGGCATTGGAGCTGTTACTGACTGTGCGCCTGCTGCAGGGGCTGCCTTAGGAGCCGGAGCTGCTGCAGGAGCCGGAGCTGCTGCTTTAGGAGCTGCTGCTGGTGCCGGAGCTGCTGCTGGTGCTGGTGCAGGGGCTGGAGCTGCTGCTGCGCCCACTTCTTCAACTTCTACTTCGTATGAAGTACCATTTACAGTAATATTATATTTCTTCATTTTAATATTCTCCTTTTAAATTACATTCTTCTACTATCTATACATTCTGAAAGACCTGCGCTTGCCCATGCGTTTGTAGGTCCTGAAACTCTTGTAATCTTTTTAACGACAAGGTTGCTGACAACTGTGTTTTCCATTGCTGCAACAGCTGCTGCAATTACTGCAACCAGCTCACCGTC
>URGK01000074.1 GCA_900547295.1 uncultured Eubacteriales bacterium
AACTGGAACCGGGGCCGGTACGAGGCGCAGCTGGACGACCTCTGACGTAAAAAAGCCGGAGAGCACAAAGCTCCCAGAGATCAGTGCGGCAGTCAAAGAGACCGGGAGTGCAATGTATGCAGATGCTGCCGAGGATACCGTCTATACGATCAGTCATGCTTCCGATGGCTTTTCGGTTAAGGGCGGAGCACTTACCGATACAAAAGTCACTACACTTACGGAGGCGGTAAAGACAATCTTAGACCAGAGCGAAACAAAAAAGGTTGCCATCCATTTTGATAATATTGTTTCTCCGGAAAATAATGGCATTCAGCTTGACACTCCGTGCGAGCTGACCCTGACGGGCTCCTATAAAGCGAAAGCGTTGTTTAAAATCAACAGTGCCGGCTGCTTTATCATACACAATACCGCAGATATCACAGTATCTGAAATGGCGATCACAAATAGTAAAAAAGCAGAAGTAATCTTTGAGCATAATGGCGGCACTCTTGAAAAAAACAGCATCGACAACCAGATATTTTACCTGCAGGCAAATGAGAAGATATATCTGACGGGCGGTGAGATAAACGGTACTGTTTTTGGAAATAAGAAGGGATATGTGGAGATCTCCGGGGGTGTCTGGAAAGGAAGCCTTAGTTCCGTAAAGGAAGTCAACATAAGCGGAGGCCGCTTAGAAAATTGTAAAGCCGATACATCTTCGATATATGCGATCCGCGGAGCCGAGAAAATATCCATAAACGGCGGCGAGATCTATGCGAAAAATACAAATACGACTGACTCCAACAGAGCAGCTTATGCCATCAGCATGGCGAATAATACCGAACTGACCTTATCCGGGAATGTCGATATCTCTGCTTCGTGTGACAGCGGAAAACAGGGTTCCCTATATTATTTCAATGGCTCCTATCCTACGGTGGATGCGACCGGCTTGACCTCGGTTAATTCCAATTTTACTCTGGCGCCTTATTATTCGGCAATGAAGGCAAGCTCGGCGTTGACGAACTGGATGGAGTGTTCTGATAACATTCAGTCCTTGCTCGCGAATATGAAATTAAATGTGATCTGTCCGAATGCGAAGACACAGGCTGAATATGCAGATTACGAATTAAAAGCCGCCGGAAATTATATCCGGATCCTGGATAAAAATGCTCCGGCAAGCCAGATCGAAAGCGGCGTTATTAAAAAAGCGGATATTCAACTGTCAGACGGTAAATATGATGTTACCGTTACGTATGCCTCTGCGGGAGAAGGGACAGAGGAAAATAAGACATACCAGTATGATATAGCCTCCGGCAGCGTATCCGGTATATTAAATGATATCCTGCTTATGAATACGGGAGCTGCCGGCCCTCAGATCACTATTGGCAGTACGGCTAATCCGATCAGGGAGGATATTACGATAGATACGGCGGGCTTCATCGAGGAAAATGCCGTTGTATTAGAAGGAAAGATTGAAGGAAGGGTCACGGTCACCGGAAAAGGAACATTAAAATCCAGCCTTAGCTGTTCCGGCTTTGACGGTGCGACATCAAGTACGATCCATATTACAGGAGGAGAGATCATCGGGGAAAGTACGAATTCGCCGGTGATCAGGTTGCGTGCAGCAAACCTGATCGTTGAAGGAGACAGCACAGTGATCCGGAATGAGAATCAGTCATCAGGCGATGTTGAGAGCCGCGACACGATCAGTGCGACAGGCGGCGTACAGATTACGATCCGGGGAGGCACGATCGAGTCTTCCGGTGGACGTGCTTTGTATATATACAGAAAAGGAGATTCTGCCTTAGCCGACTCCTATGCTTCTCTCCTTGTCGAGGGAGGAACCATAACAGGAGCCAAATATGGTATTTACAATACCCAACATAATGAAGTCACGATAAAGGGTGGTACGATCAAAGGGACAGAATCCGATATCTTCCTTGCACATGACAACACTCAAATCTCTCGTGAACCAAAAAAGTTTACCGTAGAGAATGAAAACTCCTCAAAGTCATTCCCTTTTGCCAAGATGCAAATCGAAAACTTATCCTGTACGAATGAGATCGATTTCACGAAGGCAAAGCTTAAGGAGGCAGATAAGTTAAATATCGTTCTTAACAGCGGAGCGGAAGCGGGCAAGCTGTTTCGAGTATCCACAGAGGAATACAGGAGCTTTCTAAAGGCGGTTCAGCTTTCCGGCCCGGAAGCGCCGGTCTGCGTGGTCTATAATTCTGCCAAGCCATCAGCTTCGCAGAATACGACAGACATCTATGCGTTCCCAAAGACAGGGGCGCAGACGGTTCATGTTAAATATTATAACGAGCATAAAGATACAGAGCCGTTTTATGATGAATATCTTTTAAAAGGGTATACGGTCAATGGTGCAGAACCGATAAGCAGCTACCTGAGTAAAACAGTGCCTTCCGGGATAAATCAGGCTGAGTTTTCCGTATGGCGCTATAAGGATGACATAAGAAATGGTACAGCGGCAGATGAAACGAAAGCCGTTAATCAGCTTGTGGAGGATAGGCTTGCTACGGAGGCAAATGGCGCCCCGGTGGTCGAGCTTTACGCAGGCTATAAGGTTTCTCTTACGGGTAACGCAGTTGCTACCGGAGACAGCTCGGTCAGCTTTCAGGCAGAGTCTGATGGAACGACCCTGTATTATACAGAAGATACAACGTATAGCTCATTCAGTGGCGAAGAATTAAGGGCGGCGGCTAAGGCAGAAGCTACGAGAGAAAAGTTTCATTCATTAACCCCAGAAGATGGTAAATTCACAATTTCCTACACGAATCTGGAGCCGGGACAATCCTATTCCTGTATTATGGTTGCCGAAAATGAAAATCTTGATGTATCCGATGCCCTTATGCTGACGGCAACGACAAATAAACGTGTATTAAATAAAAATGATTTCAGTATTGGCGAGACAAAATTCACCTATGCCGGAAATCAGGCTACACATGGAGTAAGCGTAACACCGACTTCGGAAAACAACGGAAAATTCGAGATCGGTAGTGTACTTTATAAAAAGAAGGAGGGAGATGAATATACAGGAAGCTTCCTCGAAGCACAGGCGGCAGCCGGTGTATATGGCGTATTTGTCTCTACGAAATCGGAAAAAACCGGGATCAATCGTGCGACAGATCTGTTCCTCTGCGATATGACGATCGAGAAGGCGAAATTTAATCCTTTGTGGTTTATGACTCGCAGTAAGATAACCTATGGTCAGGATGCAGGGGATGCTTTAGAGCCGGTGATCCGGGGAGAATACAGTACAGCCGGTGCCACAGCCGTGATTACCGGCTATGGAAAGATTAACTATAAGCTTTATGAAGACGCGGCCCTTACAAAGGAGGTTTCCCGAAACAGCGAAGGACACTACGACGTGTGCCTGAAGGAAGACGGAGCCGTTGGCCAATATTATGTGGGAATTACCTGTACGGAAGGAAGCAATGTTAAGGCACAGGAAACACCGGATGCGATCTATAATAATCAGCTGACGATCGAGAAAGCAGACCACACATTTTCCGGACTGACCTGTGAAAATATCTATTACGGCGAGTCACCGTCCCCCGAAGTTCAGCTGAAAAATGCGGATGCAGGCGTAGCTTATACGGAAGCGGACTCCGGGCTGGTGCGGTTTGCTTACACACAGGACACTAGCGGAAGTGACAGTGTAGCTTGGTCTGCCGGAAATAATGCCGGAAAATGGTATGTGCGTGCCGAGATCGATGAAAGCCGGAATTTCAATGGAGCGAAAAGTGAATGGAAGGAGTTTACCGTCAATAAGGCAGAGCTTAAGATTTCGGTTAAGACGCTCGACTCCAAGAAGTATGACGGAACGACAACAGCAAGCGGTACGCTTTCGCTGGAAGCCGTAAAGGGGAATCTCCTTTCTGCGGATGAAGCAGAGCTGGGAGCAAGCGGAGTTTTCACATGGACATCTCCGGCAGCAGGAACAAATACGGTGAATGTTTCCGAGATCCAACTTACCGGTACGGCAAAAGATAATTACTGCATCGTGGAGGGTGGTGACAGACTTACCGGAATATCCTGTCAGGATGCGCAAATTATAGCCGCAGAGCTTACCGGAGTTTCTGTAACGCAGACAGAGTCTCTTACCTACAATGGCAGTCCTCAGGTGGCGAAGGTCGCAGTCAGGGCAACGACCGTTAACGGAAATGCGGCAGGCTTTGTCTATGGCCTGACAGCAGAGCAGGCGGCCGATCCGGCCACAGCTTCCCCTGCAGTACCGGCCTTTACCGATGCCGGAGAGCACAGGGTATATTATGTGGCATCGGCATCGGATCATGAGCCGCAAACGGGAAGCTTTATCGTAACGATCCATAAGGCCCCGCTTAATGGTGTGGCGTCAGAAAATTACACAGGAGTTTATGACGGAAGGGCTCATGGCATTTCCGTAAACTTAACGGCAGCTGCCGAAGGCGGAACCGTCTTATACGGAGAAACAGAAGGTGAGTGTACGCTTACTGAAAATCCGCTCTACCGGAATGCAGGAGCTTATACCGTCTATTATGAGGTTTCCAAGGATAACTATATAACCCATAAGGGTCAGGCCTCTGTGACCATCGATCCGGCAGACCTTACCGTGACGGCAGAGCCGAAGACGGTGGCTTACCGGGAGGCGCCGCCGGTATACAGCAGCAAGATCAGCGGACTGGTCGATGATACAGAGAAAGTTCTGGAGGGGAAGATCACCTACCGGTGCGATTACGCAGTCGGAAGGGATGTCGGAGAATATGAGATCGTTCCCTCGGGTCTTACGGCGAAAAACGGAAACTATACAATCGCATATATCCCGGGAACCCTTAACGTAACTCAGGCCGCGCCGGAGCTCTCGATCGAAAATCTCTCCGCACTGGATCGTGTTTACGATGCAGCGGCACTGGAGCCGAAGGTGCGCTCCGATAGTGACGGAGCACTTACGGTAACGTTTATGAAGGGAAATGAGGTTATTCCAAATGCCCCGGCCGCAGTGGGAAGCTATCGGGTGATCGTAAATACAAAGGCCACGAAGAATTATCTGGCGGGAAATAAGGAATTTTCATTTGAGATCCGCAAGGCGCCGCTTACCGTTACCGCAAAGGATCTGCGGATCCGAGTAAAAAGTGAGATCCCTGAGTATGAGGCGATATACGAGGGCTTTGCCGGAGCCGATAACGCGGCCTCCTTAGGCGGAAACCTTCAGTTCACCTGTTCCTATACGAAGGAGAGCGCAGTCGGTACTTATGAGATTATGCCTTATGGTCTTACATCCGAAAACTATGAGTTCCGCTTTGTCGGAGGAACGCTGACGGTTGAAGGCAGCAGCGGTGGCGGCGGTGGATTTATTCCACCAATAACAGTGCAGAAGCCGACGATCTCAACAGGGGAAGGATACACTGTAAGCACTGGAAGCGAGGGGACAACAGCAACCATCAATGTGCAGGATGGCTATGAACTTGTTGATGTGACAGTGAATGGCGTTTCAAAGGGAGAGGTAACAACGCTTACAGGACTAAAAACAGGCGATAAGATTGAGGTTACAGTCGTTAAGAAAGCGGAACTTTCCGAAGCCGAAAAAGTACAATTAGAATTAGCAAAGGTAACAAAGGACAACTTCAAAGCACGCTCTAAACAGGTGAAAATGAAGAACGGCAAGAAGGCCGTTACGATTACTTGGACGAATACCAGCGGCGTGAAATTTGATGGCGTTGAAATATTCAGGTCATTGAAGAAAAACTCTGGTTATGGAAAGAATCCAATCTATACTTCTAAGTCTGGGAAGTATTACAATACTTCTGTAAAGAAGGGGAAGAAGTATTATTACAAGGTTCGTAGTTATATAGAAGTGGATGGCATAAAATACTACTCTGCGTGGTCTGCAAAGGCGTGGAGAACAGTAAAATAATCAATTTTGAATTCCGCATGGCAACCGCTGTGCGGATTTTTCATTCAAAAGACACTTTATAGTGGTATCGGCTTCTGAAAAATGATATAATAAACTTGTCAAGAGGACAAGCGAAAGCGGTTAACCTTCCCCAAAACTCAAAAGGGATTTTGGACTAGAAGGAAGGTGGTAAATATGGTGAGAATCACAATTACCCTTGGTAGGCTGAGAATCACAATTTCCATAAAAAAATAACTGCCCTAAGCTTGCAACCTCGGCAGTTATTTTTTAACTGAACAGGTTAGCCGTTTTCAACGGCTTTCCTCTTGACACCACTATATCACAAAGGGACACCAATTTCAAGCGAAAAGAAATATTTCTCCATATGGCGGCGGCTGTGTGGATTTTTTTATGCTCAAAACTTGACATCTTTCAAAAAATGAAATCTCTTCAGAATTCAGATATAATATTTATAGAAGGTATCCAGAGAAAAGAAAGCGAAAAAAACACATTATAGCATATAATCGTTGAAATTTCAATGATTGTATGGTATAATGTTAATGAAAAAAGTTACAATGTCAAAAAGTTACCAGTTTGATGATTTTTATGACTGTCAAAATCGGAAAGTTACAAGAAAGTTACAAGTCAAATTTTCTTGTAATATGATTTTACAAAGAAAAAAGGAAGCCCCTTCAGACTTCCCTCATCTTCTGCATATTGAAATTTCAACCAATCTGAACTATTTGAAGTATCTGTTAAGCAGTCCCTCAAATGCAGCACCGTGTCTTGCTTCGTCCTTTGCCATTTCGTGCACTGTGTCGTGAATAGCGTCAAGGTTCTTTTCCTTTGCAAGCTTAGCTAATGCCTTCTTGCCTGCGCATGCGCCTGCTTCTGCTTCAACTCTCATTTCAAGATTCTTCTTGGTTGAGTCAGTTACAACCTCACCGAGAAGCTCTGCAAATTTAGCAGCGTGCTCTGCTTCTTCCCAGGCAGCCTTTTCCCAGTACAGACCGATTTCAGGGTATCCCTCTCTGTGAGCCACTCTTGCCATAGCAAGATACATACCTACCTCTGAACATTCGCCTGTGAAGTTTGCTCTTAATCCCTCGATTATTTCAGGATCAACGCCTGTAGCAACACCTACTACATGCTGGTCAGCCCATTCTGTCTTACCTTCAGCAACAGGTATAAACTTATCTGCGCCTACTTTACACTGAGGGCACTGTGCCGGTGGTTCAGGCCCTTCGTAAACATAACCGCATACTGAACATGTCCATTTCATAATAATTACCTCCTGATTTGAAATTATTTGTATATATTATAGCACCAATGATTTTGATAGTACATATACAAATTATTAAAAACAGCAAAACATCAAAAAACATTTAGAAATTAGTGTTGACAAATGTGCGAACCGTATGGTATGATATCGAAGATTTAAGCAAAAATAAGTTTAAGGAGCAGAAATGAAGATAATTTTAAAAGGTGGCAATGTATATAGAGGAGACAGATTTACCGCATCGGATATTCTGATTGACGGAGGCAGAGTTGTTTCCATTGCTGATAATATTGATAATATTTCTGTTGACAAAGTTATCTGCTGTGATAGCTTTTTTGTTTGCCCGGGTTTCATAGATGTGCATGTACATCTCAGAGAGCCGGGTTTTTCATATAAGGGGACGGTAAAGACAGAAACAGAAGCGGCAGCGGCGGGAGGATATACAGCAGTGCTGGCAATGCCAAACGTAGTGCCTGCGCCGTCTGATTTATCTTCTCTTGAAGTAATGGAGCAGATAATCAGAAAGGATGCGGTGATAAAAGTTATTCCCTATGGTACAATTACAAAAGAGCAGAGCGGAAGAGGCAGTCTTTCGGCTATGGATGAAATAGCCGGGAGAGTTGCCTCTTTTTCTGACGACGGCAAAGGCGTGCAGGACGAAGCGCTTATGAGGCAGGCTATGATTAAGGCGGCAGCTCTGGACAGGGTCATAACCGCCCACTGCGAAAACGAAGCCTACCCGGCAAAGGACGCCAGAAGCGAATGGACAGAGGCGGTAAGAGACATACAGCTTACAGAGGAAACCGGCGCGGCGCTTCATATATGCCATGTGTCATCGGCAAGGACCTTGGAGGCTGTGAGAGAAGCAAAGGCAAGAGGTGTAAATGTTACATGCGAAACAGCGCCGCACTACATAGCCTTTAGTGAAGAGGATGTTACAGATGACGGCAAATTTAAAATGAACCCGCCCATAAGAAGCGAAAGGGACAAGGCGGCAATTCTTGAAGCGGTCAAAGACGACACAATAGATATGATAGCGACAGACCACGCGCCTCACAGCGCAGAGGAAAAATCAAAAGGCTTTGAGGACAGCCTCAACGGAATTATAGGGCTTGAAACAGCCTTTGCGGTAATGAACACACTGCTGTGCGAAACAGGCGGGATAACCTTTGAAAGGCTGATACAGCTTATGAGCACAAACCCTGCGTCAAGATTTAACCTTGACGGCGGGCAGCTTGCAGAGGGCGGCTCTGCCGACATAGTGATAATAGACAAGAATGCAGAATGGGTAATAGACAAGGAGAAATTTAAAAGCATGGGCAGAAGCTGTCCTTTTGATGGTATGAAAGTAAAGGGTCAGGTTGCAGCGACCATATGCGGAGGTGATATTGTTTATGAGAGATGAGCTTTGGCAGATTGAAAAAAATGAGCAGATTGCAAAGGACATTTATGAGATGAGGCTTGCCGGAAACACGCAGGAGATAAAAAGACCGGGACAGTTCATAAATATCGTGCTGGAACAGAAATTCCTGCGAAGACCCCTGTCCATAGCCTCGTGGGACAAAGACGGACTTACGCTTGTCTACAAGGTGGTCGGAGAGGGCACAGAGATACTAAAGGGTATGAAAGAAGGTCAGAGCTTGAGAGCAATGTGCCCGCTGGGAAACGGCTATGACACAGAGATTGTGCCGGATGCTGCGGTGCTTGCAGGGGGCGGTATGGGAGCCGCGCCGATATATTCACTTGCCGAAAGTCTTGTAAGGGCAGGCAAAGCGCCGAAAATAGTACTGGGATTTAAAAATGAAGAGGAGATTTTTTTCAGAGAAAGATTTGAAAAGCTGGGAGTCGACCTGATTATAAAAGTGGGCGGCGGTATAACCGAACTGATAGAAGAGGGAAGCTATGTCTGCGCCTGCGGACCTTTGCCTATGCTGGAGGCAGTATGCGGCAGGGCGTCAGACGGACAGCTCAGCTTTGAAGAAAGAATGGGATGCGGCTTTGGCTCATGCATGGGGTGTGTATGTAAAAAAAGATTAGGGGAAAAGAGAATATGCAAAGACGGACCTGTATTCAGAAAGGAGGAGATTTTATGGCAGACACAAGAGTAAGGCTGGGAGAGATAGAACTTAAAAATCCGGTGATACCCGCAAGCGGCACATTCGGCTACGGCAGAGAGTTTGCGGAGCTGTTTGACCTTAATATCCTCGGCGGAATTGCGGTTAAAGGAACAACAATTGAAGCAAAAGCGGGAAACGAAAGCCCCAGAATAGCAGAGGCTGCCGGCGGCATGATAAACTCTGTGGGACTTCAGAATCCGGGCGCAGCTAATGTGGCGACAGAGCAGCTTCCGGGACTTGCAGAGATATTTGACGGAGTAATCATAGCGAATATAAGCGGGTTTTCAGAAAGAGATTATGCTGCCTGCGCGGAGATTATGGACAGCTGCCCTCAGGCTCATATCGTAGAGGTTAATATAAGCTGTCCTAATGTGAGCGGCGGCGGTATGGCTTTCGGACAGAGCAGCAGTCAGGCGGCAGTGATTACAAAAGCGGTAAAGGCTGTGACCCGCAAGCCTGTATATATCAAGCTGAGTCCCAATGTGACGGACATAGCTGAAATAGCATCAGCCTGTGAGGCTGCGGGAGCAGACGGCATAAGCCTCATAAATACATTGCAGGCAATGAGAATAGACATAAAAACAAGAAAACCGGTACTTGCCAATATAACCGGAGGCCTTTCGGGACCTGCGATATTTCCTGTAGCGCTCAGAATGGTAAATCAGGTAAGAAAAGCAGTGGATATACCAATAATGGGAATGGGCGGCATAGCTTCGGCAGAGGATGTGATAGAGATGATTATGGCAGGAGCAGACGCAGTGCAGATAGGCGCGGCAGGACTCAGAAACCCGTGGATATATCCGGAAATAACAGACAGGCTGCCTCAGCTTATGGAGCAGCTTGGCATAGATAATCTCAGGGAGGTAAAAGGAATAGTATGAAAAGAGAAGTAATTATAGCGCTGGACTTTGGCAGCGGTGATAAGGCACTTGAGTTTCTTGACAGATTCAGTGAAACAAAACCCTTTGTGAAGATCGGAATGGAGCTTTTTTACGGTGAAGGCCCGCAGATTGTAAAGAAGATAAAGGAAAGAGGCCATAAGGTGTTTCTTGATTTAAAACTTCACGACATACCAAACACAGTGGGCAAGGCTATGAAATCACTTGCCGCGCTGGACGTTGATATAGTCAATGTGCATGCGGCAGGCACCGTTGAAATGATGCAGGCGGCGGTTTCCGCCTTTGCGGACTGTGACAGAAAGCCCCTTGTTATAGCGGTTACCCAGCTTACCAGTACAGATGAGCAGACTATGCAGAAGCAGCTTCTCATAGATTACCCGATGGAGCAGGTTGTGGCAAAGTACGCGTCAAACGCCAGAGAGGCAGGTCTTGCGGGAGTGGTATGCTCACCTCTTGAAGTGCCGGAGGTAAAAGCCTTATGTGGCGAGGAGTTCGTAACGGTTACTCCGGGTGTAAGATTTGCAGGTGAGGGCAAAGGCGACCAGAAGCGGGTGACAACGCCGGAGCAGGCGGCAGAGCTTGGCTCGGATTTCATAGTAATGGGACGTTCAATTACAGGGGCTAAAGACCCCGAGGAAGCATATATCAGAGCGATGAGAGAATTCGGAGGTGAGGATAATGAGTAGAGAGAAAATAGCAGAGCTGCTGCTGGAAACAGAAGCTGTATTTTTAAGGCCTGACGAGCCGTTTGTATGGGCCAGCGGAATTAAAAGCCCGGTGTACTGCGACAACAGGCTGACACTTACGGCGCCGCAGGCGAGAAATATCATAGAGCAGGCCATGGCAGACACTGTGAAAGCAGAATATCCGGAGGCCGAAATACTTATGGGGACAAGTACGGCAGGGATTGCCCATGCAGCAATAGCTGCGCATATTCTGGGACTTCCCATGGGATATGTCAGAGGCGCAGCCAAAGACCACGGCAGAGGCAACCGCATAGAGGGCAGACTCCTGCCGGGACAGAAAACAGTAGTTATAGAGGATCTCATATCCACAGGCGGTTCGGTGCTTGATACAGTGGAGGCCCTGAGACAGGAAGGTGCGGAGGTGCTGGGTATAGTCAGCATATTCACATATCAGTTTGAAGAGGCTGAGCGCAGAATGTCAGAGACGGGGGTTAAAAACATCAGCCTGTGCGACCTTGATGCGCTTATGCAGACGGCAGAGTTAAAAGGATATATAACGGCAGAGCAGAGAAAAATGGTAGAGGCTTTCAGAGCAGACCCTAAGGATTGGAGGTAAAATGAGCGTGAGAAATCTGATTAACATAACAGACCTTTCAGTTGATGAAATAAATGAAATGATAAAAACGGCAGAGGATATAATTGAAAATCCCAAGGAATATATGGATATATGTCACGGCAAAAAGCTTGCGACGCTGTTCTTTGAACCAAGCACCAGAACAAGACTTTCTTTTGAAGCCGCAATGCTTGAGCTTGGAGGAAGCGTGCTGGGATTTTCGGAGGCGGCCTCATCTTCGGCAGCAAAGGGCGAAAGCGTAAAGGACACTGTCAGAACAGTAAGTTGCTATGCGGATATAATTGCAATGAGGCACCCTAAGGAAGGCGCTCCGGTTGCGGCTGCGCAGCGCTGCGAGGTGCCACTGATAAATGCAGGGGACGGCGGACATTTTCATCCGACCCAGACCCTTACGGACATTCTTACCATATGGAGAGAAAAAGGCAGACTTTCAGATATGACGGTAGGCATATGCGGCGACCTGAAATTCGGAAGAACAGTTCACTCTCTCATAGAAGCGATGTCTAGATATGAAAATATACGCTTTGTGCTGATTGCGCCCGAAGAACTAAAAGTTCCCGGATATATCACGGATATGCTGGATAAAAAGGGAATAGAATATGTGCAGACAGAGGATATGGAAAGCGTGATAGGAACCCTTGACATACTGTATATGACAAGAGTGCAGAGAGAACGCTTCTTCAATGAAGAGGACTATATCAGATTAAAGGATACATATATACTGGATATGAAAAAGCTTGAGGCGGCAAAGGACAGCCTGTCGATACTTCACCCGCTGCCGAGAGTAAACGAGATTTCAACAGAGGTTGACGACGATCCGAGAGCGGCATATTTCAGACAGGTGCTGTGCGGCAAATATATAAGGATGGCCCTTATACTAGAGCTTCTGGGTATCAGGAAAGGAGAAAACTAATGAACGTAGACGGAGTAAGAAACGGAATAGTGCTTGACCATATAGCGGCGGGAAAAAGCATGGAGATATACAGACTGCTTAATCTGGACCGGCTGTCATGCAGCGTAGCGGTACTGCAGAATGTACCCAGCAAAAAATACGGCACAAAGGATATAATTAAAATAGATGAGATGATAGATGTGAACCTTGACATAATCGGATATATAGACCCTAACATAACAGTCAATATAGTCAGGAACAACGAGCTTGTCAGCAAGAAGCACCTGTCACTTCCCGAAAAGCTGGATAACGTCATATTCTGCAAAAATCCGAGATGTATAACCAGCGTAGAGCAGGAAATAGTACACAGCTTCAGGCTGGCGGATCCGGAAAAAAGAATATACAGATGCGTATACTGCGATGCAGAGCATAAATAAGTAGATGAAATAAAGCGGTTTGCAGGAAATTCAATTTCAGACAGACCGCTTCTGTATTTAAAGGTGCGGGTAGTCGGTGAAACTTCTTGATTTGTTCGGGTATTTTAGGTATGCTGTTGTTGACTGAAAAGGTTCGCTGTTTTGTAGGCCGGAATACAAACCGGAGGATGACAGATACTGAACAATGGAAACAAAACCAAACAAGGAAAAACAGTTGTAAAACATATTAAAACCTCTTTGTTAAACAGGCAGGACTGATTCTCAGCCCGAAGGAGACTATTATGAGTCAACTACTCCGACCTTCGGCTAAGGCCTTAGAGGTCGGAGCTTGTAACTGCC
>URGK01000075.1 GCA_900547295.1 uncultured Eubacteriales bacterium
GTAATCATCCGGCTTTTATTTCAGTTGGGACAAAAGAACAACCGTCTCCACGTGCTTTGTCATAGGGAAGTTGTCAAACGCTTTAATCTTCTTAACCTCATAACCGTTACCCTGTATGTACATAAGGTTATCTGTAAGACTCTTAGGATTACAGGATATGTATACTATCTGTTTCACACCATAACCCAGTATTTTGTCAAGAGCCTTAGGATGTATTCCCACTCTTGGCGGATCCACAACAATCACATCAGGCTTTTGCTCCAGCTTCTCAAGCACTTCAAAAACATCACCTGCAATGAAGCTGCAGTTGTCAAGCCCGTTAAGCTTTGCATTCTCCTTTGCCGCTTCGACTGCCTCGGAAACCAGCTCCACTCCTGTAACTGTTTTTGCTTTGAGCGCCAGCGCCTGTGTGATGGTTCCTGTGCCACAGTAAAGGTCAAAGACATTTTTGTCCTCAAAGTCATCTATAAGGTCTATGGCTTCTGTATAAAGGCGCTCTGCCGCCTCTACATTGGTCTGGAAGAACGAAAATGCGCTCACCTTGAAGTCAAGCCCCATTATTTTTTCCATATAGTAATCTCTGCCCCACAGGACTTTGAGTTCCTCGCAATATACCGCATCGGCAAGCCTGTCATTGACGGTCCTCAAAACTCCGGCAACTCTGTTGTCAAGTTCAAGAGCTGTAATCATCTCTGTGAAACCTTTATCATCAAATTCTCCCTGCGATGAGGTGACTATATTCACAAGCAGCTCTCCTGTGCGTACACCATAACGGATAATAAGGTGTCTTAACAGTCCTTCGTGGCTTTTTTTGTGATAAAAGCTGTAGCCTTTTTCCTGACAGAATTCAAGCACAGCACTTAAAATTCTGTTAAAATCCTCAGGGACAAGCTGACACTCATCTACCGTAACAATAGACATAAAGTGCTTTTTTCTGTGCATACCAAGGCACAGCGGTCCGTCTTTAACAGTATCCCCAAAGGTATATTCCATTTTGTTGCGGTATCTGTACTGCGCCGGACTTCCCTGTATACCCAAATATTCACCGACCTTTATTTCTTTTTTAGAGATGAGCATGGAAACATCGTTTCCCTTCTCCTCAAGCTGCTGTTCATATGACTTGCCCTGATGAATGCAGCCGCCGCATAATTCTTTATGTTTACATATATCCATTAAAATCTTCCGTACTTTCTGTAGAATTCTTCTTTGTATTCAAGGAATCTGTCCTCTTCAATAGCCTGTCTGATGTTTTTCATCATATTTACAAGGAAATGCAGGTTGTGATTTGATAAAAGCATCGCCGACAGCATTTCGTCTGCCTTAAACAGGTGTCTTAAATATGCTCTCGAATAGTTCCTGCATGTATAGCAGTCACACTCGGGATCCAGCGGTGTGAAATCTCTTTCAAATCTGGCATTCTTGATATTCAGCCTGCCATGGCTTGTCATAGCCATACCGTGTCTTGCTATTCTTGTAGGAAGCACGCAGTCAAACATATCAACCCCCTGCTCTACTCCCTCAAAGAGATAATCCGGCGTACCAACACCCATAATATATCTCGGCTTGTTGTCAGGCAGATAGTCCACACAGCCGCCCAGTATTTCAAGAAACAGCTCTTTTGGCTCTCCCACGCTTAATCCTCCGATTGCGTATCCCGGCAGATCCAGATCCACAATAGCCTTGGCACTCTGTTTCCTGAGGTCGTGATACATACCGCCCTGCATTATTCCAAACAGAGACTGCTTCTCTGTATTCTTGTGATATGCCTTGCATCTTTCAAGCCACCTGTGAGTTCTCTCCATAGACGGCACTATATATTCTCTTTCTGCAGGATACGGCGCACACTCATCAAATGCCATCATAATATCCGAGCCCAAAGCGTTCTGTATTTCCATTGATTTTTCCGGGGAAATCATATGCTTTGATCCGTCTATATGGGATCTGAATTCAGTGCCCTCCTCGGTTATCTTGCGGAGAGGTCCGAGGCTGAACACCTGAAATCCGCCACTGTCTGTAAGTATGGCTCTGTCCCAGTTCATAAATTTGTGAAGTCCGCCTGCCTCTTTGACAATTTCGTGTCCCGGTCTGAGATATAGATGATAGGTATTTGAGAGTATTATCTCTGCTCCCATTTCCTTTACCTGCTCAGGTCTCATGGCCTTGACTGTAGCCTGCGTGCCTACAGGCATAAAAACAGGAGTCTGTATATCTCCGTGAGGCGTATGAACTATACCTCGTCTTGCTTTTGTTCTCTTGTCTTTTTTAAGTAATTCATAAGTAACTGCGTCCTTACTCATTGTGTTTCCTTTCTATATAATCAGCATTGCATCTCCATAAGAGAAGAATCTGTATTTTTCCTTAACTGCGATATCATATACTCTCAGTATATCCTCTCTGCTGTAAAGAGCTGATATAAGCATCAGCAGCGTGGACTTAGGCAGATGAAAATTGGTTATAAGGCTGTCTATAATCTTGAATTTATAGCCCGGATATATGAATATACCCGTTGAGTCTGATTTTGCAGGCACAATAAACCTGCCAAGCTCATCATCAAATACCGCTGCACTTTCAACTGTTCTGGTCGAAGTGGTGCCTACCGATATAATCCTGCCGCCTGCCTTAATCACCGAATTTATAATCTCCGCATTCTCCTCATCTATGGAATACTCCTCAAAATGCATCTGGTGATCCTCTATATTGTCACACTTGACAGGTCTGAAAGTTCCTATACCGACATGCAGGGTAACATATGCAATTTTAACGCCCATCTCTTTGGCTTTAGCAAGAAGCTCCTCTGTAAAATGAAGTCCTGCCGTAGGCGCTGCCACCGAGCCGTTTTCTTTAGAATAAACAGTCTGATAACGCTCCTTATCCTCAAGCACACTTTCTCTCTCTATGTATGGAGGAAGCGGCATTTTACCAAGCTCCTCAAGTATCTCAAGGAATATTCCCTTGTACGAAAACTCCACTATTCGGGTACCGTCATCACCATAATCGAGAACCTCTGCTTTAAGCGGTGCAGCTTCCTCAATTTCCTGCATTACAGGAGACTTCACATTGCCGCCCTTGTGGTCACACTCTGAAATATATCTGTCTGCATCTGTTCCAAAGAGTATGACATCACCCTTTTTTATCTTTTTGCCTGGTCTGACCATGGTTTCCCACCGGTCGCCGTCTTTGCGCTTGATAAGCAGAAACTCAACCCTTGCGCCGGTTGAGGCCTTAACTCCGAAAATCCTCGCCGGTATCACTCTGGAATTGTTGAGTACCAGGCAGTCGCCTGCTTTGAGATATTCGAGGATATCATAAAAATGTCTGTGCTCAACACTGCCTGTGCTTCTGTCCACCACCATCAGTCTTGAATGGTCTCTTTTGTCCGCCGGAAACTGCGCTATGAGTTCTTCCGGCAGGTTATAATCAAAATCATTAATATGCATAAATCTGTCCTTTTAATTTAAAACTTACAGTTTATCAGTTTAGCATATCCCGGGCAAAAATACAAGAACGGGGCGGAATAACCGCCCCGCTGTCAGCTTATTTAAAGGAAGCTTTAACTTTAGCCTCCGCCTCCTGCATTATCGCCTCTACGTCATTACCATATATATCAAGATTCTCTGCACTGAAAAACTGAATGTCTTTAATGCCAAACAGTCCCCACGCAAGAGTTCTGACATAATCATATCCCATATTGAACTCGCCTATGCTGCCGCCTGATGTTGTAACATATATCAGTTTTCTGACGCTGCAAAGCCCTGCAGGCACTCCCTGTTCATCATATTTAAATGTAATTCCGCAGACTGAAACTGCTTCAAGATAAGCCTTGAGAACTGCAGGGAAAGACAGATCCCAGTAAGGCGCCGCTATTACTACTGTATCACTTTCGGCAAACTGATGCGCATATTTAAACATCTCATTGCTGAAATCGCCCTTGTCTGAAAGCTCTACCCTGTACATAAGGCTTTGTCTGTCAAGAGGCTTTATATCTGCCTCAGAAATATCAAGCTGTGTAATATCGCCGTCAAGACACTCAAGAACAGCGCCTGCAAGCCTGTAAGTACGTGACTCTTCACGAACGCATGAATTAACAAACAGTATCTTTTCCATATTAATGCTCCCATCTGATATGATAATACAAGTATATCAGTTTTGCATACGCTGTTCAACAATATTTATTTCATTTAAACAGCCTGCTAATTGTCTTATCTATCTCTTCTATGTTGAGATTTATGGCAAGTATCAGGCTTCAAAACAACCTCTTTATATTTATCCAAAGTATTTTTTCTCCAGTTCTTCAAATGCAGCATTGGCCTCTAAAGCTTCTGCGCCGCCTGCTGCTTCCTGTTCTGACTCATAAATTGCTTCGTCTGTCAGTGTCTGTTTCTTATTGACAAGTTCAGAAATCTCACCTGTATCTCTCAGTGCTTTTATCAGCATTATACTCAGCCCCTTTCTTCAGCATAATTGTAACATAATGTGTATGCCTTCAAATATTATCCGTGCAAATTGCTATACAAAGCTGAATTTTTGAGTTCTCTTTTATCATACTAATGTTTATTTCAAATATATCGCATCGTTTCTGGAAAGAAGATACACGCAATACTGGTTCATACTGATGCCCTCTCTTCGTGAATGCTCTGCCAGTGTCCTGTGCAGACTGCGCGGTATCCTAAGCTTGAACTGCCCCGAATAGTCCTTAAGACTATCCGGCTCATAAATCTCTATTCCGCTGTCTATCGCTGCCTCAAGCCACTGCCTTTTGGCATCTAATGCATTAGCCGCAGCGCTCTCCGCTTTTTCTCCGCAGGTAATGCATCCCGGCAAATCCGGGTATGAAGCCACAAAGCCGCCTTCGTCTTTATCTTCTATAATTTCCATACGATACGGCATTGCCATATATTCATCAAGCGTTTTCATCGTTTTCTGCCTCGCTTTCTATAATATGCCTGACCAGCTCTACATAAACCCTTTTAATAGGTTCATCTTTAGGTACTGTAACAGGAGTGCAGCCGTTTTTTCTAAAAGTAAAATGACTGCCGCCTCTTCCCGGAGCTTTCATTTCATATCCATAGCATTCTAAAACTTTACGCAGTTCATTAAACCTGATATCTTTCGATAAGTTACATATACGCTTTATAAGTTTATCCCATTTTGACATTTTTACAGCTCCTGTTCATATTATATGTGATACCATATACGATGTCAACGCTTTGTTATTCTCTACTTCACCCCGTACATATTCACTTCACGCTTGAGCTCAATTATCTTGTTGAGTATATCATCAGTACCGTAATTATTCTCCTGCAGGAAAGCTGTAAGCCGGTCCAGATACTCTACACTGTTTCCAAAGTAACAGTTTTTCAGCCCTGTCACAAACTCTGTAAGGTTGCTTCCGAAGCTGCCATCCTCTTTTATCGGTATATAGGCAAGCTTTACCTCCTGTGTTTCACTGCAGTAAAACACAGTATCACAGGTAAGCTCCACCCTGCCGTAATCAAGATAATAGCTGCCGCTTTTTACAAGCTCCCTGATTACTCTCTCAACAAGATTAAGAAGCTGTATTATCTCCCTGAACCTGCACTGGCTTATTTTTAAAAACCCGTCATAGCTGTATATAGCCGTAAGCCTGTCTGTTTCCCGTATAAATGAAGTTGGTATAAATGAGCTGCATATCTGATCGGAAAGTATGCTCATTTCAAACTCCTTTAATTCGTTATTGAAATACTCTTTTTCAAAGCTGTATGTACCGTTTTCCATTGCTATTGCCCTCCGCATTTAAGACATCTGCTGTAGCCGTCTGCTTCAGCCTCATATATTGTCATTTCTATAACATATCTGTCAACTGTACTGCATTCCGCACTGTGATATGCCTTTCCTGTCTTTTTGAAGCAGTACACTATATGGCCGTTGCCATGCTCATCGGGCCTGCACAATTTACAGGGTGTATAGTGCCTTCTGACCTCATCTGTAAGTATTGTCTGTACAGGATACACTCTGATATATGAACAGTTTTCATTGTGATATCGCTCTCCCGCCACAGGAAATACCCATACTGTAGTTCCGTCATCTGCAGCCTGCATCATATCAAAGCTGAAGATCTGCCCTTTATTATCCCTGCCAACAAAGCCTCTGAATAAAACCCCTGTTTTTCTGTGAAAATCTCCCCGCATTTTTACAGGCATTCTGTTTTTAACCGTATACGCCGCATCAATGGATATAAGGCCGGTATTATTAAAATCACTGTAAAGATAGCCCAGTCTTTTTACTGCAAAGCTTTCTGCTGCTTTGTCGGCTTTTACTCTTTTTTCAATTCTTGGTTTTACCCCCAGCCCCGTCTTTTCGATATATGCATATGCCGCCACATGTCTTGCTTCATCTGCAACGCCGTTTATTACACATTCTTCTGCTTCTATCAGCTTTATAGTATAACTTATCGTCAGAACAGCTATTATGAACATCGGCAGTATTATGGCCGCTTCAACTGTAATCGAGCCTTTTTTAGTACTTTTCATCATATTTCATCTTTCTGCCGTTTACCTGCGCTTCAAATTTAAATCCTCGATAACAGTCTTTTATATAAAAATCCTCACTGTAGGTTCCCTGCAGATTTATCTGTATCAGATCCATCATTCTTGTCAGCCTGACTTCTTTTTTCAGCGCTGTAAGGAGTATTTTGAGATAGCCTTCATAATCATAGCCTCTCTCCTCAAATTCTCCTTTTCCTGCTGTGACTTTACCGTTTATGTCTGTTTTCCAGCTGGACGGATCCTTGAATACAGGTACTTTGCCTCCTTCGTCGAGGGTTTTAATATCAAGTTCTGCTTCCATAGCCGCCCACGCAGCAATCAGCGCCGCCTGCGTTATAACCGCCTCAGGCCCCGGAGTTATGGTTTCTGCCAGAAGAAGCGCTTCCTTCATCATCTTGGGGCTTGAATATATGTATATCGAATTAAGCAGCGTTCTCAGTTTCAGCAGATCCGCCCTGACTGCGCTCCTGTTTGCTGCATCACTTTTTTTGCCTTCAATTATATATTCTATTTCATTTCTGAAAAAGCTGTTTTCTTCATCAGCAGGCGACATACCGCTTTTAAAAACGCTGAATATGTATACGGTAGTCAGATACTCTCTGCTTCCGTTTTTCCAAAGCTGTGAAATACCTGTCAGATTCTTTATATTGGAGACAAGCGCATATACCGACGGTGTATCTGTCATACCCTTTGACGGCAGAGCATTAATTGTCCTGCTGTTTCTTAAAGTTCTGTCCCCTGTTTGAACAGGTCCGCTGTTTTTTTCTGTGCCGATGAGATTTTTACAGTTTACACTCTCTGTTATCTGCTCCTCAAATATCTCACAGTCCATAAGACAGTAATCCTTCATATCAACGGAAACCGCTCCCAGCCTGATATACCTGTCATCAGTAACCGTATATTTCACATATTTTTTAAGTTCATTCACTATACTGCTGTTATCCCTGCTGAAAGCTATTATGCCGTATCTTGATTTAAGCTCCAGATCAAATTCCGACAGCACAGACCTGCCTGCAAGGTTAAACAGATTCCCGCAATAGCTTACAGATGCAGCAGAAGCCGCCAGCTGAATAAATACAATTACACAACTTAGCACAGCTCCTGCAATTATTGTGAGAAATACTGCAGTAACCCCCTTTTTATTATTCCGGTAATACATAGTCTGCCTTTCTTATTATATCTTCCTCAATTACTATATGATTATGTCCTGTTTCCTTCATTGCAGCGTGCCTTTTAAGAAGCCCTCCGTAATATCCGGCTTTATGACTGCTTCCCGTCACTTTCTTTTTATCTGAGTCCAGCTTCAGTCCTTCAGATGCCGCAGGTGATATCTCAAATGTTTCACTCCTGTAGCCTGCCTCTATACAGATGCCGAGATGAAGCCTGCTTTTGAGCTCTGCGTTTTCATAAAGGTTTATCAGTATATAGAAAAGTGACATTACGGCAAGTATCACAAGTGGCATTATCACCGCCGCCTCCACAAAGGTGCTGCCTCTCCTGCTTTTAAACATCGTCGTTAAAACCGCTGTCGTTGAGCTTTTCAAAGGTTTCATTTACAAAGTCAACAATCTGATCCTTGAAAACAATACCCAGCGCTATCGCTATGGCTATAAGGATTGCAACCTGCACAATCTCCATACCCTTTTTACTGTTTCTGATTATTTTCATTTCTGCCTCCTACATTTCCAGCATTGCCGGTGCTATTGTTATGATTATAAGAATGACTAAAAGTATTACCAGCGGGAATGTCATTTTGGTTTCCGCAAGTCTTCCAAGCTCCTCGGCTTTCTTTTTTCTTGAAAACCACAGATATGCGCTTTCACTCTCAAGACTTTCTGTCAGAGCCGTTCCCTTACAGATATTATCGCTTATAACTGCGGCAACTCTGATGAACTCTCTTATGCCTGAGTTTCTTGCAAAATCCGAAAGCTGAGTTTCAACGGGAATATTTGTTTCCTTGGAATTAATATATATTTCATTAAGCCTTTCGTAAAAATAGTTCCCGCTCTCCCCGTTTTTCTGATGTTCGGTTACTATTCTCTCAAAAGCATCTGTAAGCACAAGTCCTCCGTTCAGAAGAAGTATGTTCTTGTTTATAAACGAGGGCAGTTCAAGAAGAATTGATGTCTGCGCAGTCTTTTCTTCCTTTTCGACCGTTTCAAATCTGCTTCTGTATATGGCAATAAAAACCGCGGCTACGGCCGCCATAACGACAAGCCATGTGTAATCTCTGGTATACATCCATTTCACAGGTCTGCCGTCATCGGTATATTCAGGCAGCAGAATTTCATTTTTTGCAGGGTTTTCGGATACCGTATCAGCAAGCGCCCTGTAGTCCACGGGGGTTTTGTTCTCCGTTTTTTCAGCTGCCGCAGGTTTCTTTCCCTCTGCCTCTGCTGTCTCCTCACTTTTAGGCTCGATATGCACTATAACGCTCTGCGGCTCTTCCTCGCCTTTTACCTTTACCTTGAACTCATAATCAAAGACTTTATCCTCGCTCCTTATAACTGCTTTTGCCCTGCCGTCCTCGGCAACTATATTCGAGGCCTCCTCATAATTCTGCGATATTACTCCCAGGAGTGCTGCAATCCCTGCCGCCGCAATAATCACATATCTTTGCATTACTGCCTTTTTTCTCAGTA
Organism: uncultured Eubacteriales bacterium; assembly: GCA_900547295.1. GTDB lineage: Bacteria > Bacillota > Clostridia > Peptostreptococcales > Anaerovoracaceae > UMGS973. The sequence continues at coordinate 9,167 of URGK01000075.1, forward strand.
TTACGGTTTCTTCAAGGTTGCCCTTTTCATACAGTCTGCTGTATCTTGAAAGAAACTCTTCTCTTTTGCCCGTAATAATGTCTGTTATTCTTTTTATACGCTCTTTCATTTCTACACCTTTATATCCGTTATCTTTCCTGTCAGATTGTATGCGAACATTATCCCTGCGAGAGATACCGTCATAATAATGCGGCCTGCAAGTGTTTCATACAGCGGATCTATATATCCCGATGATGTGATATTAAGTCCCGCCAGTATCACAAGGGGCATTGCCGTTATTATCTTTGCCTCCACCTGTTTCTGCGATATGATTGCCTTTATTTCTTTTTCGATGGATATTTTGTCTGTAAGTATGTCCGCTGTCTTTGATATGACCTTTTCCATATCTCCTCCGGTTTCCCTTATAGAAAGATACACATCTACAAAGCTTTCGATATCCTGACAGCCGCTTCTTGCCGCAAAATCAGACATAAGCTCCGCCTCGCTGCCTCTGTTTTCAAAAATGCCCTTTGTTATGCTCTCAAGCTCTGTTACAAGAGGCGTATGCTCATCATATATGAGCTTAAGACCGTCAAGTCCCTCCTTTAATCCCTCTGCCATACTCTTGCCTGTGGATACCGAAGCCGAAAGGCTGTAAAGCAGGTCTTTAAACTGCATGAGCAGATAACCTCTGCGTTTTTCAGCCTTATAACTGCGGTATTTTTTTATTAGAGAAATAATGAGCAATCCTGCAATAGCAGAAATTAACAGACTCTTGTAAAATATATATCCTATGATAAAAAAACATATATATCCGACTGTAATAAACTTTGCTTTTTCACTTAATGAAAGCTCATAGGTTCTGTAATCAGTATCCATACTCTATCCCTCTCATTTTAAATTTAAAAGTGTTCTGTATTCTGTTTCCCGTAGATACAAGTCCGTTTTTAATATCATATTCAAACAGTCTGTTGAGCCTTATTTCATTCTCCGAAATTCCCGTAAGCTCCGCAATTTCAAGCACTTTCCTGCTGTTGTCAGGCATTCTGCCAAGGTGAACAATTAAATCTATTCCCTCTGCTATCTGCGCCCTTATGGCGCTTACGGGGAAATCAGCCGCCTGCAGATACATCGACTCCAGCCTTTTAATCATTCCGTAAATGGAATTGCCGTGGCCCGTACTGAGACTCCCGTCGTGCCCTGTATTACAGGCATTTATCATATCAGCAACCTCGCTGCCTCTGACCTCTCCGACTATAATTCTTGAGGGCCTCATACGCAGACTCGTCTTGATAAGGTCGGTCATGGTAACCTCACCTCTGCCCTGTATGTTGGAGTTCCTGCATTCAAGCCTGACTAAATTGCTGTGGTTTTTAATCTGAAGCTCGGCAGAGTCCTCTATTACAACCAGTCTTTCATCAGGCGGAATATAGTCTGCAAGGCAGTTTAAAAATGTTGTCTTCCCAGAAGATGTACCCCCGCTTATAAATATATTGAGCCCCGCTTCAACGCAGGCCTTTAGAAAATCCGCAGCTTTCCTGCCAAGAGTACCGTTTGCCACAAGCCTTTCCATAGTAAGCGCCTCTTTGGGAAATTTTCTTATGGTAAGCACCGGACCGTTTAAGGCTATGTTTTTGTATACTCCGTTGACCCTGCTGCCGTCGTCAAGTCTGGCATCAAGTATTGGATTAAGCTCATTAAACTCCCTGTGGACCTTTGCGGCAATTCTCCTTATCAGCTCCTCCAAAGCCTCTGCGCTGTAAAAGCTGTCACCTGTTTCCTCTATCCCGGTGGATTTCTCCACAAAGATTTTATCTTTGCCGTTTACCATAATCTCTTTAATGTCATCATCTTCGATATACGGCTGGAGTATGCTCAGATCCTTTCGCAGATTATAGAATATGCTGTTTATTATGTGCAGCGTTTCTTCATAGCCCCTGAAAGCAAGCTCCTGCCTGGTGAAAACATATTTCTCTATAATCTCCATAACCTCATCATCATCTACACTGGCTTTATTTCTGCTTATATGTTTTCTTATGATATCTGTTATCTCATATATCTCATTTACCATATTTCTTTTTTTATCCATTATTACCAGTTCCTTTTATCCTCTTTTGTTTACATAATAAAACAGCTGCCGTCAATTAGCAACTGTTTTATTTTTAGTTTTATTCATTTTTTACATTTTTTCTCAAAGATTTCGTCCCTGTATCAAGCAGTTTCAACAAACCTTTCAGGAAAAAAGTTTTTTAAAAGACAAGCCGAAAATACAATCCCGGCTTGTCTTATATTAATTTCTATTTACCTGTAGTTTTGGCAACTTTTTTTGACCATCCGCTGGTTATAATTCCCTTATCAGTCTTGGTGTATGTACGAATCTGCACATAGTAAGTCTTCTTAGCCTTCAGCCTGGAAATAACAACCGACTTCTTATTTGCTGCAACTTTTACTGTTTTTGATCCCTTCATATTCTTTTTAAGAGAATATCTTACTTCATAGCCTGTAGTTCCTGCCTTCTGAGCTTTAATTCCTACAACCAGTTTTTTGGACTTGGCAGTAATCTTTGAAATTGAAGTTCCCTTTGGAACAATCTTAAATTCCGTAGTTATCGCTTCAGTTCCTTTGTAATCACCTGAGAAATAAATAACCAGTGTTGCAATTCCCACTTCCTTATTGTATGCGCTTGCAGAAGTATAGTCGAGTCCCTTGCGAAGTGTCTTGCCGTCTGCATCTACTATTGTAACCTCAGGTTCAATACGCTTCCCTGTATATGTAAATGTTTTAGGGAATGTAATCGTAAATGAGGAAGGATCCTTAGCTTCTCCTTTGCCCTTTACTTCTATTTCAAAAGAAGTTGAATATTTTTTGTACTTTACAGTAACCGTCTGTTTGCCTGCCTTGTTCATGTCATAGCCTGAGAAAACAGGTTCTGCAGAATCCGTATCCTTTACCAGCTGCCTCTTGGTCTCAGAAACCTTGTAGTACAGTCTGCCTGTTGTCTTAAACTTATCACCGACTTTGTATTCTTTTACTGAAGGTTCAAAAGTAATCCCTAAAGGATCGATGATTGTAATGTTAAATGTAGTCTTTAGTCCCTTGTATTCAACTGTTACCTTTTGTAAGCCGGTTTCCTCAGGAACTGTAAGCTTTACATCGCTAAGGTCAGTGATTTCAGTTTTTTCTTTGTCTTTGTATCCGTAAAGCTTGTATTCAGGCACGATTTTGTCGCCCTTTACGTATGTATAGCCAAGAACTGCAGCAGCAGTAATCTTGTCATATTCGGCGTCGCTTCCAACGCTTATGTCAAATGTGGTTGTAAATTTCTGATATTTTACTGTTACGGTCTGCTTTCCTGTTTTGTTTACATCATAGCCTGAAAGCTTAACCTGTGATAAATCTGTAATTTCGACTTGTTTTCCGTCTTTTGTTACAGCATAAAGCTTGTACTTCGGCGTAAAGTTTTCGCCTGCTTTGTATTTTACTGTACTATCAGGTACTGCTTTGATACCTGTGTACTTGGCGCCAACTGTAACCTTAACCTGAGTGGATACACCGCTGTATGTTACAGTGATGGTTTGTTCGCCTTCTTTCTGGCTGTCATAGCCTTCAAAAGTAGCGCCTGAATTATAGGCAAGAGGCCATGTTTCGCCAAAATCTCCTACTCCCTGTATAGTATAAGTCTTTGAAAGTTCTTCACCAAGTTCATAACTTGTCTTGAAGTTTGTCACTTTGATTTTTTTAAGCGCTGCCGGTTTATAGGCAACTCCTGTCGCATGATGAGTTGCTCCAA
>URGK01000076.1 GCA_900547295.1 uncultured Eubacteriales bacterium
TTCTCATTTTGCTCGGTGTGCTGCTCGGCCGCTTCATCTGCGGTTTTCTGTGTCCGTTCGGATGGTTTCAGGAACTGCTGCACAAGATACCGGGCAAAAAACTGTCCGCCAGGAAACTGAAGCCCCTGACTTTTATAAAATACGGCGTGCTGGTGATAATGGTGATACTGCTGCCGGCGCTTGTTGCAAACGATGTGGGTATGGGAGAGCCGTTTTTCTGCAAGTATCTCTGTCCGCAGGGAGTATTGGAGGGGGCGCTTCCTCTGGCTGCTGCTGATGAGGGAATTCGCGCAGCGCTGGGCGTGCTTTTTTCATGGAAACTTGCAGTCCTGCTTTCGGTTATCGTACTGAGCGTACTGTTTTATCGTCCGTTCTGCAAGTGGCTTTGTCCTCTGGGAGCTTTTTATGCTCTGCTGAACAAAGTTTCGCTTATCGGGATGAAGGTAGACGGACATAAATGCGTTTCGTGCGGCAAATGCGCCAAAGCCTGCAGGATGGATGTAGATGTTACAAAAACACCTGACCATACGGAATGCATACGCTGCGGAATGTGCGTAAAGGCCTGTCCTGTTGAGGCCGTAAGCTTCCGCTGCGGATTTGCCAAAAAAACAGAGAAACAAAAAGAAATAATATAAAAGGAGAGAAACAACAATGAAAACAACAAAACTGCTTACTGTGCTGATGATTTTAGCACTGATTTTCAGCCTTTCTGCCTGCGGTGCGGCAGACAAAAATAATGACGATGATATGGGAGCCGAAATTGCACAGTTACTGGCGGCAGAGCCGGAAAACCTTGAGGAAGCCGCGGAGCTTTATAAAAAACTTATGCAGCAGGAAAATGCGATTCTGACGGAAAACAAAGAACTTTGGGAGAAAGTATTCAAACTGGCAGACAAGGGTACCCCTATGATTGAAGACGGCACCAATTACGGAGATTTCCTGCTTAAAACAATTGATTCCGCCGAAGACAAGTTCAGTAAAAAGGAACTGAAAATTCTCAGGGACGGAGCCGAAAAAATACGTGAAATTGAAGGGAAGCTGACTGTTCTGGAACAGAAATATCCGGAGTGTGCGGTTATGGCTCTTGACAGCGATATGAGCGTTCCGGCAAAGGAAGGCAAACCCGAAAAGGAAAGCGATCTCATGAAATTCCCTGCATTTGAGGGAAAGGATCTTGACGGAGGCAAGGTAAAAAGCGACAGACTGTTCTCCGGCAACAGTGTTACTGTGGTGAATTTCTGGTTTACAACCTGCAGCCCGTGCGTAGGCGAACTTGGCGAACTGGATAAGCTGAACAGACAGCTTGCTGAAAAAGGCGGCGCAGTTGTCGGCGTTAATACATTTACACTTGACGGTGATAAGACGGCAATATCGGAAGCAAAGGAAATCCTCGAAAAGAAGAAAGTGTCTTATCGGAATATATGGTTTGCATCAGACAGCGAGGCCGGAAAATTCACCTCCGGAATCTACTCCTACCCTACGACTTACGTGGTTGACGGAAACGGAAACATTGTAGGCGAACCGATCGTGGGAGCGATTACCGGAAAGAAGCAGGCAGAAAAACTGCAGGAGCTTATCGATCAGGCAATCGCAAACAGCAAATAAATGAAACTAAGGAGAGGACTTAACTGCGAAACCTCTCCTTTTGTCTGTGTTCCTATTTGTTTGATCTTTTCCAGATGCCCATTTTGTCCGCTTCTTTGATAAGCTGATCCTGGAAGTCAGGGTGAGCGATACCGATGATAGCCTCGGCTCTCTGCCATGTTGAAAGACCCTTGAGGTTTGCCTTGCCGTATTCGGTTACAAGGAACTGAGTATTGCAGCGTGTATCTGTGATTATTGAGCCCTGAGTCAGTGTAGGCAGTATTCTTGACTGAGTGTTGCCGTTCTTGTCTGTAAAGGTTGATGAACAGCAGATAAAGCTCTTGCCGCCTCTTGATAGATAAGCGCCAAGCACGAAGTCAAGCTGTCCGCCGGAGCCGCTGATGTGTCTTGTGCCTGCGGATTCTGCGTTTACCTGTCCGAACAGGTCGAAGTTTACGGCGTTGTTGATTGACATGAAGTTGTCTAAAGCGGAGATTGTGCGGATATCGTTGACATATCCAACCGACGCGCTTACAACCTCAGGGTTGTTGTCGATGTATTCGTAAAGCTCATGGCTTCCTGCTGCGAAAGCGTACATCTGCTTGCCCGGATGGATATTCTTGCGGCGTCCTGTAACCTTGCCTGACTTTGCAAGCTCATAGTATGCGTCTACATACATTTCCGTATGAACTCCGAGGTCTTTTAAATCTGACTCTGCTATCATCTTGCCTACAGCGTTAGGCATTCCGCCGATACCAAGCTGGATGCACGCGCCGTCGCAGATTTCCTCAACTATGTACTCTGCAACCTTTTTGTCTATGTCAGTCATAGGCACGTTGTTGCCGTCAAGTGTAGGAAGCGCAGGTCCGTCGTTTTCAACTATCATATCAACGTCACAGATGTGAACTTTAGTTGTTTCGTCACCGTATGCATAAGGCATGTTAGGGTTTACCTCAACAATAACTGTCCCGGCTGTGTCGCATACTGCCTTGAGGTGTGAAGCTTCAAGACCGAAGCTGAAATACCCCTGTGAGTCCATTGGTGTAACCTGAAACATTGCAACATCAGGTTTGCTGTCGATATCATAGTAATAGCGAGGCAGCTCTGAATAGCGGATAGGCGCATAGTATGAAAAGCCCTTTGCTATTGCCTTTCTTTCGATTCCCGTCATATGCCATGAGTTCCATGAAAAATGCTCTGTAACATTGTCTACCTTGAATATTTCAGGCTCTTTCATTATTATACCGCCGCGAACTTTGACATCAAATAATTCGCCTGCTCTTGCAGCTAATGCCCTGTCAAGAGCGTCGGGAGTGCAAACGCCCCAGGTATAGTCAACCCAGTCGCCTGATTTTACGACCTTTACTGCTTCTTCGGCTGTTGTAAGTTTAGCCTGATACTGTTTCTGAATGTTCATTTTGTAAATTCCTCCGATATATTAAAGATTAAAAATATGTACGGTTTTAAAAGAGTGTGAAAAAAGTCCACACCCTTTTAGTTTAATACAGGTTTGTTAAAAAGTAAACAGCCTAAGTCCTTTTTGGCAGAATTAAAGAGAAAAATTGATGTATTATAATACTTTAGTAATATTGACTGAGGATTGTAAAGAAGTTAGAATAATTAAAATAAAATTTCAAATTCAGTTATAAAGGAGGATTTTTGTGTCAACAGCACTCAGTTTAATACTTGTTTTGTTTTTTCTTTTTATGAATGCCTTTTTTGTTGTGGCGGAGTTTGCGCTTGTGAGAGTCAGAAAAACGCAGCTTCAGATTGCAGTAGATGAGGGCAGAGCGGGAGCAAAGGCGGCGCTGCGTATTGCAAATAATGTTAATTCGTATCTGTCGGCATGTCAGCTTGGGATAACTCTGGCTTCACTTGCGCTTGGCTGGCTTGGAGAGCCGGCTGTATCTGAGCTTATCAGACCGGGACTTGCTGCCCTTGGCGTGTCGGAGTCTGCTGTTTCAGCTATTGCTGTAGCCATAGGATTTGCGCTTGTTACAGCGCTTCATATAGTAGTCGGAGAGCTTATACCTAAATCTCTTGCCATATTTTCAACTGACAGATATGCCAGACTTACAGCTCTGCCGCTTGTATGGTTTTACCGTATGACAGCTCCGGTGATGTGGCTTTTCAATTCAGTGACCAATGGTGTTATGAAGCTGATGGGACACGATATTGCCAATGAGCAGGAGGTTTATACAGGAGAGGAAATTCAGCTCCTTATAGATGAAAGTACCGAAAGCGGCCTTATAAATCCTAAACAGAATGAATTCATAGATAATATTTTTGATCTGTACAATAAGGAAATATCAGAGATAATGACGCCGCGTACCGATATGCAGTGCTTTGACCTTGAGTTATCCTACAGCGAGAATATTGATATGATAAAAAAATATAAATATACCAGATATCCTGTATGCAGGGGAAGCAAGGACTGCATCGATGGATTTGTTCATATCAAAGACCTTTACTGGAACAGTGACGTTAAAGATGATATAAAGTACGAAAAATTGAAGATAAGACCTGTTACGGCAGTTTCCGAGTTCCTTGCGGTGGACAGACTTATGCAGATAATGCAGGAGCGGGGAACCAAGTTTGTCCTTGTGGTAGATGAATACGGAGGAACTGCGGGGATTGTAACAATGTCGGATATTATGAAGGAAATCATAGGTAACAGTGATGATGAATACATACAGAGCAGGGAGTCGGAGGTTGTTCCGGTAACAGAGAACACCTACATTATAGACGGAGCTCTTTCTGCAGAAGAAACTGTTGAGCTGATCGGCTTTAGACCGGAACTGACAGATGAATGCGATACGGCGGCCGGACTGGTACTGACTATATTTGATCGTATACCGGAGAAAGGCGACACTGCAGTTGCCGCAGACGGCAATATCAGAGCTGAATTCAGAATTCTTTCAATGGAAAGGCACAGAATAGATAAAATAAGTGTTAAAGTGGAAAAAGAAAATGATGCAGGTGAAGAAGAACAATGGAATTAGTGTGGCTGATTTTTTTTAAAAAATTAAAAACGGTGCAGCCTTCAGGGTCGCACCGTCTGCTATTACCTCTATTTGTTTGCTCCGCAGCATTTCTTGTATTTCTTGCCTGAACCGCAAGGACAAGGGTCGTTTCTTCCAACCTTAGGCTGCTCTCTTACTACTATCTTTGATTTCTTGTATGCCTGCAGGATGCCTATTCTTGTTACCTCGTCAAGGACATCTTCCCATTCCTCGAGAGTGTACAGGTACTGCGCCTCTGCAACCAGCATATTGAAGAACAGCTTCTCAAAGTCAATGTCTAAAACGATTTCTGAGTTTTCATCGAAAGTTTTGAAGTCGTTTGATGCCTTGAGGCTTGTGTCAATGCCGTCAAGAAATCCCATGAAGATTACAGGATCGGCTTCATATTTTTCTGCAAGCTCCTTGAAAGTCCCTTTTGTAATTTCGGTGTGGTGTGCAAGCAGATCCTTGTAAATTCTTGTCTCTGTTTCGCTGTATTCTTTCCAGAACGCTTCAAATGTTTCTTTTGTCTGATTTTCGATTAAATCTTTCCACTGCTCATATAAAGTAGCCATTGATTTACCCTCCGTATTTTAAATTCTCTTTGCTATTTCTATTACATCACCCATAACAGCGCTGCCTGTAGGAAGCGCGCCTGCGCCCTTGCCGTAGAACATAAGCTCGCCGACAGCATTGCCTGTTACGAATACCGCATTGAATTCGTTTGATACTGTTGCAAGAGGATGATCGTTTGAAAGCTTTGTAGGCTGTACGCTGTACTCGATGCCTTTGTCTGTTTTCTTTGCCTTTGCAATCAGCTTGATTTTGCAGTTGTCTTTTTTGGCAGCCTCGATGGCTTCCATAGTAACGCCTGTAATACCTATTGTAGGGATTTCTGTAGGCGGAACATATTTGTCAAATGCAAGCGCCATTAATATTGAAAGCTTGTTTGCAACATCGATACCCTCAACGTCTGCAGTAGGGTCAGCCTCTGCGAAGCCCTTTTCCTGCGCAACCTTTAATACTGTGTCATAGTTGAGACCGTATTCAGTCATCTGAGTCAGGATATAGTTTGTGGTTCCGTTTAAGATGCCGAGAATTTCAATAAATTCGTTGGCACCCAGAACTGTAGTCAGAGCATTCAGGATAGGAATGCCGCCGCCTACGCTTGCTTCAAATTTGAATTCAACGTTGTTTTTCTTTGCCGCAGCCATAAGCTTGTCATAGTTTGCGGCAACGGCAGCCTTGTTTGCAGTTACAACGTGCTTGCCGCTGTTTAAAGCTGAAAGCATAAATGTTGAAGCAGGCTCAATACCGCCCAGAAGCTCTATAACTATATCAATATCAGGGTCGTTGAAAATCTCGTCTGGATCCTGAGTGAACTGATCTTTGGAAACTTTAATTCCTCTTTCTCTGGTGGTATCTCTTTCTAATATTTTAGTGATTCTAATGTCACATCCTGTGTTTTTTTCAATCTGTGCTTTGTTCATTTCAAGCACCTTGTAGGAGCCTGTACCGATATTACCAAGCCCCAGTAATCCAATATTTACTTTTTTCATATCTGTCCTCCGAATGTAAACAATATAATTCGATTATATAACAAAAAAAGCGTTTTGTCTTTAAAAATTTTTAAAAAAGTCTTTATACTGCCGCAAAGGTCTGCTATTATATTAGTAATACTAGATTTGGAGAAATGAAATGGCAATTCATATTGTAATGGTAAACCCTGAAATACCGCCCAACACAGGCAATGTGGCAAGAAGCTGCGCAGCGACAGGCGCAGTGCTTCACCTTGTTAAGCCGCTGGGATTTTCAATAGATGACAAGGCAGTCAGGAGAGCAGGTCTTGACTACTGGCCGTATGTTAAGCTGGAGGTTCACGAGAGCCTTGAGGAATTCCTTGAGCAGTATGCGGGTCATACTATGTATCTTGCAACCACCAAGGGTGAAACTGTATATTCAGATGTAGAGTTTAAAGATGAGGATATGATACTTTTCGGCAGAGAGACAGCAGGCCTGCCGAGGGATTTTATAAATGAGAATAAGGAGAGAGCAATCAGAATACCTATGAGCGAGGACACCAGATTAAGATCACTCAATCTGTCAAACTCGGTCAACATTGTTCTGTTTGAGGCTCTGAGGCAGCTGGGATTTCCGCAGCTCAAATGACAATACGGGTGTACTTGCGCATTAATATGCAAAAGTACACTTTTTATAACATAGGAAATATCGATTTTGAGATATTTCCGTATGTTTCAGTGCTTCGCTCCAACAGGCTTTGCCTGTTGCTGTCCGTTTTTCCTAGCCAAGCATAGCTTGGGGTAAAAAGGCAAAGAAAGCACTTTGAATGTTGTCGCTCCTTGTGAGCGACATGTGAAAATAGGAATTTTAATTCCGTAATTTTCACTTTTTTTACATACCAACTGTGCCAAAGATATGATATAATGGAGATAATCAGCTTATTCGAACAGTGATTGCAGACCAGAGGTACAGTTATGAAACTTGGATATGATCTGACAATTAAACAGACACAAAAGCTTGCTCTTACGCCGGAGCTTATACAGGCAATACAGATACTGCAGTTCAGTAATCAGGAACTGGAGAGCTATGTTCAGGAGCAGCTGCTGATAAACCCTGTAATAGAAACAGCAGGAGAGAAGCCTGCAGAGGAGTTTGAACTTCCCGATCCTGAGCGTGTGACTGATTCCTACAGAGGGGAATACCGCAGAGAGGAAAAACAGCAGTATCCGTATGAACAGCATGCGGCAAACGATGTCACTTTAGTAGAGCATCTGATGTTTCAGCTTCAATTTGCGCCGCTTTGCGAGGCGCAGCGAAAGACCGGCAAATATATAATCGAGTCTCTTGACGACAACGGATATCTGACCCAGAGCAGGCAGGAGCTTGTGGCAGGTCTTGGCTTAGAGCCCGAAGAGATAGAAAAAGTTCTTGAGGTTATTCATACCTTTGATCCTGCGGGAGTCGGAGCGGAGGATTTGAGTGAATGCCTGACAGTGCAGCTTGCAGCACAGGACAGACTGACAGAGCTCAAACAGAGAGTCATATCGGATTTTCTTGAGGATATGGCATCAAACAGGCTTGCTGTAATAGCCAGAAAGCTGGGAACAGAAACAGAGCAGATACAGAAAATCGCAGATGAAATCAGAACCCTTGACCCAAAGCCGGGCAGAGCGTTTGCATCGCAGGACGAAACCAGATATATAACTCCCGATGTATTCGTCGAAAAGGAAGACGGGGAGTATCACGTTATAATAAATGAGGGAAGCGTGCCGCGCCTTATGGTCAGCTCCTATTACAGACAGGTGCTGAGGGAGAGCGCAAACGACAGAAACCTTGCGGAGTATCTCAATGACAGAATAAATACAGCCAACTGGCTTATCAAAAGCATAGAGCAGAGGAAGCAGACAATATACAATGTGGTGTCGGCGGTAGTCAGGTATCAGAGAGATTTCTTTGAATACGGACCCAAACACATAAAACCTATGACGCTGAAGCAGATAGCGGAGGAGGTCGGTATACACGAATCGACGGTCAGCAGATCGATCAACGGCAAATATATGCAAAGTCCCAGAGGTGTGTTTGAGATCAGAGAATTCTTTACCAGCGGTGTCAGCGCAGGCAGCGGAGAGGGGATGTCCTCTAAGGCAGTCAAAAGCATTATCAGAGATATGGTCGAAAAAGAAAACCCCAAAAAACCATGCAGCGATCAGTATATGGCTGACCGCATGCAGGAGGACGGGATAAATATTTCAAGAAGAACAGTGGCAAAATACAGAGAAGAAATGGGCATACCGTCTTCACAGAAACGCAAAAGATATTAAACGGTTTAAAAATTAAAGTTTAAATATATTAATTTTTTAGGAGGATTAAATTAAAATGGCAATTAAAGTTGGTATCAGTGGTTTTGGTCGTATTTCAAGAGTTGTAATCCGTATTGCAATGAGTGAACCGGATATAGAGATAGCCGGAATAAATATCCGTAATGCAGATTACGATTATCTTGTATATATGCTTAAATATGACTCCACTTTCGGAAGATTTCCGGGAGAGCTTGGAACATACGAAAACGGAATCACAATCAATGGCAGAAAGGTTCCTGTTTACAGTGAAAGCGATGCGGCAAACATTTCTTGGTCAGAGTGCGGCGCGGAGTATATCATAGAAGGTACGGGAGCATACACAACTACAGAAAAAGCTATGGTTCACATCGAAAAGGGCGGAGCCAAGAAAGTTATAATTTCAGCGCCTGCAAAGGATGCCGAAACACCTACATTTGTATACGGTGTAAACCATATGGAATACAAGCCTGAATACAACGTTGTATCAAACGCATCATGCACAACAAACTGCCTTGCGCCTCTGTCAAAGGTGCTTGAGGATAACTGGGGAATTGAAGAGGGACTTATGTCAACAATTCACGCGGCGACAGCAAAGCAGAAGGTTGTAGATGCAAGATCAATGAAAGACTGGAGAACAGGCAGAAGCGTATTCAACAACATCATTCCTACAACTACAGGAGCTGCAAAGGCAGTAGCGCTTGTTATCCCGTCACTCAAGGGCAAGATGACAGGTATCGCATACAGAGTTCCTACTGCAGACGTATCGGTTGTTGACCTTAACGTAAGACTGAAGAAGCCTGCTACATACGCAGAAGTATGCGCCAAGGTTAAGGAAGCCTCAGAAACATATATGAAAGGCGTTATAGAATACGTTGACGATGAAGTTGTATCAAGCGATTTCATAGGCGACCCCTGCACTTCAATATTTGATGCAAGAGAGGGCTTCCAGCTCAACGACAGAATGTTCAAGTTTATATCATTTTATGACAACGAATACGGCTATTCAAGCAAGATCGTTGAACTGATCAAGCATATGGCAAGCGTTGACAACAAATAGTGAGGAACACAAAATGAAAAAAACAGTCAGAGATATTGATTTAAAAGGCAAAAAAGTCATAGTAAGATGCGACTTTAATGTGCCTATCAAAGACGGAAACATAACTGACGATACAAGAATAACAGCAGCAGTCCCTACAATTGAATATCTTTTGGAGCAGGACTGCGCGGTTATACTGATGTCACATATGGGCAGACCTAAGGGAGAGCCTAAGATGGAATATACTCTTAAGCCTGTGGCAGACAGACTGGCAGAGGTGCTTGACCGTGAAATCAAATTTGTATCATCACCTGCAGTAGTTGACGATGCGGTTTCAAAAGCGGCGGCAGACCTGAAAAACGGTCAGATTATGCTTCTTGAAAACGTAAGATTTGTAAAGGGCGAAACAGACAACGATCCTGAATTTGCAAAGAAGCTGGCGTCACTTGCAGAAGTATTCGTAAATGATGCTTTCGGTACTGCTCACAGAGCTCACTCCTCGACAGCGGGAATCGCGGAATTCCTGCCGTCAGTATCGGGATTTCTTATCGAAAAGGAGCTTAAATTCCTCGGAGCCGCAGTCGAAAATCCAAAAAGACCTTTTGCGGCGATTATGGGTGGAGCCAAGGTTGGCGACAAGCTGCCTGTAATAGAGAACCTGCTTACAAAGGTTGACACCCTTATAATCGGCGGCGGCATGGCCTACACTTTCTTTAAGGCTATGGGATATGAAATCGGTCAGTCAATACTTGATGAAGCAAATATAGAGCTTGCAAAGGAGCTTATGGCAAAGGCAGAGCAGGCGGGAGTAAAAATGCTGCTTCCTGTAGACGCAGTATGCGCAGACAGTTTTGCAGATGAGGCCGCATATGACGTATATCCGAGAGAGAATATGCCTGCGGACAGACAGGGTCTTGACATAGGACCTGCTTCCGTAGAGCTTTTCAAAGCAGAGCTTTTAAAGGCTCAGACAATCGTATGGAACGGACCTATGGGAGTGTTTGAGATGCCGAATTTCGCAAAGGGTACCTTTGCTATAGCAAAGATACTTGCAGACTCAGACGCAGTTACGGTAATAGGCGGAGGAGATTCCGCAGCGGCCGTAGAGCAGGCAGGTCTTGCAGACAAAATGACACATATATCAACAGGCGGCGGAGCATCTTTGGAATTCCTCGAAGGCAAGGTGCTTCCGGGTATAGCGTGCCTTGATGATAAATAGGAGGCTAGTATGAGAAATCCTTTAATAGCAGGCAACTGGAAAATGTATAAGACAACAGAGGAGGCTGTAAGCTTTGCAAAAGAATTCGCAGAGCTTTACAAGGCTGATGAAACTGATGTCAGAACAGCAATATGCGCGCCGTTTACACAGCTTTCTGCGCTCAAAACGGCCTTTGCAGGCACTGGCATAATGCTGGGCGCACAGAACGTTCACTTTGCGGATGAAGGAGCGTATACAGGAGAAATCTCGGTAAAGCAGCTTGAAGAAATAGGCGTTGATTTCTGTATAGTGGGTCATTCCGAAAGAAGACAGTACTTTGCGGAAACAAACGAAACGGTAAACAAAAAACTGCACAAGCTCTTTGAAACAGACATCACCCCTATAATGTGCGTGGGCGAGGGTCTTGACGAAAGAGAGGCAGGACAGGAGCAGGCTATAGTAAGAGCCCAGCTGATAGAGGGTCTTGCAGGGCTTGAACCCGAGCAGGTTGCAAAGCTTGTTATAGCCTATGAGCCGATATGGGCAATAGGCACAGGCAAAACGGCAACACCTGCGCAGGCAGACGAGATGTGCGGCTTTATCAGAGAGGTCATTTCAGATGTATATGATGATGATACAGCCTGCGGGGTTGTTATTCAGTACGGCGGCAGCGTCAAGCCTGCCAATGCGGCTGAAATAATGAATATGGCGGAAATCGACGGAGCACTTGTAGGCGGAGCAAGCCTTGTGCCTGAGGACTTTATTCAGATTGTTGATTTCTGATTAAAAATAATTTTTGGAGGACAGATTAATGGCATTTATAGAAGATGTAATTGCAAGAGAGGTTTTAGACAGCAGAGGAAATCCTACAGTAGAGGTTGAGGTATATCTTGAGGACGGCACAATGGGAAGAGCCATAGTTCCATCGGGAGCTTCAACAGGCGTTCACGAGGCTGTCGAGCTGAGAGATGGCGACAAGTACAGATATCTCGGCAAGGGGACTCTCAAGGCAGTAGAGAATGTAAACGATATAATCGCCGATGAGGTAATCGGCTGGGATGTATTCGACCAGACAGGACTTGATAACTTCCTTATCGAGCTTGACGGAACTCCAAACAAGGGAAAGCTCGGAGCAAATGCAATACTGGGCGTGTCAATGGCGGCTGCAAGAGCTGCGGCAGAGTCCCTCGGACTTCCGCTTTTCCAGTATCTCGGAGGAATAAACGGCAAGGTGCTTCCTACACCTATGATGAATATATTAAACGGCGGCTCACACGCAGACAACACTGTTGACATACAGGAATTTATGATAATGCCTGTAGGAGCGCCTACATTTAGAGAAGCTCTGAGAATGGGCGCAGAGGTATTCCATAACCTCAAGAAAGTATTAAAAGACAAGGGCCTTAATACAGCAGTAGGCGATGAGGGCGGATTTGCACCGAACCTTTCAACCAACGAGGAAGCTATACAGGTTATTATTGAGGCAATCGAAAAAGCCGGATACAAACCGGGAGATGACGTGAGAATAGCTCTTGACGTTGCGGCTTCGGAATTCTTTGACATCGAAAAGAATATATACAACCTTACAGGAGAGGGCGTTTCAAGAACAGCAGAGGAAATGGTGGCATACTATGAAATGCTCTGTGACAAATATCCTGTAATCTCAATAGAGGACGGACTTGCAGAGGACGACTGGGACGGCTGGAAGCTGCTTACCGAAAGACTTGGCGGAAGAATCCAGCTTGTTGGAGACGACCTGTTTGTAACAAATACCGCAAGACTTGAAGAGGGCATCAGAAAAGGCGTTGCGAACTCAATACTTATCAAGGTAAATCAGATAGGTACGCTTACAGAAACCTTTGATGCCATAGAAATGGCAAAGAAAGCAGGATATACTGCGGTAGTATCACACAGATCGGGAGAAACCGAAGATACAACCATAGCTGATATAGTAGTAGGGCTTAATGCAGGTCAGATTAAGACGGGTTCACTTTCAAGAACAGACAGAATTGCCAAGTACAATCAGCTGCTGAGACTTGAGGAGCTTTTAGGCGACTCGGCGCAGTATGCAGGAAAGAATGCATTTTACAACATTAAATAGGAATTAACCGTTAAGATGCAGCTCTCAGAGATGAGGGCTGTATTATTTATTGTCGCTTTAGCGGAGGTTCCGAGCACAGAGTGCGAGGAACAATAATCCACCGG
>URGK01000077.1 GCA_900547295.1 uncultured Eubacteriales bacterium
GTGCTTGCAGGTATTCCCGCAGCAGATGCGGCCTGTATTACAAATGCCGATGAAAGCTGTGCCGCAAGTCCTGTTGTCTTTTCGAGTCTGACAAGACCCTTGCCCATAGTATCTATTATTCTGAAGCCGCCTATCGATGTGCCTGCCGCAATGGCAAGAGCGCATACTATTTTAATTACAGGCGGTATGCTATCATTATCACACAGTATTCCTCTGCCTGCAAGGGCTAAAGTAATTATTCCCATAGTTTTCTGAGCATCGTTTTCTCCGTGTGAAAACGCAACAAAGGCAGAAGCCACTATCTGCATTATCCTGTTTTCCTTTTTTATAAATAAAGATGCCAGCGCGCCTGCTGCAAAGCCTGCCGGAGGACATAAAAACAATGGAAGCACCACTTTTAAGACTAGGTTTTTCCAAAGCACGGCGTCCGTACTTCCCGTAAAAATAACCGAAGCTCCTATCAGCGCCCCTATAAGCGCGTGGGAGGAGCTTGCCGGCATACCCAGATACCACGTAAACAGATTCCATATTATCGCCGCAATAAGCGCGGCTATTATTGTATATTCGTCGATTGCAGCCGATATAAGCTCTCCTGATATTGTCCTTGCTACGTTTTCACTTGCAAAGGCTCCGAGCAGATTCATAACAGCCGCAAGCGCCACAGCCCTTCCCGCAGACAAGGCCCCTGTATGAATTGAAACCGCTATTGCATTGGCAGTATCGTGAAATCCGTTTATAAATTCAAAGCCCAAAGCGACTGTAATTAAAATCAGCAAAGCAAGACCCGGCATTGATTTCTCCTAATCTGTTTTTTCCGCCAGCGTATGCGCAAGTTCCCTGTCTATCTCTCCCATAAGCGCTATTATCCTTTCTTTAAGGGCATCGTTAAGAAAAAATATGCTCTCGCAGAGATTAGCTGTAAAATGCTCTTTTTCTTCGGCGGTCATTGAATAATATTCTGCTCTTGCCTGATTTATGCTCATTAAAAACGACCTCCTCTCTGCCTGCCGCAGTTTGAAAAAAGAAATGCTATTCCCTCTGAAAGCTCATCCTTTTCAAGCTCTATGCCACTAATTAGATTAAAAGGCGTAAACGCAATGCTGTCCACCTCGTTTATATGGTCTGCGGGTCTGCCTGTAAGCCTGAGTCTACCTGCCGGAATATACCGGCCCGCGCCTTCCTCACAAATCTCGGTATGGGAATATTCGCAGCTCTTATTACAGGCTGTATCCGAAAGCTGCACTTGAAGCTCGAATTCGGGGTAGTTTTTCTTGTCTATTCTGTCATATAAATCTGCTCTGCAGCAGTCTCTGTCGTAGCCTGCAAGAAACTCCGCTTCTGAAGCAGTTATGGTTTCCTCACCGCAGAGCGGTATCCAGCGGTATCTGACCGAATAATCTCTGCCCTCACTGTTAATCCATTTTGATGAAAAAAAGCTGTAATACCTTTGTTTCACATAGTATTTAACAGTTCCTCTGTCCGAATAAAGGTAGATTATAAGGCTGAGGCTTTCGGGATTATCTGCAACAAACTGCCAGAGCCTGCTTTCATCTCTCGTATTTGAATCCGCACTCTCTCCCAGCGCCTCCAGCAGACCCTGCAGCTTTTCAAGCCTGTTTATGTAAAACACGGGGAAGCTTTGACACAGTAAATCATAATGACCCTCACCTGTAAAAAACCTTGTAAACATCCCCCTTATATCCCTCACAGAGTCGGCTCCGCCTGCTTTTTCACACATCGGGGCAAACTTGACAAAACATTCCGAGGGCTCTGCATTATCGCCTAAAAATTCCGCGCAGGTGCAGTCTGCAAAGGAAGCATAGGGTGTAAATACTCCGTAGGCGCCGGCAGACTTCTGAAAATATGCGGGGAGGATTTTTCCTCTGTTTATGTATTCTTCAAGTCTGCTAAGTAATAAAAAATCTGCCATCATATATCACTCTCCTAAGGTAATATATGATGACAGTCCTGTTTTCGTTATTATACTCCTGTATGTCCGAAGCCGCCGCCTCCGCGCTCTGTATCCGAAAGCTCCTCCGAAAGCTCCCACTGCGCTGTTTCATATGAGGCAATTACCATCTGGGCAATTCTGTCACCGTCATTAACGGTGAAGCTCTCATCTCCCCAGTTGATAAGAGGAACTTTAATCTCGCCTCTGTAGTCGCTGTCGATAGTGCCTATGCCGTTGACAAGCCCTATGCCGTTTTTAATGGCAAGACCTGACCTTGCTCTTATCTGCGCTTCAAAGCCTGCCGGGATTTCTGTAAAAAGCCCTGTAGGTATCAGCGCTCTTTGGCCTGGCTCTATGGTAACAGGCTCTCTCAAAAATGCTCTTATATCCATACCTGCGGCCCCTGCTGTTTCATACGAGGGAAGTATTCCTGATATACTTCTTATCTTAATTTTCATAGTCTATTCCTTTATATATTTTTCGACGTCTGTTTCCTTATCGGATATTACTACTGCGGAATAATTGTCAAAATCATAGATAAGTGATGCTGTCTCATTGATATCTGCTAAAGTCACTCTGTCGATTTTACCTATAACCTCCTCCGGCGTGTTTATTCTGCCGCTCAATGTAAGGTTTCGGCCTATGTTAAACATTCTGCCGTTTACGTTTTCCATGCCGAAAATATAGCTGCCTTTGAGCTGTGATTTTGATATTTCAAGCTCATCTGCCGTAATTCCCTTGTTTTTGAGGATTTTGAGTTCCTCCTCTATACCCTTGATTGCAGCATAAATCTTATCATGGCTTACTCCCGCATATATATTATAGTAGCCTGTGTGTATGAAAGAACTTGCTATTGAGTATACGGAATATGCAAGACCCTTTTCCTCTCTGATGTTCTGGAAAAGTCTTGAACTCATGCTGCCGCCCATTATATTGTTGAGCAGTGAAAGAGCGTAAAATCTCTCGTCATCTCTGGCTATGCCTATGGTTCCAAGACAGATATGGCTCTGTTCGATATCCTTGACCTTGGAACGATAATGCGGTCTGTAGGAAATATCCGAATACTCTATATGCTCTTTGGTTCTGGCGAATTTGTCAAATCTGCCGTCAAATACTGAAACCAGCTGCCCCTCATCGAAATTGCCCGCAACAGAAACAACTATGCTGTCGGTTGTATACTGCTCGCTGATATATTTCTTTATTACATCACGGTCTATCCCCGCCAGCGTTTCCTGAGTACCTATAATGGATTTGGCAAGAGGATTGCCGTCAAATACCAGTTCCCATATAATATCGTGAGCATCATCTTCGGGAGAGTCCTCTATCATTTTCATTTCTTCATATATTACCATACGCTCCTTATCCATCTCCACAGGGTCAAACTGTGAATTAAGAAACATATCCAGCAGTATGTCAGCCGCCTTGTCGATATTCTCCGACAGGGTTTTGATATAGTAGCAGGTTGCCTCCTTGCCTGTAAATGCATTTATCTGCCCTGCAATTCTGTCTGCATCTGCCGCTATCTCTTTGGCGCTTCTGTTGTCTGTACCCTTGAAAAGCATATGCTCTATATAGTGGGATACGCCTGAAATCTCCGGCTGCTCGTTTACTGCGCCGGCTTTAACCCATATACCTATGGCTGCCGATTTGACGTATGGTATCTCCTCCATTACAAGTCTTGCTCCGCAGCTTAAATCTCTTACTTTAATCATAATAAACCTATGACCTGTTCTTTTTGAAAAAGGCCGCAATTTCCTTTCTGTATAATATTATGGCTATCGCCGCCGCGATTATTACAAGTGCAATCGTACCGGCCGTCCTGCCAAAAAACCTGTCTACCATTTCGGTAACGAACATGACAGCAGCAAAGAGTAAAATTACGGAAACAAATATCGCAAGGCTTGCGCGTTTGTACACTCTGCTGTCATTGTCCTGCTTCTCTTTGTTGTCAATTCTTTTCATTTCGCCGCTCTCCTTTTAAACAACAAGGTTATTGTAACACATTTTTGGATTTATTCATATACTACTTTAGATAAAGTACTATAAAAGGAGGTATTTATATGAGCTGTTTCGGTGGAAGATTATCACCGGATATGTATCAGAACTGCTGTAATGCCAATACACTCTGTGAATTTGACGGAAATCTTGAAAATGTCGTTACCGAGCCTATATATGTACAGAAAGTATATGATGCGGTGCTGTTTAATCTGCAGGGTATGCGCACTGTGACAAATCAGGCTTTTTCACCGGCAATTCCCGAAGGACACAGAGTTAAAAGAGTAATAGACATAAGATGCAGAAGATTTTTCAATCCGGAAAACATAGAAGATCCTGCAAATTTAAAGCTTAATCTTGATACTACAATTTCAGGCGCAACATTCCTGCAAAATCCCGGCGGAAAAGATCTGCAGGTAGTCGGAGCTGACGGTACATTTTCTGAAAAGATCCTGTATGCCAACACTTCAGACTGTGACGACAAATGTATGGGTACGCCGATTTTCGGAACCCAGAACATAAAAATCACAGGAGATGTAATTGTGGAAATGGATCTGCTGCTGTGCGACAGATGCAACAACGAGTCTGTTTTTACGGTCTGCGCGCAGGTTAACATAGCTACAAAGCAGCAGCCGCTGGTACTTACAAACTTCTTTGAAATCTGTATGCCAAGTACTTCAGATACTGCATTCCTGCCAAGGTTTACGGAGTTTTGCAACAGCGCGTGTGAAACAAGACTTGCGACAAACAACATGGGCAGAGACCTGTGTATTTCTCCTTGCGGAGATGTATCCGGAAACCTTATCATCGCTCTGTGCGTAACATGTGAAAAGAAAATCGTTGTACCTGTGCAGATGTGTGTACTGTCAACAGGTATGGTTCAGCTTTCCCCTCAGGCCAACACAATATGCACCACATTCCCTACTCTGTTCCCTCATCAGATTAAGGAAAGCGACACTATCGAAAACTGCGGAGAAATCTGCGCAGATGATTTTGAGGACGAATGCGACCCTTGCGGCAGAAAGCACAATGACTGCTGTGACGAATGCTGCGAGGACCCTTGCGATCCTTGCCGCGATCATCACCACAGACCTAGAAGATAAAATTTCAGGGATATCAGACGCACCTGATATCCCTGTCAGTTATATTTTTCCTCTTATTTTGTCTATGGCCTTTCTGAAATCAGCCTCGTTCCAGATAACAGGTACGGGATATACAGGGTTTGCCTCCGCTATAGCCCATTTAATCATCTTAGGAATATCCTCGTCCTTTATCTCAAGATGCTCAGGAATATCCATATCTTTGTTCATCTGTCTGATTGCGCCGATAAAATTCTCTGCTTTCTCTCTGTCGCTGTTTCCTGAAATATCGGCAGCATCTGCAAGCTCTGCAAGCGGCTTATACACAGCTTTTCCGTAAAGCTCCAGTATATGCGGCAGTATAACCGCGTTGGCAAGTCCGTGAGGAGTGCCGTACAATCCGCCAAGTGTATGAGCTATGGCATGCACATATCCGACGCACGAACGTGTAAAGGCTACACCCGCTTCATAAGAAGCCTCCAGCATTTTTTCTCTTGCAGCAATCTCATCACCGTCCCTGTAAACCTGCGGAAGATACCTGAAAATAAGTCTGACAGCGTATTTTGCTCCTCTGTCTGTGGGACCGCTGAATATGTTGGTATATGCTTCGACAGCGTGAGTCAGAGCATCCATGCCTGTTGTCGCAGTCAGATGCTTTGGCATATTCACTGTAAGACACGGATCCAAAACAGCCACATCAGGTATGAGCTTAGGGTCGTTTATAGTGAACTTGTGATGTTCATTTTCGTCTGTTATAACGGAGGCAACCGTAGCCTCGCTTCCTGTACCTGCTGTTGTAGGTACTGCAAAGAACACCGGAGTTTTCTTTTTTACCCTGAACATTCCCGCCATACTCATAATGCTTAAAGTTGGATTTGACACCCTTGCCCCTATAGCCTTAGCGCAGTCCATAGGTGAGCCGCCTCCAAAAGCAACTATGGCCCGACATTTGTTTTCTCGGTAAATGTCATAGCCTTCCTCAACGTTTGCAGTCGTGGGGTTGTTCTGAGTCCTGTTATATATGCTGTATTTAATGCCGTTTTTGTCAAAGGACTCGTACATGCTGTCTGCAAGCCCTCTCTTGCTGATGTTAGGGCCTGTTACAACCAGCACGTTGTCAATACCCCTTGCCAGAATATTGTAGGCAAGGGTACCGCAGCTGCCTGCGCCTTTGACAAGCTCAGGTCTCCTCCACTTTATAAAGGCCTTGCCTATATAAAGAAAAACCTGTGCAATTCTGCATTCAAATTTATTCATAAAGCTTCATATCCTCTCATCGTCATATAGTCACGACCCTAATTATACTAATTAAGGCTTGCAATTTCAACCTTACATGTCAAATCCAGCACTTTAGTCCATCGTATATCTAAAATATGTACCTTACAATTACAAAAATAGAGAGAAACCGTTATGATTTCTCTCTGAATGCTCGGAAATATTATTCTTCAGTTTCCTCTGCATCATCAGCTTCTGCTTCAGGAGCAGTTGTAGCTTTGATGCTCAGGCTGATTCTTTTCTTATCCTTGTCGATATCAAGAATCTTAGCGCTTACTTCCTGTCCGATTGTAAGCTCTTCGTTGATGTCATTAACTCTCTTGTGAGCGATTTCTGAAATATGTACCAGACCGTCAAGACCAGGTTCAAGTTCTACGAATGCACCGTATTCCTTAATCTGAACAACCTTGCCTGTTACAACCTGACCAACTTCGTATTTCTCATCGATTACTGACCAAGGCTCAGGCATAGTCTGCTTCAGACCTAATGAAATCTTGCCTTTTTCTTCGTTCATTGAAAGAACCTTAACCTTTACAGTGTCGCCAATCTGAAGAACTTCCTGAGGATGTCTTAATTTGCCCCATGAAATTTCTGAGATGTGAAGAAGTCCGTCGATACCGCCTATGTCAACAAATGCGCCATAGTCAGTAAATCTCATTACTTTACCCTCAACGATGTCATCAACGTGAATGTTAGCCCAGATTTCAGCTAATTTTTTTTCTTTTTCTTCGTTGAGAACTGCTCTTCTTGAGAATACAATCTTGCCTCTTCTCTGATCAACTCTTGTGATTTTAACTTCCATTTCCTGTCCGATGAATTCTGCAGGATCTTCAACATACTTGTCTGAAAGCTGTGAAAGAGGAATAAAGCCGGTAACTTCTTTGTACGCGCCGATTACGCCGCCGTTTACGGCTCTTGTAATCTTTACAGTAACTAATTCTTTATTTTCAAAAGCATTAATGATCTCGTTCCAATGCTCGTTAACTTCTAACTTTTTCTTTGAAAGTAAGATGCCGCCGTCACCGTCATCAGTCTTAATAACCTTAGCCTGAACTTCGTCCCCTTCTGAAAATACATCTGATAATTTTTGTCCCTCTTCGAGAGAAACTTCTTCTTTCGGAATGATTCCGTCTTTTTTACAGCCTAGATTAACTATAACTTCGTTTTCAGTAACCTGGTGTACCTTACCATTTACGATTTCGCCGCCTCTTGGTAATCTTAATGACTTTTCAATCTCATCCATGTAGTCATTCATTAAATTTGTTTCTTTAGTGATTTCACACATTATAGAAATAACCTCCTCAATTATACGTTCAGGTGTCGATGCACCTGCCGTAATACCTATTTTATTACATTTTTCTATCTG
The DNA here is from genome assembly GCA_900547295.1 of uncultured Eubacteriales bacterium. Taxonomy (GTDB): domain Bacteria; phylum Bacillota; class Clostridia; order Peptostreptococcales; family Anaerovoracaceae; genus UMGS973. The sequence goes on from URGK01000077.1 coordinate 7,667, forward strand.
TTTCAATGGTAAATCTTCGATATTTTCAACAAAATAGGTTTTTATGCAATGTTTTTTTGATACATTGTATAATTTTTGAGTGTTCGAGCTGTTTTTGCTGCCTATAATTACCATTATATCCGATTTTTTCGCAAGTTCAATGCAGCTGTCCTGCCTGTTTTTGGTCGCGCTGCATATGGTATTCCGGGTAACACATTCCGCCGCCTTTATATTCCGGCAGACCTTATCAAAGATTTCTTCCGTAACCGTTGTCTGAGCAACAACAAATACTTTCCGCTGCCTCCTGCGCTGTTTCTGCCACTACGGCGCTGTTGCCGCACCAGCCGTTGGTACCTGTAACCTCCGGATGATTTCTGTCTCCCGCTATAATTATTGTATAGCCGTCATCATGGGCTTTTTTAACAAGGGTATGTATTTTTTCAACAAACGGACATGTGGCATCAATAAGCCTTACGCCCTTTGCCTCCGCTTCTTTGTAGAAGCTTTCCGGCTCGCCGTGAGAGCGTACTATAACCGCGGCATTGCTTCCGATATAATCTAAGCTGTCAATTATTCCGACTCCCCTGCTTTCAAGCTCGTCTGTAACAGCCTTGTTATGTATAAGGGGGCCTTTGGTATATATCTTTTCGTTTTCTTTTCTGGCTGCGATTGCTTCATTGGTTTTTTCGAGAGCTCTTTTGACTCCGAAGCAGAAACCTGAATAATCAGCCCTTGTTATTGTCTTTTTCATAAAGCCTGTCCAGCCCTTCTAAAAATTTTTTAAATGCGCCCTCGCTTCCGTTTTCTGTAGGGTTATAGTATTTAACGCCCTCTCTGTAAAGGTTGTCCGGAAGATACTGCTGTTTTACATAGCCACCGTAGGCATGAGGATACTTATAGCCTATGCCGTGTCCTCTTTTGGCGGCTCCGCTGTAGTGTGAGTCGCACAGATGAGGCGGTACATCGTCTATCTTTCGGCTGTTAAGGTCAGCTATGGCAGCTTCGATGGCTGCGCTTGCGGAGTTTGATTTAGGACATGATGCAAGAAGTATCACAGCCTGCGCAAGATTAAGCTTTGCTTCGGGAAGTCCCACCATCATTGCCGCCTGAATACAGCCGTTTACTATTGATATGGCGCTCGGATATGCCATACCTATATCTTCGCTTGCCATAACCAGGAGTCTTCTGCCTATCATCTTGATGTCTCCGTCGCCTTCAATTAGCCTTGCAAGATAATGTATGGCTGCATCGGGGTCGCTGCCTCTTATGGATTTCTGAAGCGCCGACAGCAGATTGTACTTGTCCTCGCTTTTGTCATAAAACACAGTCTGCCTCTGCATAGCCTCTGTTATCAGTTCCTCTGTCACTGCAAGCTCATCGTCTGAATTGTCGATTATAAAGCCCAGTGTGTCTAAAGCTATCCTCGCATCTCCCCCTGCCATTTCGGCAAGTATCCGAAGTGTTTTTTCATCATATCTGATATCCAGATTTCCAAAGCCTTTGTCTTTATCGTTAATGGCGTTCTTCAGGATTTTCATAAGGTCGTCTGCCGACAGTCTTTTGAATTCATATATGTTGCGCACTCTGCTCAGCACCGCGTTGTTTATTGAAAAATACGGATTTTCGGTAGTGCTGCCTATAAATTTAATTACACCCTCCTCAAGAGCCTTGAGAAGCGAGTCCTGCTGCAGCTTGTTCCACCTGTGAAACTCGTCTACATATACATAGGTTGTTTCCTGCTGGAGTCCGTAAAATCTAAGCTTTGCCTTTTCGATAAGCTCCTTTAATTCCTTGGTGCCTGTGGTCGAAGCATTTATTTCAACAAAGCCTGCGTCCATTTCCTTTGCCACAATTCTGGCAAGTGTTGTTTTGCCTGTGCCCGACGGTCCGAAAAACACTGCCGAGTCAAAGGTCTTGTTTTTGATTGAATTGTAAAGCAGAGAGCCTTTGTAGAGGAAATGGGTCTGCCCTGCAAATTCCTCCAGTCTGTCAGGTCTCATTCTTGTAGATAAAGGTATCATATTAATCCTCACTTATTTGAGCTCTGTAACAAACACGCCGTCATAGTCAATGTCTGCCATAGCTGTTTTTGCCTTGTCTTTTGTACTGAATATCTCTCCTACCACCTTGTAGCAATCGTCTTTTTCTATAACCGAGGTTTTGATGCCCTCGTCTTTAAGCTCGGAGGCGCGCTCTTTAGCTGCAGCCTTTGTTGAAAAGCTGCCGAACTGTATCACATAGCCCTCCTCTGATGCATCTTTTTTGTCCTCAACGATTGTCTTCTGCTCCTTTGTTTCGGATCTGCTGTCCTCCGTCTTGTCCTTATTGCTGTTTTTGTCCTCGGAAACAGACGGACGGTATTTGTCCCATATGGTTTCAAGTGACGGGAATTCAAATCCCAGCAGAGGGTAAAGAACAAATCTTGTGGTAAGATAGCCTGCAATTACTGCAGCTATAAGGATAAGCAGAACTGCATTAAAGCCTATTCTTTCGTTTCTGCCTCTTGCAGAGGATCTTCTTCTGTTGTATCTGGGTCTTCTGTATCTCATAGATGTCCTCCTGTTAAACATAGTAAATAATATTTAGCAGGTGGACAAATTAGAACTACAATTGTATATTGAACAGAAGCTCCGCAAGCTCGTCAGCTTCTTCAATTTCATCAAGAAGCGCCTGCGCCTGTTCAAGCTGAAGCTCGTTAAACACTTCATAGCCGCTTTGCCTGAGCAGTCTTACTGCCATGCCTTCACCGGGAATTTTAGTGCCTGTGAAGCTTCCGTCATAAATTCTGCTGCTGCCGCATGCAGGGCTTCCCTCTTTCATAACGGCAAATGCTATCTCATGTTCATCTGCAAGCTCCAGTGCGTATTCCGCACCTTTTGTATATTCGGCCGTTACATCTATCCCGTCTGAATTGATTACCTTGTTCCCTGTGATTTCTGACGGCGCTCTCGGAACAGGCAGGCCTCCCGCAACTTCAGGACATACCGGTATCAGTCTGCCTTCTTTCTGCCATTTTTCAAATATATCATCTGAAAGGCGTTTTGCCTTGCCGTCATATCTGACTGCGTGACCGTAAAGGCACGCGCTTATAAGTATTTTTGTCATAATTTCTCCAAATCTATATAATTAATGGACTGCTATTTCCTCACTGTGCGTATGCTCGTGCACGCTGCCGTCTATCATATGCTTGTGACCATGCGAATGTTCGATTATATGCGTATGGGTACTGCCGTCGTGAGTGTGAGTCACAATATGGGTGTGTATATGAGTATGGTTTACAATAATCGTATCTGCGGCAACCAATGCCGAGCCTGCCAGCATTATTACAAGGGCTGTGAAATAGTTTACAGACAGCGTCTCGTGCAGACATACAAACGATAAAAATGCCCCCACAAACGGCGCGATGGCATAATATGCGCTTGTCTTTGCCGCTCCAAGCCTCCTCTGCGCTCTGATATAAAAGAAAATACTGAGTCCATACGATACAAACCCCAGTGCAAGCACAATAAGCACAAGACCTATATCCGGCAGGGGCTCTCCTGTAATCATCGCAATTGTAAATGAACCAAGCCCCGAAAATATGCCTTTTAGCATAATTATCTGATATGTGTTCTTTGATGATATTTTGCGGGTGCAGTTGTTTTCAAATCCCCAGCATACCGCCGCCAGCAGTACAAATGCGGAGCCCCACGAAAACTGCAGGCTCGACATATCCTCAAAGGATAAAATCATACTCGATATGGTTATGAGTGCAATTCCGGCCCAGAGCCTAACAGATACAGCCTCTTTAAATATAACAAGCGCTATGACTGCGGTTGCAGCTATCTCAAAGTTGTTGAGAAGTGAAGCATTTGCAGCTGTTGTTGCGCCAAGCCCGTACATAAGGCATATCGGCGCTGCTATATCAAGCAAAATCATTCCCAGCACATAAGGCAGATCACTCCTGTTAAGGCTGCTGTTTTGGGCTGTTTCTCTGTTTTTTCTCGCCATATATATGATGCCTACGCCTATGCCCGCGCCAAGATACAGGACTGCTGCCATCATAACAGGCTCTATACTTCCAAGCAGTATCTTAGATGCCGGAATATTAATCGCATAAAACACTGCCGCAAGAATAGCAGACAGAGCCGCCACGCAGTTTTTTCGGTTCATCTGTCACCTCACCGCTTAATATTTTTGATTGCCTCATCAAGTATTATTTCCGCCAGCTCCTCCTTGCTCATTATAGGGAGCTGCTTTATTTCTTCAGAATTAATCAGTGTGGCAACATTGGTTGCAGTTCCAAAGCCCGCTCCTTCTGTCCTCAGACTGTTTGCCACAATCATATCTGCATTTTTGGCTTCAAGCTTTGCCTTTGCGTTCTCTATGAGATTCTGGGTTTCCATTGCAAATCCGCATATATACTGATTTGCCTTTTTGATTTTTCCCGCTTCTTTAAGGATATCTCTGGTACGCTTCATTTCAACAGACATATCTCCGTCTTTTTTCTTGAGCTTCTCATCGCTTACCTGAGCGGGAGTATAGTCTGCAACGGCTGCTGCCATAACTATTATATCTGCGTCATCTATTTCACTCATTACGGCGTTGTACATGCTTTCTGCATCTGTAACCTTTATCACCTTTGTAAAAATCGGTGGCTCTATGTGAGTTCTGCCGGTTACAAGTACGACATCCGCGCCTCTGTAGGCTGCGCATCCTGCTATGGCATATCCCATTCTGCCACTTGAATGATTAGTAATATACCGCACGGGGTCTATCGCCTCCATAGTAGGTCCTGCCGTAACCAGCACCTTTTTGCCTCTCAGGTCTTTGGCATACTGTATTTCACTCAATATATGCTCAACCAGTAATTCAGGCTCCGGCAGCTTGCCTCTGCCGGCATCGCCGCAGGCTAAGAGCCCGCTTGCAGGCTCTATTATTCTGATGCCGCAGTTCTGACATCTGCGCAGGTTGTCCTGTAAAATATTGTTGTTATACATATTGGTGTTCATTGCAGGTGCTATAAGTTTCGGGCACCTCGCCTGAGCAAAAAGCTCCGGCAGGCCCTTTTCCTCAAAGGTCACGT
>URGK01000078.1 GCA_900547295.1 uncultured Eubacteriales bacterium
TCGACCTCCAGCGTGACAGGCTGGCATTCTAACCAACTGAACTACCAGGCCGCAATTGGTGGGCGTAATAGGGCTCGAACCTATGACCCCCTGCTTGTAAGGCAGGTGCTCTCCCAGCTGAGCTATACGCCCGAAGCATTTTATCTGCTCGACACATTTATTAACTATACAGCATTTGGTTTCTTATGTCAAGTGTTTTTTTCACTTTTTTATAAGTTTTTTATTTGCTATTTTGTTTTGTGCTCTCGTTGAGCGACTTCATTATCTTACCACAATGGTACCCCTGTGTCAATGAATTTTCGACAAAAAATATTTACTTTTTTTAATAAATTTTAATCGCCCAAAAACGTTTAAATTTCAACATTTACAAGCTTATCTCCCTCAAAAACGACTTCAAATTTCCCGCTTGTCATATTGGCAATAAGCAATCTCGTGTCTTCTTTTTTATCCTCATCACAGCATATGGCAGCCGTAATCATATCCTCATAAATTATGTCCTCTATTTTAAACAGTCCTTTTTCGGAAAAATTCTGCAATTTACTTAAAAAAGAATAGTCCATTTTTATATTCATAACTGCCATTTGGGTAACATTGCATACACCTGCGGCGTCAATCCCCAGCCTTGCGCTTGAGGTATAAGCTCTGACAAGCCCTCCTGTTCCCAGCTTGACTCCGCCAAAATATCTGGTTACCACAACAGCCACATTGGTAATTCCCTCATTTACAAGCATCTGCACAATAGGCGCGCCGGAGGTGCCCTGAGGCTCCCCGTCGTCGCTTGCCCACTGTATCTGGAATTTGTCGCCTATAACCATAGCCGGAACATTATGTGTTGCATCTTTATATTCTTTTTTTATTTCCGCAAAGAAGCTGTCAGCTTCCTCCCTGCTCGCTACAGGCCTTACATGAGTTATAAATCTTGATTTTTCTATAATCTGCTCCGCCTGCGCAGCCTTTCCAACCGTCTTATAAAGTATCATATCTTTTGTACCTGCTGTAATCCTCTTTTGACATTTCCGCATCAAGCACAGTGCCATCTTCGGTATAATCCATCGAAAAGACTGTCGCTTTGCCGCACAGATATGAAACCACATCGCCCTTGTCAAAAGGTATCAGGAGCGTGGCTCTTACTCTGTCTGAAAATATCTTTGTTTTAATAAGTTCTGTAAGCTCGTCTATATTATCTCCGCGTTTTGCCGAAATCCACAGCCAGTCGCAGCCCTCGCTGCACACGGGCTCTGTTTCCGCTATGTCACATTTATTGTACGCTATTATTCTTTCTTTATCTCCCGCTCCGATTTCCTTTAATACCTGATCAGTCACTTCAATATGAAAATCACAGGCCTCATATGAGCTGTCCACAACGTGAATGAGCAGATCCGCATAATTTACTTCTTCAAGGGTGGACTTGAAAGCCTCCACAAGCGAATGCGGCAGCCTGCTTACAAAGCCTACAGTATCTATAAGTATGAATTCCTGATTTGTATCAAACGAAATTTTGCGATGTGATGTGTCAAGTGTTGCAAACAGCATATCCTTTTCGAATACGGATTTGTCCTCTTTGTCCATATCTCCAAGCAGCCTGTTCATAAGAGCCGATTTACCGGAGTTTGTATACCCCACCAGCGCAACTACAGGTATGCTGTTTTTTTCACGTCTGCCGCGCTGCGTAGCCCTTACAGCCTTTGCTTTTTTGAGCTCTGCGCGAATGTCGTCCATTCGTTTCTGAATATGTCTTCTGTCCGTTTCGAGTTTTTTCTCTCCGGGACCTCTGGTGCCTATGCCTCCCGCCTGTCTTGACAGGGACTTGCCAAAGCCTGTGAGCCTTGGAAGCCTGTACGCAAGCTGGGCGTACTCAACCTGAAGCCTGCCCTCCTTTGAAAGCGCGCGGTCTGCAAATATATCAAGTATAAGTATGGTTCTGTCAATTACACGCACGCCCAGAGCCTCTTCAAGATTTCTAAGCTGCATACCCGAAAGCTCGTCATTGAATATGACCGTATCAATCTCCATATTCTCACACATAAGAGCCAGTTCCTCAACCTTGCCGCTGCCTATAAATGTAGCCTTGTTTGGTCTTTCAAGATGCTGAACCATCTCTCCCGCAACCTCGACATTTGCAGCCTCAGCAAGTCCTGCAAGCTCCTGCATCGAATAAGATATATCCTTATTAAGTTCAAGTCCCACAAGAACAGCTCTGTATTCCTGCTCCTGTATCACTTCGTTATTCTCATTAAATCTAAGCATTATTCTATATTCTGCACCTGTTCTCTGATTTTTTCGATTTCACTCTTGATGTCAAGCACCGTATTGGTTATATCAAGGAAGTTGGCTTTTGAGCCTATGGTATTTGCCTCTCTGTTCATTTCCTGCACAAGAAAATCAAGCTTCTTGCCTACTGTTTCACCCTTGTTCCCCGAAATTATATTTTCAAGCTGTCTGATATGGCTCTTGAGCCTTACTATTTCCTCCGTAATATTGCTCTTGTCTGCAAATATAGCGGCCTCTGCAAGAATTCTGTCCTCAGGAAACGATGCTGAATTGCCTATAAGGTCCGTTATTTTCTCTTTGAGTCTTGTCATATAGCTTTCGGCAACCTGCGGGGCATATTCTTCTATCTCTGAAACCATATCCGCTATGAGGTGTCCTCTCATCACAAGGTCCTCTGCCAGTTTCTCGCCCTCTATGCATCTCATTTTATCAAGATTTTCAACGGCCATTTTAACCGGAACTATAAGGGAGGCTGTTACCTTTTCCTCATCTTCAATGTCCGGCGCGGCTTTCATTACATCGGGAAGTGTTGAAAGAAACTGCAGTGATATATCGCCTGTCACATCAAATTCGTCCTTGAGCTGTCTGAGATTGTCATAGTACTGCTTTGCAACCGGCAGGTTGAGCTTGACTGTAACATCATCTTCCGTAAGGTTTTCAACTATTACGGAAACATCCATCTTGCCCCTGTTTACGGTTTCCTTAATCGCCGCTTTTATCTTCTCCTCAGCAAAGGTGTATCTTCTTGGCATTCTTACCGAAATATCGCTGTATCTGTGGTTTACCGTTCTTATCTCGACTATTATGTTTCTTTTGCCGTCAGAGTATTCCCCTCTGCCAAAACCCGTCATACTTTTTATCATTCAATCTGTCCTCCGTTTTTCTTTTAATTAATGATAACTGAATAATTATACCACATAATAACTCTGATAGGTATCTGTTTTTCATCACTTCTGTCTGCATTTCATTTGCCAGTCAGTGTGAAAAGCATCATACCACATAATAACTTCAATAGGCATCTGTATTTCATCAGCTCTTGAAGCCCTGGCCCAATTTGTGTAAGCAAATTGCGGCAGGTCTCATGCAAGAGTTCTTCTTCTGTCTGTTGTAAGAACTTACTGCTTTCTTTCGACCAGTCTTTATGAAAAAACATCATATCATATTTCAGACTCTTATGTTAAAATATTTATATCACTTATGACAGGAGATTGATTATGGCATTTGACGGAATAATGACTGCGGCGGTAACCTATGAGCTTAATCATACGCTGCAGGGAGGAAAAATCGAAAAGGTATACCAGCCAGAAGCTGAGGAGCTGGTATTTAACATACATTCAAAATCAGGCAAGCTGAAACTGTATATATCTTCTTCGGGCAATCACGCGGGGATATATCTGTCGTCTGAAAGCTACAGCAATCCCGCAAACCCGTCGGCTTTCTGCATGCTGCTTCGCAAGCACTTGCAGAGCGGCAGAATTACAGATGTAAAGCAGGTAGGCTCTGAGAGAATAGCGGAAATATATATCGAAACTATGGACGAGCTTGGTTTTAACGTGAATAAAAAACTTGTTGTCGAGATTATGGGCAAGCACAGCAATATATCCCTTGTAGATGAGGGCACCGGCAAGATAATAGACAGCATCAAGAGGATTTCAATTGACACCAGCAGAGTAAGACAGCTTCTTCCGGGTATGATATATCAGTGCCCGCCTTTACAGGATAAAATTCCTTTCAAAGAGGTCACAGCAGAGGATATCAGTTCATTTGAGAGCAGACGGCTTCTTGACTGCATAGGCGGCATCAGTCCCTCCATTGCCGATGAGCTTGAGGGAAATATATCGGAAAATCTTGAAGCCATAAGGAAGAGGCTTGCCACAGGCGACTTCTCTCCTTGCGTATATCTTAAAGAGGACGGCTCTCCCATGGAATTTTCAGCATTTCCTCTGAGAGCCTATGAAAACCACCTTAATAAAGTAGATTTCAATACAGTAAGTGAAGCTGTAGAATACTACTATTCTCACAGAGCTTCCTCCAACAGAATTAAACAGAAAGGAACTGACCTTTTAAAAGCTGTGGAGCAGAAGCTGAAAAAGCTCTACCTTAAAAAGCAGAGATTGTCCGAGGATTTATTAAAGGCCGAAAATTCCGAGGACCTTAGGCTGTACGGCGAGCTGCTGACTGCAAATCTTCACAAGTGCAAGACGGGCGACAGGTCTGTTACCGTTGACAATTATTATGACGGCACTACGGTAACGATACCTCTTGATATCAAATATTCACCGTCAAAGAATGCGCAGATATATTTTAAAAAGTACGGCAAGTCAAAGACCGCTGTTAAAGAAAAGGCTCTCCAGATAGAAGAAAACGACAGGGATATACAGTACCTCGAGTCAGTGCTTTCATATATAGAGAACGCCGACAGCGCGGATACAATAGAAGCTCTGCGCACAGAGCTTACGGCAGAGGGTTATCTGAAGCGCAGAAAGAACAATCCCGTACAGAAAAAACAGAAAACCTCTCCTGTTGAATATGTGTCCTCAGAGGGCTTTAGAATCCTCGTAGGGCGAAATAATACGGAGAATGATACTCTGACCCTAAAGATGGCAGGAAAAACAGATTTATGGCTTCATACCAAGGATATCCCCGGTTCTCACGTCATCGTATTTACCGAGGGTAAAGAGCCGGACAAAAAGACCATATTCGAGGCGGCGGCCATTGCGGCATATCACAGCAAGGCCAGAAATTCAGAGCAGGTGCCTGTAGATTATGTGCCTGTAAAATACGTCAAGAAACCAAGCGGCGCAAAGCCCGGCATGGTTATATTCACAAACAACAGGACAGTATATGTAACGCCTGCAATTCCGGACACCGCAGGCAGCAGATAAATCTCAAGACCAAAAAGACAGGAGCTTGCTAAAAATCTCCTGTCTCTTTTAATTACTCAAATCCCCTTTTTCACTCAGGTCTGCTACGGAATATCAATTGTAAACGGCTCGCCTACATATACAAGTTCATCCGTTTCCAAATCATCATAACTGAACTGCAGCGTATATGATTTAACATCATAATTAAGCTCATAGCTTGTATCATCATCATTAATTCTGCTGCCCCACATATCATTAGTACAAAAATTAAAGAAATCCACTTTATCGCCCGTTTCATCTGTACCTTCAAGATAAAGCGGCTCTTCTATATCCTCTTTGTTCTCAACTGTTATACTCTGATCAATAGGCGATATAATCAGCTTGCCCAGATGCACCTCTCCCCCGGATGTATCGAACACTTTATTAATTTCAACCTCTTTGGTTGCTTCTTTAAATCTCTTATTATCAAGGATGAATTTAAAATCAAAACACTGGTCTTCTGCATAAAATGACGTTTTGATTTCAGGATAAAGCGGCATATCATATTCATAGCTGATATTTAAAAAATATATACCCTTATTACCATCGCGCTTGCCTCCATAGCTTCCGCTGCCATATCCCATTATATCATCTTCGCTTCCGCCTATGCGAAGACCATTTATGAATGTTACCTGTTCACAGACATCTCTCAATCTGAGCACTGTCCCGTCATCCTTTTCGACAGTTACCGAAAACCTCATCTGGTAATTACTTGCCACAACCTCATTAAGCGTAAAGGTTATGTCCCCTTTTTTCTGTGTCTGGTCTATGACAGAAACGTAGTCGTCCTCTGCGGAATTTCCGAGGTACTGTCCTATTCCCATAAATGCCTCTCTTGCCTTGGCCCACGCGCTTGTTCCTGCCGGAGTAAAACTGAATACAAGAACAATACATGCTGCCACAGCTACTGTTATCCACCTTTTTTTCTTCCTTGTTCCCGTGGGTTTCTTAATCCCCGCTTCTTTGTAGAAGCTGTCTATCGCTCTTGTTTTTTCTTCCTGCGACATAATCTCAAATCTGTCCTTCATCTGCCTGCACCCCTTTCTTCCATAGTTTTGCGAATTTTTTTCCTACCTCTTGAAAGCCTCGAATACACCACATCTCTTTTGAGTCCCGTTGATGCGGTAATTTCCTCTGCAGTCTGCTCATATACATAGCGTCTTCTGAACAGTTCCCTGTCCTCTTCACACAGACATTCAAGCAGTTCATCAATCACTGTTTCCCCTGAATACTCATCGTACACAGCCGGCTCTGTCAGGGCTTCCGCTCTGTTATCGTGCCGGACTTCCTTCCTTAGAAAATCAACAGCCTTGTGTTTTGCCACAGCGGCAAGCCACGAGGTCATGCTTCCCTTTGAGCCGTCAAAGCTTCCGCCGGTTTTCCATACAGCCATAAGCACATCGTTAAAACATTCTTCCCAGTGCTGGCGGTGCTGTCCAAGGCTTCTGCACAGTACTGTTTTGATAAGGTCGCCGTATTCTTCCACTATGTATTCAATGGCCTGTGGGTTTCCTGACGCAATATGAGCGATGCAGTTTTCCTTTGTAATCTTCAAGAACGCTTTCTCCTTTCTTTGTTGTCATATATTAATTCGCAATACCGCCTGCATTTCTGACAGGACAGACAAAATATATATTTATTTTATCATATATCGGGCAGATTTTTAAGAGCCCTGCATCTTGCCCGCCACAGGCTTTGGTGCTAAAATATATGAAAAGGCAAATAATATGTATGGGTGAAAAAATATGAACAGATATGACAGGGCTCTGTTTCAGGTTATGAGCAGAGAGGAGTTTAATAATAAATATGGGGAGCGGTTTTCAGGCTGCCGAGAGCTTGCCGAAAGCCTTAAATCAATGCGCTACTGCAAGGCCGAGGTTTTCAGGGACTGCATTACAGGCATGATACGCCTGCCTAAGAAAAATGATTTATACAGAGACGCACAGCTTACCTTCGGTTTCTGTCTGACAGCTTCTAAGATTGTTTTTATCGAAAACGGCGGCAAGATTGGTCCGTGGATAGAAAATCAGGCAGAAATTCTGGGCGATGCGTTTACTCCGGGGCAGCTTCTGATGCAGGTTATGGGCAATATGATATCCGATGATATTCTTTACCTTTCGCATATAGAGGAACAGACTGAAATGCTTGAGGATAATATTACAGAGGGAAATACCGGCAATTTATTCGTATCTCTTACAAAATACAGACGTAAACTGTCCGAGCTAAATGCATATTATGACCAGCTTGTTGATATCGGAGAACTGCTGCAGCTTCCTGTCTGTGCTTCATTTGTATCAGAACCTGACGACTGGGACAAATATACAAGACGCTGTGAACGTCTCCAGAACCATGTTCAGTTCATCAGGGAGAATCTGCTGCAGCTCGGAGAGCTTTATCAGTCAACACAGGACGCCCATCAGAACAGGATAATGGGATTTCTGACTATCATCACGACATTTTTCCTGCCGCTTACACTGCTTACAGGCTGGTACGGAATGAACTTCCGGCATATGCCTGAGCTGAGCTGGAGATACGGCTATATTGCAGTAATTGCCGTAGCTTTAATTATAGCTGTATGTGAGTTCATATATTTTAAGAAAAAGAAATATTTCTAACAGAAAAAAGCACCTGTATCCCTCTGCTTCTACGCAGCAGTAAGTACAGGTGTTATTTATTATTATAGGACACGTTTTCCCTCCCTGATAATATTCTTAAAGAAAGGCAGCACTTCTGCAAATTTCTGAAAAGTTTCTTTGTCCTGAAGCTTTATTGACAGTAAAGCATCATAAAATGACATTATAATGAGCAGGACCCTGCACCTAAGCGATGCGGGGTCCTTATTGGTTTATAGCTGTGTAGTTTATACTCTAGTTATCAAGTGCTTTCAGGAATTCTTCTTTGAGGCTGCATTTGAGTTCAAATCCAAGTTCTTCGAGAGTCTTGTCCATAGCATCAAATGTCATACACATATCCTCTCTATTGGCATTCTCACCCATATGCCCAACCCTTATAACCTTGCCTGCCAGCACATCGAAGCAGCCGGAAATCATAACGTTGTACTTATCTCTCATAGTCGAAAGTATCTGTGTATCTGTCAGACCTTCGGGAACCTCAATAACTGTGACATTGTTTGAAAATCCATCCTCAAGGTAGAGCTTCAGTCCTGCATTTCTGACAGCGGTTCTTGCCGCCTCTGCAATTTTATGATGACGCTCTATAATATCAGGCTCTGAAACAACATTGTCTATTGCCGCGCGAAGTCCTGTAATATCACTTGCCGGCATAGTGTATGGGAACCATTTGTCACTGTAATAGTTCTTGAATGTAAGCAGGTTTGCATAAAACGCCGCAATCGGTGTTTTTCTGTTTTCCATAGCCGCCATACCTTTGTCGCTTACCCATACCATTGTAAGTCCCGGAGGAGCAGACAGCGCTTTTTGCGAGCCGCCGCACAGGATATCTATGCTGCTTTCATCAACATTCACGTATTCGCCGAACATTCCTGCAACAGAATCTACAACGCTCATAATTCCGTATTCTGCAAGCAGCGGACAGATTGCTGAAATATCATTCATAACGCCGCTTGGAGTGTCGCAGTGAACCACTGTGGCATATTTGAAATCGGAGTCCTTATCAAGAAATTCTCTGAGCTCTGCCGGATTTATGGGTCTGCGGTAGTCTGCGGTAAAGAGAACCGGCTCTCCCCCGTACATTGTTACAAAGTCCTTAAAGCCTTTACCGAATATGCCGTTATCTAAAACCAGCACTCTGTCGCCTGCCTCGGTAAGAGAAGCGCAGGCAGCCTCAAGGCCCAGTATTCCCTCTCCGCCAAGTATATATGCTCTGCCTGACGAATGCATAAGCTGCGCAAGTATGTCGCAGGTTTCCTTGTAGAAGTCATAAAAAGCTTCATCAAGGTCAGGGTTTGTTGATACGAGGCTTCTTGCCTGTCTTACATTTTCACGAACCTGCGTAGGTCCTGCTGTCATTATTTTGTACATAATAAGGTCTCCTGTAAGTATGTGTATTTTTTAGTATTTAGCTGCTATTGATTTAAGCTTGCCTGCAAAAGGTATTACGATAATTCCCGCAACGGCAACCTGAACTATATTTCCCGGGATAGAGCCAAAAGGCACAATCCAGTTGCCGTACAGAATAACCTCTGTGAAGTAGTATCCCACGATTTTTATAACAAGCGCCGCGATTACCGCAACAGTGTTTGCTATTACAGGGCGTACTTTGAGTTTTTCTGAAATAAGGCCTGAAACATATCCCATAGCTGCTACAATTACAAGGGTAAAAGGCGCCCATGCGGTCCAGCCTGAAATAAGGTCAAACAGGCTCATGCCTATGCCGCCCGCTATTGCTCCCGTACGTCTGCCGAAAACAAAGGCTCCGAGGAACATAGGTACATTGCCAAGGTGAATAAGGCCGCCGTTTCCTACAAGGGGCAGTCTGATATTTATAAACATTGTTGCCACCAGTGTAAGCGCTATGAAAAGGCCGTTAATTACAATCATTTTAGTTTTGTTCTGCGGTGCTGCCGCAGCTGCATTGTTTGTGCTCATTTTTATCATCTCTTCCTTTGTTATAGAATTAAAAGATAATACATGTATCGTCTTTTAATATATTACAACAAAATTATACTCTTTAAAATATCCAATTTTAATTATTTTAATATATACAATTATATTTTATTCAAGTTTTAACCGCATCTAAAACAGTAATAATTACAATTTATATCCGATTTATTAAGTACAGAACGTTTTCAGGCAAGTCAGATATACAAAAACAGGCAATCCACCATAACAAAGTGAATTACCTGTCAAACACCTTAATTCAGTTGTTTTAACAGTTTAAGATATGTTCTGTTAAATAACCTAAGCAATATCCCTTATTCGGGCTAGTTTACTTACTCCATATTCTAACCCCATACCTGCACTGTTTGAGTTCAGTCTGACCTACAAGTTTATCTCCATCATATATAAGAGCCTTAGCCTTGTAGTAGTACTTAGTACCTTTCTTACCTATAGTGTTTATATATGTGCCGCGTTCTTTTGTAATCTTTGCAGCATATTTTGAAGATTTCCCGGTTGCTCTGTAGAAGCTGTACTTAACCGTATAACCTGCATCTGTCAGGGCTTTCACATCTCCCGACACTACAGCCTTAATGTTCTTATTTGCTGTTTTTGAGGTTCTTACTTTAAGATTAACCTTGCTGATTAAGCTGTTTAGCTGCTCGGAGATTTTCTTGTCCGCTTCAGCTTTTTCCATTACTGCATATTCCGAGAAGTGTCCTGTTACAAATGTATATGTGCCGTCTGCATTAAGAGCTCCGTCTACCGGTGTGTAGATACCGCTATCGTTAATGTATACGCATACAAGTTCCTTGGCTGCAAGTTCTTTGTTAAGGCTGACTGTAACCGCCACATTGCCGCCTCTGAAATCTGTAACAGCTCCGTTTGATGTTATCAGCTTCAAAGCTACATGGCAGATGTTCTCATCGGTTTTAACTGTTTCGATTATAAGTTTTACAAAGCCTGTAGATAGTGTCAAGTTGTTGTGGAATTTTTGATTGACATCAATTCCAAAGTGTGTTTTTAATGCAGGCTATTTCATGCAGCAATATCTGTGTACCACTGGCTCCATTAAATACAAATGGTCTTCTATCAAATATACTCCAGTCAATTGCCCCTTCCATTGCCTCATTTATTACCCTGTCTGCATACTCCCTGTATGTTGTATTTCTCTCATGCTCCCTGAAGTCCTCCGCCTTTATCCTTCCTCCATTTTTGACATAAACCCGCAGCTTGGTAAGCTTTCCAAGTCCCTTATCACTCCACCCGAGCGGATCTCTGCTGAACCTTTCTGATAACACATGACTTACCTGTGCCTCTGTACAGCTCCCCGGTATATTCAGCGTCTTTCTATTCTCTGTTGCTTCCCAGTTCCCCATAAGATATTTGCCAAATTCATTAATCTTTCCACTCTCTTTGTCATCTTACGCTATTTCATACAGGCTCTGCACTATTTTATCCGCTTTCTTCCGCTCTCCTGCCTTTATTGCTTCTGTCAGACGGCTTCTTACTCCTCTCGATGGAAATCTCACTGAAAGCTCCTTCAGCTTCTTTTCAAGATGATATCCATCCATTACATGTACTGTCTGCGGTAAATCCTCCAGTCCGTTCTTTATCCATCTGCCTCCATCTCCATGTACATAGACTTTCTCTACCTTTGTCAGGTCATATATCTTCCCTATATATCCTTCCACGCTTTTCCACAGAGCCTTTGTATCAAATGCTTCGTCTACAAAATGCATTTTCCCTCTTGTTCTATGCCTGTTACTGTTATCTGTATCCAGTCCTTCCGTAACAGTCACAAGAGGAACTATTCTGCTCTTTTTGCCTTTTTCCTTATCAGACTTCTGCATATGAACGTGATCCTCATCTGCATAGATATGAAGCTCCTGTATTTCTTTTTTCAGACTGCTTTCAATACCTTTTTCCAGTGAACCCACTTTCATAATGTGGTTCTTCACTGTCTGCCTGCTTACTTCTTCCCCGCATGACAGCTGCGCACTTTTCGCGTATGACATATCCGTTGCAAGATTTACCATACAGGCGCTTAAATTGTTTCCAATTCTCTCATATGCTCTTATCCCGGTTATGTAATCAAGGACAGAAACATATCTGCCGTTATTTCTGTCATAGTAGTAATCACGAGGCAGACTCAATCTGCCCTGTTCCGTAAGAAGCTCTCTTTTGCGTTCCTTTTCTTTAAGGACAAGCCCTAGTTTCTTCCTTTCCGCCTTATCCTCTCGTATCTGCACATTAATCTGAGAATATATCGCTTCAATAACTAATGATGCTGCTTTTCTGCAATCGACCAGAACATCAGATGCCAGAGCATCAATATCATTAATTCCACCCGAATATGCTTTTTTTGTGATTTTTTTTACCAAATCCAATGCAATATGTTGTATAATTGTTTCCATAGAGATCTTCCTTTCGTGATTTTGTTGCAAATTTATTTTACCACTTAGGATTTGATCTCTATTTTCTTTTCTTTAAAAAGTCCACAATTATTTTACACTAACATCAATATATTATCTAATCAAAACATTAGATAGTACGGAGGCACTTGATATGATTAAGCTTGATGTTCTTTCTATGCTTGAAAAACACAACAAGAGCAAATACTGGCTTTGGAAGCAGCTCGGTATGAGTTATCAGAATTTTAATCGCATGGTAAATAACGAAACGAAATCTATAAAATATGAAACACTTGATGCAATGTGCGGTATATTCGGCTGCACGCCAAATGATTTACTTTTGTACGATGAGGACAGATAAAAACAAATCATGACTACCGGCTCAGCCGGTAGTTTGTCTATGCCCCTA
>URGK01000079.1 GCA_900547295.1 uncultured Eubacteriales bacterium
GCCCGCTATGAGGATAGCGAATTCTATGAGACATTTTATCCGTTACGAGAATTTCCGTAAATCCGCAGACTTTCCACGACAAAACGCTGAAACTTATCGGACGGGCGCACACCGTCGAAGACACGTTAAGGGCGTACGACCTTGCGAAAAATTACGATTTTATCGTAAATATGGATTTAATCGCGACGCTCCCCGGGGAAAACTTTGACGATTTCAAATATTCCGTCGATAAGGCGATATGCCTTAATCCCGAAAACATCACGGTGCACAATTTAAGTCTGAAACGCGGCAGCGTCCTGACCGAATCGCATTACGAACCGCTTAATCTCAAAGACGCCGAAAAAATGATCGATTATTCGGTAAGCGCGCTGACGGACGCGGGTTACGAACCGTATTATATGTATCGTCAGAAGTACAACACCGGAAACCTTGAAAACAGCGGCTACGCAAAGCCCGGTACCGAGTGCGTTTACAACGTCGATATTATGGAAGAAAACTGCAATATCCTTGCGGCGGGCGCGGGCGCGATTTCAAAACGGCTTTTCAGGGAAGAAAACCGCATCGAGCGTCTTGCCGACGTCAAAGACGTGAAAGGATATATCGAACGCGCCGAAACTTTAAGGGAAAGACACGAAAAATTTTGGAAAAAGTAGGCGTTTTCGGTTTACATAAAATTATTTTTATGATAATATTCTTCTCGTACCTTTTGCAACGTTTATCTAAATCTCCGCAGATATACTTTGCCTAAGGCGAATTATTTATCCACCGAAGGAGGCAAAACAATGGATAAGGAAACCAAACAAAAAATTATTTTGGACAACGCAAGGTCGGAAGGCGACACCGGTTCACCCGAAGTACAAATCGCGCTTCTCACCGCTCGTATCAACGAACTCACCGCGCATCTCGCGACGCACAAGAAAGACCACCACAGCCGCAAAGGTTTGTTGATGATGGTCGGTCAACGCCGCAATATGCTCAACTATCTTAAAAGCAAAGACATCGAAAGATACCGCGCTATCGTTAAGAAGTTGGAACTCAGAAAGTAATTTTTTCGGGGCGTGCTTTTGCGCCCCGTTTTTTTTGAAAAAAAACATTAAAAACGTAAATTTGGACTTCTTGCGTTGCCTCAAAGGTCACCGGAGTTATGAACTGAGTCGCATTACAGGTCATTATAACCTCGACGTTTACTCCCAGTTTCCTGAGGCTGCTGGCTACAGAAGCCATTTTGTATGCGGCAATACTACCTGTAATACCTAGTACCACTGTTTTATCTTTAAGCATCATATCCTCCTGATATCTACAATATTATCTATATATTATACTACCATTTGCATATTTCATCTACAAAAACTATGTAATATATTTGCCCGCAAAAAAGCCACTACCTGTTGCGGTAATGGCAATTCTTTTAATCATACACCTTAATTGTGATATATCTTACTCCCCATTTAATGCACTGTGAATTTGTGTTCATATATACGTCAATGATATTCCCCTTAATCATTCCACCGGTATCTGCCGCTGTCGCATATCCGTAGCCCGGTACATATACTTTGGTGCCAAGCCTGATAACTCTAGGATCTACGGCAATTACGCCTTTGGCAGCCTTTTTGCCGCTGGCGGTTGTGCCGCCGCCTGAATATGCATAAGCCTTAACCCTGATTGTTCTCGGATGTGTAGTCGCCTTTGCTTTTTTTGAAAGGTCACTTTCTACAAAGCCGTCATTGTCACTCAATGCATATGCTGATACCTTGTAGGTCTTTTTGGTGTTGGTATCAAGACCTGTATTGGTATATGAACATTTGTCCTCATCTGTTATAGTTTTGATACAGGTATATCTGCCTTTTGATTTGTTGTACCTGTATACTTTGTATCCGTCCGCATTGTCTACGGAGTCCCAACTTACTTTAATCTTTGATTTGCTGATGCCTTTAGCCTTGACATTATCGGGCGTGTCAACATCATCGGCAGTCAGTAAATCTTCATCTGCAATAGTTTCTAAACTTGGGGAAGCTGTCTGCTGGGATAAGGTGTTTTCGTCGTCTGCAAATCCAGTTACAGTTGAAAACCCCATCGTGATCATCATTACTGCAACAAACAGACTGATCCATCTAAATCTCATAGATATTCCTTTCTTTCTAGTTTGGACTAGTTTTATCTCATTTCAGCACTAATTCTACCACAATTTTGCCACACTTGTCAAGCTTTTATACCCAAAACTAGAAACTGGAAAGATTATCTATACAATCAGATCCGCAAACTGTGCGCCTATAAGGTGCACAAGTTCATGGGGGTTAACCCCTACCGATATTCCGGGTTTACCTGCGCTTACATATATTTTATCAAGCTCGCAGGCTGAATTATGAACAGCGGTTTTAAACTGTTTTTTCATACCTACGGGAGAACAGCCGCCCTTGATATATCCTGTAACTTTAGTTATATCCCTGGCGTGAAGCATTTCTATTTTTTTCTCGCTGAAAACCTTTGCGGCCTTTTTTAAATCAAGTTCCTCTGCAACAGGTATCACGCAGACGTAATGCTCTCTGCTGGTACCTGTCGTTACAAGGGTTTTAAAAACCACAGCCTCATCTCTGCCGGTTTTGTGCGCAGCATCAACTCCGCTGACAAAGCCTTTTGAAACATCGTATTCCATTGTATCGTAGCTGATACCCGCTGTTTCCAGCGTTCTCATTACGTTTGTCTTAGTATGTTTGCTCATTTTCCCGACTCCCTGACCATATATGTATTCTCAAATCCGTATTTGTCTGATTTGGCAACGCCGATTACCTTAAATCCCTCTTTCTGATAAAATGCCACATCGTCCGATGTATTGGTAAACAGCATAAGAGGTCTGTTTCTGCCGTCTGCATATTCCGTAATTTTGTGTATAAGCTTTCTGCCTCTGCCCTGTCCCTGACAGCTTCTTCTTACACCAAGGAAATCAATATAAATATGCGGATACGGTATATCCATTGTTTTTTCGAGCTCATCAAGCTCATCAAATACAGCGATGCGTCTGTTTTTTTCTTCCTCGGTAAGCCTGTTCATTGCGGCATTGTAGCCGTCGGAATAACAGCCTGCTTCAATGTATCTTGAAGTAGTGTACTGCATATCCTCCGAGTCCACAATCACTATACCGTCATCAATATTCTCATCGGTAGCAAAGGCTTGGCCGTATTTTAAATCATACATTCCGTAAAATCTGATGGTCGCCTCCATTGCGGCAAGTTTTTTGTCCATCTGCGGAAAAGCCTCCGCAAGCTTGGGATAATCGTGAAATGCATCAAGCCACATTGTAAACAGTTTTTCGCTTTCGTTTTTTCTGATTTCGTATAACCCCTGTATCATATTCCTATCCTATAACCATCTGTGCAATTCTTACAGTGTCCATAGCGTCTGCGGCATAATAGTCCGCTCCTATCTGCTCGGCATAATCCGCTGTAATAACTGCGCCTGCAACTAAGATTTTTGTCTCGGGGCTGTGCTCTCTCATCAGTCTGATAGTTTCTTCCATTGACGGCACAGTGGTTGTCATAAGCGCCGATAAGCCTATCAGACTGCAGCCCTTTGCGTTTTCAAGCACTGTTTCAGGCGGAACATCCCTGCCCAGATCCACAACATAAAAGCCGTAGCTTTCAAGAAGCGCCTTTGCGATATTTTTGCCTATGTCGTGAATGTCACCCTTAACAGTTGCTATAACTATTTTTTTGCTCTCATCGGTATTTGAAGGCATTCTGCTCTTGAGTATGTCAAAAGCTCTGCCTGCCGCTTCAGCCGACATTATAAGCTGGGGCAGAAATATTTTTTTTGCCTCAAATTCCTCTCCCGCAGCATTAAGCGCAGGTATAAGCTCTGTATTTATTATATCAATAGGCGCTGTATTTTCAAGAAGCGCCGCAGTTATTTTCTCGGCAGCCTCCGAAAGGCCCTTCTGAATTGCATATGAAAGCGTTATTTCTTCTGTTTTTACTTCCTGTTTTTTCTCTTCTCTGCCCTCTGTATACGCTATATATTCCATACAGCCCTTGTCCTTGCCGGAAAGCGCCTTGTAGGAATAGTAGGCTTTCATCATATCAGGCGAATAAGGGTCCATTATAGCCGCATCAAGTCCCGCATAAAGCGCCATTGTGAAGAACGCGGAGTTGATTATGCTTCTGTTTGGAAGTCCGAAAGAAACATTGGATACACCAAGGCTTGTGGATACTCCAAGCTTTTGTTTTATCATAGTTACCGCTGCAAGGGTTGTAGCCGCGCTGGTATCGTCTGAAGATACCGTCATTGTAAGCGGATCGACTATTATGTCTTTTTTGTCTATGCCGTATTCCGCAGCTTTGTTTACAATTCTCTGCGCAATATTAAATCTGCCCTCTGCGGTCTCCGGAATACCGTCCTCGTCCATAGTAAGAGCCACTACTACTCCTCCGTATTTTTTAACAAGAGGAAATACGGCGTTCATGCTTTTGGCGCTGCCGTTTACGGAGTTTACCATAGGCTTGCCGTTATATATACGCATTGCTTTTTCGAGGGCAGCGGTATCAGAGGTATCAATCTGAAGCGGCAGGTCTGTAACTGTCTGAAGCTCTCTTACAAGCTCTGACAGTACCTCAGGCTCATCAATATCGGGAATTCCCGCATTGACATCAAGTATGTGGGAACCTGCCTCCTCCTGCTTTATCGCTTCTGTAAGTATATAGTTGTAATCTCTGTTTCTAAGCGCCTCTTTTACTTTTTTCTTGCCTGTAGGGTTGATTCTCTCACCGATTATAACGGGGAGCCTGCCAAGCTCAGCCGTATGCGAATAAGAGGAAACAAGACTGTGCGGTTTAGGTACTGCAGGCCTGAACGGAACTTCTTTAACTCTATCCGCCATTTTTCTGATATATTCAGGCGTGGTGCCGCAGCAGCCGCCAAGTATCGTTGCGCCCTGTTCTGCAATCTCTGCCATAATACCAGCGAACGCATCCGGAGAAATGTCATAGACTGTCTGTCCGTCCTTTATCTGAGGAAGTCCCGCATTCGGGTTTACTATAATCGGAACAGAAGCATATTCTGCGTAGGTTTTAACTATAGGCAGCATTTTGTCGGGACCAAAGGAGCAGTTCATACCTATGGCATCGGCGCCAAGGCCCTCAAGCATTGCAATCATAGTCTTTGCATCAGCCCCTGTCATCAGCTTGTGTCTTTCATCATAGGCGTTTGTAACAAACACCGGCAGATTGCTGTTTTCTTTTGCTGCAAGCAGAGCCGCCTTTGTTTCATAGGAGTCGTTCATGGTTTCTATAATTATGAGGTCTGCTCCGAAGTTTACAGCATATTCGGTACACTCTTTAAAAATGCTGACGGCTTCTTCAAACTCCATATTACCCATAGGTTTTATGAGTCTGCCTGTAGGCCCTATATCATAGGCTATATATTTGTTCTCATATCCTTTGACAGCTTCCTTTGCGCATTTAACAGCAGCCTCCGCATATTCTGCGGCATTGTTGAATTTAAGGCTGTTTACACCAAAGGTATTGGTTGTTACTATATCCGAGCCTGCTTCAAGGTAGGCCTTATGAATTGCCGTTATCCTGTCAGGATGGTCTATATTCCACTGCGCCGGCTGCTCTCCGGATTCAAGTCCCATCTCCTGAAGCACAGTCCCGAAGCCTCCATCAAAATATATTTTTCTTTTTTTAATTGCTTCTAAAATATTCATGACTTTATCCCCATTATTGCTGTGATGGTTTTCATCGGCGTCATCATAAATGAATCATTTACGCTTATGCCTATTTTGTATGCGTCTACAAATTCCAGGAGTCTGCCCTGCATTTCGAGGGTGAAGTCTCCGTATCCCGGAGCAAATCTGGCCTTGGTCTGCTCCGGCAGGCTGTCTTGTATATAGTCGCAGAGCGCCTCTACTGCAGAGGATGCCACCGCATCAAGCACAAAGTGCTTTGCAGTCGAAACAAGAGATGCATTTCTCAGCACTCTGTCCACGTCATGCCCTATAGTTGCCGCAAGCACATACGCGCTGCCGCAGCCTGTAAGATTTCTCCTGAGATTGGCGCTTGAAATTTCTCCGAAGCCCAGATTGCAGCCGTTGTCGGTAAAGCTGATATCTGTCTTTTTTAAGATGTATGAACAGTTCATTACAGATAAAATCTCATCTGCCACGCTGTCTGTAAATGCTCTTGAGACGCTGTCATCCGCACCGCCAAGCCTTGCTTTGAGTTCTTTTGGATTTATGACGATTTTGTCATTTGAAACCCTTGTCATCCTATAATCTCCGATACGTTATTCTGAAGCGCCTCTACTACCGACGGATTGTTCATAGAATAAATATGTACGGCTTTTACTCCGTTGGCATAAAGGGCTACAATCTGCTCTGTGGCGTATGCTATTCCTGCCTGCTTCATAGCCTTAGGATTATCTCTGAACCTGTCTACTATACGCAAAAATCTCTGCGGCAGTGCGTTCTGGGATATTGATACTACTCTCTCTATCTGCTTTGCGCTTGTAATAGGCATAATACCTGCAATTACAGGTACATCAACACCTGCTTCACGCAGTCTGTAAAGGAAGTTGTAATATATATCATTATCAAAAAACATCTGTGTAGTCAGAAATTCAACACCTGCATCCACTTTCTTTCTGATGTTGGCTATATCCTCCATACTTGAACTGCTTTCAGGGTGCGTTTCCGGGTAGCATGCTCCGCCTATGCAAAAGCCGCCGTACTCTTTGATTTCGGTTACAAGTTCACTGGCATATCTGTATTCCATCCTGCTGCGGTCAAGCCCCTCAGGTATATCGCCTCTGAGTGCAAGTATGTTTTCGATGCCGTTTTCTCTAAGCTTGTCCAGCATGCCCCTTACCTGCTGCCTGCTCGAGGACACGCAGGTAAGATGCGCTATTGAAGTAACACCTTTTTCTCTGATATCTCTTGCAATATCAACCGTATATTTTGATGTGCCTCCGCCTGCGCCGTATGTAACACTCATAAAAGACGGCTTGCGGTCTGCGATTTCTTCTATGGCGAATTTCACTTTTTCAAATTTGTCGTCTGTTTTTGGAGGGAAAACCTCAAACGACAGGCTCAGTCTGTCCTGTTTAATAATATCTGTTATCTTCATATCCTGTGTACCTCCTAATATAATAACAGGCAGGGTAAATATCATATACCCCGCCAGAAATTCTGTTTAGTAAATCATACAAGTCTTCTGCCCATCAGTACGCCCATGGCTGATGCCATCATCAGACCTCTGGTCCAGCCGCTTGAGTCACCAAGACAGTAAAGACCCGGCATACTTGTGTTGAAGTCTTTATCCATTTTTACTCTATTGCTGTAGAATTTAATCTCCGGAGAATAAAGAAGTGTTTCTGCAGCAGCAAATCCCGGCACCACATGATCGAGTGCCTGTATGAAATTGATTATATCTGTCATTGTTCTGTATGGGAGTCCCGCCGTTATATCTCCTGCAACCGCATCTGTAAGGGTCGGTTTCACATTGGATCTTGCAAGTTCTCTCTCCCAGGTTCTCTTGCCGTCAAGTATATCTCCGTATCTTTGAACCATTATTCTGCCTGCGCCGAGCATGTTGGTAAGCTCTCCTACCTTTCTGGCGTATACCATAGGCTTGTCAAAAGGCTCTCTGAAATGGTGTGATACAAGTATTGCAAGGTTTGTATTGCCGGATTTTAAATCCTTGTAGGAATGTCCGTTTACTACAGCCAGATTGTCATCGTAGTTTTCCTGGCTTACAAAACCCCCCGGATTCTGGCAGAAAGTACGAACCTTGTCTTTGTAAGGGTTAGGATAACCTATAAGCTTTGACTCATAGAGTACGCTGTTGACATGCTCCATAATCTCATTTCTGACCTCTACTCTGACGCCTACATCTACAATACCCGGCTCGTGCGCCACATTGTGTCTGTCGCACAGTCTGTCAAGCCAGTCTGCACCGCGTCTGCCTGCTGCAATAACGACGCTGCCTGCTTCAATGCTGAATTCTTTTTTGCCGTCAGATGCAATAACTCCCGCGCATCTGCCGTCCTCAACTATTATATCTACACATTCACAGCTGAACATAATCTCAACGCCGTTTGCCTGCAGGTGTTTTTCGATTGCTTCATATATGTCCTGAGCTTTCTCTGTGCCGAGATGTCTGATAGGACAGTCTACAAGCTTGAGTCCCGCTTTGATTGCACGTTTTCTGATTGCCTTTACCTCTTCTTCGCTGCCGATGCCCTCTATCTTGCTGTCAGCGCCAAAGTCGAGATATATTTTATCTGCATAGTTAATAGTTTCCTGCGCATTGTCTTCGCCGATAAGCTGCGGCAGATCTCCTCCGACCTCATAGCTTAATGAGAGCTTGCCGTCGGAAAAAGCGCCTGCTCCGGAAAATCCTGTTGTAATATGGCAGGGCTGACAGTTGACACACTGTCCGGTCACTTCCTTGGGGCATCTTCTGTTTTCGATAGCTCTGCCTTTTTCAAGGATCATAATGCTTTTTTTACTGCCCTTGTTTAACATTTCAAGCGCTGTAAATATTCCGGCAGGTCCGGCACCAACTATAACTACATTTTTTTTCATTACATTTCCCTCACTTTTCAAAAAAATGATTTAATAATCCAAAACACAAGGGCTATTATAGCAAACAATGTGTTAAAAATAAAGTGCTTTTTGATAAAATCCACAAATAATTTTATTTTTTTTATTGTTTTGTCACAATAAAGCTGCTTTTTCTTACAACGGCGCAGGTATATACGGGTAATACAGCACCATAAAAACAATCTGAAGTACTAAAATCACAGGAATTCCTACTGTAAATTTTCTGTGTCTTGTCTTGTGATGAAAAACCCTCATTCCTGCCAGCGCTCCTATTGAGCCTCCCAGCAGCGCCGCAAGTATAAGCGACGCCTCTGATATTCTCCATCTGCCTTTTACTGCTCTTGCTTTGTCTGCACCAAACATTATAAATGTAATAATATTTACCGCCGCAAGATATATAACAATCGCTTCTAAAACCATCAGAGCAGCTTCAGAGTCTTTGCGGGATTGTCGGCGGCCCTAACATTGCCTGCCACTTTCTGTATTATTCCGTTTTCATCAATTAGATATGTGGTGCGGACAACTCCCATTGTTTTTTTACCGTAGTTTGTTTTTTCTTTCCACACATCATAAGCTGTGATGCAGGAAAGCTCTGTGTCTGACAGAAGTGTAAAAGGAAGATTGAATTTCTCTTCAAACTTCTTGTGTGATGCAACGCTGTCCTTGCTTACTCCGATTATCACCGCGCCCTTCTCTGTAAACTGCGGATAAAGCTCTGCAAAGCCGCAGGCCTGTTTGGTGCAGCCTGCAGTATTGTCTTTCGGATAGAAATACAGGATAACCTTGCATCCTCTGTATTCATCCAGCGTATGTATTTTGCCGTTCTGGTCGGGAAGCTCAAATCCCGGCGCTTTAATTCCTGTTTCAAGCATATCAGTACCTCCGTTTCTGTTTGTATCACATTATAAATCATATCTTAACTGTTTTAATCTGCTGATTTCCTTCTGCAGATTTGCAAGAAATCTTCCTGCATGGGCTCCGTATCAGTTATAGCTGATTTGCCGATGACCATTTGCTTTTAATTCTTATTTTTCGGCTTGCTCATCTGCAAGTTCCTGCACCAGGTAATCATCACTCATACAGTGCATATCAGATACACCCTCGCTCATTAATTCATACAGCTTCGAATGATAAAAAATATCCAAAGCTTCTTTTAATGTAATATTTGTTTTCTCAGCGAACTTCTCGACTATCCGAGCATACTTTTTCTGTAACAATACAGGATTTGCATTCATACCTGTTTACTCCCTTCAAAATGCAGATATTTATCAATGGATTCCTGTGAACGCAGGCATATCTGCAGGTTTGGTTTTTCATATCTCAGCCAGCTTATTGCTTCTGTTTTATCTATCAGTCCGTCAAAGAACAGTTCAACCGTATTAAATACCTTATCGTTTGCAACACCACTGACAACAATATCATAGTCTGTTTTATCATTACCGCTTCGACAATTCAAAATGAAGTCCAGCCATTCTTCTGAATATGAATCAAATTTCAGCAGTTTAAGCCTGCTGAAGGCGATTTCATCAAACTCAAAGCATGATATAATTCCGTTTTTTCCGCGTCGTTTAAATTTACTGCACCAGTTTACAGCATGCTCATAAATAGGTGTAGTGTAGAAGCCTGTTCCAAAGTCCAGATTCGGTCTGGAGTATATTAGAGCCGGTCTTGATATTTCAAGCCAGGAACCATGATACAAAATCATACTTCAACACCTCTTTCTTTCATAACATCAATAATGTCATCAATAATATAGTCCTTGCTTTGTGTATGCAGGATTTCAAACTCCGGAACAATGTATCCGTAAAGAATATCGCTTTTTTCCACTAAAGCAGCATAAACTGCCCTTGCATCTTTATTCAGTCTTACTGCAATATTTTCGATACAGAATATTGCAAACTCAAGCCTTCCAATATTGTATTTTTCCTCTGTACTGTTCATAAATTGTACTCCAAAACTAATAATATTACCTCTGCTATATTGTGCAGACACCGTCTCTAATCTGTTGGGAACATTTATTACAATAATTGTACTGTAATGCTTATTAATAATCAACATCAATTGGGGAACATTTCTTTACTGTAATCATCAAAAATGCTCCCCAAGCGATATATGTCTTAGTGTCATACTCTCAGCAAAATCCAGATATGCAGTAACCATACGATTAAGCTGTTTCAGTTCGTGCTGACTCAGATAATTCTTTGCAATTGTAACATCGCTCTTTTTAATTTTGCCGTCCGGTGCATCCGCCCATGTTGTAAGTCCCATATGGTCTTTCTTGTGATCAGCTCTTTCTACAATCAGTTCAGCTGCTGTATGACCATGAACTGCAAAATGCATCTTGTTCTGGACCGATGCATAAAAGCGCTTTGTTGCCAGCGCATCTTTGTCATAATCTATTGCTGTAGCATAAAGGTCTGTGATTTTCTGATAGAATTTCCTTTCACTTGCCCTTATCTCCCGGATACGTTCAAGCTGTTCATCAAAATATTTCTCTGTAAGATATGTACCGCGTTTAAGTCTTTCATCATCCATAACCCAGCCTTTAATGGTGTAGTCCTTAACAATACCATTGGCCCACTTGCGAAACTGTACTGCCCGCTCATTATTTACCTTAAAGCCAACTGCAATGATCATCTGAAGATTGTAGTGAGTTACTCCGCGATTGACCTGCCTACCACCCTCATTTTGAACTATAAAGAATTTCTTTATAGTTGCTTCCTGAATCAGTTCCCTATCTTCATATATTTTCTTAATATGCTGACCAATATTCTGCACTGACACATCATAAAGCTGGGCCATCATCTTTTGTGTCAACCATATATTCTCATCCTCATAGCGCATCTCAATACTGTCCTGCTGATCACCAACAGAGGCAACATAGGTTAAATATTCTGCTGCGCTGGAGCGAATGGTTATTTCTTCTTTTTTCTTCAATTAGAGTCCCTCCTCGATTATGGTATTCTGGTTTATATCATTAAGTCCTGTTAATTATTCAAAATCACTTTACGTACAACTGTCAGTTATAATAAACATCCTTATTAAGGTAATTTAATCTGCTTGTTCACTTTCGCTATACCACATTTCCCTGTATTCTTCGATGTAAAATTTAATGCACTCTGGATATACGTCCAGATATCTCATGCATATCCTTTTGAACAGTTCAAAGATTTGTTCATCATAGGCAAAATCCATCAAATAGTCAAGAAGATGCACCACTTCGTCTTCGGACGCTTCCTTAATACAGATATTCTCAACCAAGGGCAAATACACTTCATATGCCTGTTTACATAATTTTTTAAATCGCTCTGCAATATGGTATATATCTGTTACTCTTTCATCTGATATCATAATATTTCCTCCGGACAGTCTGTTGATTTAATATACTTTTTAGAAGTAATATATATAATTAGTTTGTAACAGAATTATACCTTTATGTTGTGCAAAAGTCGATAGCTGCCGGGTTTGCTGCAATTCTTCC
>URGK01000080.1 GCA_900547295.1 uncultured Eubacteriales bacterium
TAAGCCTTTGCAAAGCCGTAAGCGGTTTTTTCGGCAACCGTTGAAATGGTGCCCGCCTTAAACACGTTTTCACTGCCGAACAGCGTTTCGGTGTATTTCTGCACCGAGTTTTGAAATTCATCCGAAAAGTTAAGGTCTATATCAGGCTCCTTGTCGCCCTCAAATCCAAGGAAGGTTTCAAACGGAATGGTAAATCCCAGCTGGTCCATTCTGGCGCCGCATTTCGGGCAGGCCTTTTCGGGCATATCAACTCCGCAGTCATATTCAGCGTTGTCTCCCCACTCAAGATATTTACACTCAGGGCAAACATAATGAGGAGGCAGAGGGTTTACCTCTGTAATACCCGCCATAGTTGCCGCAAAAGAGGATCCTACCGAACCTCGTGAGCCTACAAGGTATCCGTCTGACAGCGACTTGTTTACAAGCATCTGCGCGGACACATACATTACGGCATATCCGTTTCCTATTATTGAGTTAAGCTCCTTGTCGAGTCTTTCCTGTATTTTAGGGTCAACATTGTCGCCGTAAATCTCGTGGAGCTTCTCGGCGCAGGCCTTGCGCAGAGTCTCCTCCGCTCCGTCTATATGCGGCGGGAATTTGCCTTTAGGTACAGGCAGTATTCCGTCATCTATGCTGTCTGCTATGGCATTTGTGTTAGTTATAACTACCTCTCTTGCCCTGTCTGCTCCAAGATATGAAAACTCCTCAAGCATCTCGTCTGTAGTTCTGAAATACAGACCCTCGCCGCTTTCGGCATCCTTGTATCCCTGTCCCGCAAACAGTATGTTTCTGTATATGGCATCCTCCGGGTTTGTATAGTGTGAGTCTGTGGTTGCACACACCATTTTGCCGAGGCTGTCCGCTATGGCTATGATGCGCCTGTTGACGTCTTTGAGCGTCTCATTGTCGGGAAAGATTTTCACATCCTCCACCAGATATCTGTTGTTTATGAGGGGCTGGATTTCAAGATAATCATAGAATCCGGCTATTTCTCTGATTTCATCGTCGGATTTGCCCTGCTTGAAGCCGCAGTATACCTCGCCCGCCTCGCAGGCAGCTCCTATAATTATTCCCTCTCTGTGTTTTTCAAGCACCGATCTTGGTATCCTCGGTCTTCTGTAAAAATAGTCGAGATGCGAAAGGGATACCAGCTTGTATATATTCTTCAGACCCTCCTGGGTCTTGGCAAGAAGTATGATATGATATGTTCCTCTCGCCTTGTAGTCGATATTGCCCTCCTCATCTATAAGACCGGTATCGTCCAGCAGATAGCCCTCCATTCCGTATATGACTTTGATTTTGTCGCCTGCCGCCGAAGCCGCATCGGGGAAGGACTGAACCACGCCGTGGTCTGTTATGGCTATTGCGGGGTGTCCCCATTTGATTGCCTGCTTTACAACCTCTTTGGCGTCATTGAGACCGTCCATGGAGCTCATTTTGGTATGAAGATGAAGTTCCACGCGCCTGCCGTCCTCGCAGGTGTCTTTTCTTTCTTTTATTTCGCCTTTTTCTATATCCCTGGCTTTAACTATAAGGACGTTGTCGTATGTATCCCACTCTGCCATACCTCTGATTTTAGCAAAAGTACCCGGCGTTAAATGCTCTGCAAGCTCCTCCGCTTTCTCGTCCGGCACAAAGCATTTGACGCACATAGTTGTTCTCTTGTCGGTAACCAGTATGGTTGCAAGCTTAAGCCCCTCTCTGATAGTCCTGTCGGAAAGCTTGAAAACTATGCCCTCTATGGTAACCTCGCCGCTTTCCTGAGTAACCTCAAGCATAGGCATTGCCTCTGAATTGATGCGTCTGCCCATAATCTTGTTGCCCTCTACTACGTCTTTTTCTTTCGGCTTTCTTCTGAAGCCTCCGCCACCGCCGCCGTAGGACGGTTTTTCCGGAGCTGCTTTTTTAGGCTTTGGAGGAGCCTCCATGGCTTTTCTGACAGCCTCTGCCTCTATGCAGCATATATCGTTTACGCTCTCCTCATATCGCTCCTGATGATTGAGAAATGATACGGAGCAGGTTATCCCGAAATTATCCGAAATAAGCTGCTCAAATGTATGTCCAAGCTCCCGGTTGAGCTGCTCGCACATAGTCTGTCCCACTGCAAATATATTCAGTATATCTCCTGTCAGCTCGAATTCATCGGTAACTATGGTCTTGGTCATACCGTGATATTTGCCGTTTACTATGGCTATCATATGCTCTATGAAATGTCTTATGATTTCTTCATCTGTCTGTATCACATTATCATAGACAAATTCAAGCTTCACATCCTTTAATGCCGGCACTTCGCTTTTGACTATGGCTCTGATTTTGAGCACGTCTTCGTAGGGCATAACGAAATTAGCCCTTATGTCTATGGTAAGTATTCCTGTTTCCTTAGACATAACGGCTCTCTCTATTGAAAATCCGTATTCACTTTTGGGGTGTCTGCCCAGCCGTTCCCAGCTGATGCTGTTTTCAATAAGGTTTTTCATATTCTATGCTATCTGCCGAAGAAGCTGTCTGCTTCGGCTCTCCATTCAAGTTCTTCTTTGTTGTCTGTCTCATCTAAAACTATTCCGTGAACTCTCTTGTCGTGAGTATTTGCCACAACGGTTACAAATGTAGTATATCCTGTCGCCTTGATTTCACCTGTTTCCTCTGATATAAGATCCACGTGAATTGTAATGCTTGTCCTGCCGCATCTTACCAGTGTGCTGCAGTAGCTTATTATCTCACCGGGCTCAACTGATTTGTTGAACTCGAATTTGTGACAGTTTTTGAACAGCAGTCCGTGTCTGTCGCCTGTTTCGGCTGCCGCCGCGATAAATGATGCCTCAACCATCCACTCTATGCCTCTTCCGGCATACAGGTTTTTGTGATGATTTAAATCGTCCATTTTTATCATATGTGATGCTCTATAAGTTTTCATATTCCATAACCATCCTTGCTGTTTCTTCGACTATTTCGCTTTCTTTAACTTTTTTGATTATCTCTCCTCTGCGGAAGATAAGGCCCTCGCCTCTGCCGCAGGCAACTCCGATATCAGCCTCTCTTGCCTCTCCGGGGCCGTTTACGGCGCAGCCCATAACCGCCACCTTGAGCCTGCCTCTGCCGGCTCTGGCCTCTTCAAGAGCAGAAAGTCTTGCCTCTATTTCCGTCGCTATTCTTTCGAGGTCAACCTCGGTCCTGCCGCAGGTAGGGCATGACCTGATATCAATTGCCCCCTCTCTTAAATCAAGAGCTTTGAGGATTTCCTTTGCAGCAACAACCTCGCGAACGGGATCTGCCGTAAGAGACACTCTCATGGTGTCGCCTATGCCGTCAAGCAGCAGAGCGCCTATTCCTATTGAGGATTTGATAATTCCGCTGTTTACAGTCCCCGCCTCTGTCACTCCTATATGCAGAGGATAATCGGATTTCCTGTCTACAATGCGGTAGGCCTCATTGTTCATCTTAACATCGGAGGCCTTGAGGGATAAAACTATATCGTTAAATCCCAGCTGCTCAAGAATTTCGGCATTTTTAATGGCGCTCTCCGCAAGTCCCTCGGCGCATACTCCGCCGTATTCTGCAAGTATTTCTTTTTCGAGAGAGCCTGAGTTTACGCCTACCCTGATAGGAATACCGGCGCTGCGGGCAGCCTCCGCCACCTGCCTTACTCTGTCCGTATCCCCTATATTTCCGGGATTTATCCTTATCTTGTCTGCTCCTGCATTTATGGCCGCAAGGGCAAGGGTATAGTCAAAATGTATATCCGCAACCAGCGGCGCGTCAATTCTTTTTCGCACTTTGGCAAAGCCCTCTGCCGCTTCTTTCGTATTAACCGTAATCCGTATTATATCGCAGCCCGCGTCTGTGAGGCGGCGGCACTGCTCGATTGTGGCTGCGGCATCTGCGGTTTTGGTATTTGTCATCGACTGTATCGAAACAGGGGCATTTCCGCCTATTGCAACGCCCCCGCAAATCACTTGGTTTTTCATCAGGATATTATCCTTCCTATATCGTTAAAGGTTACATATATCATCAGCGCAAACAGTAATATAAGTCCTGCAAAATGGAATTTGCCCTCAATCTCGTCTGTAACACGCTTACCTGTTATCTTCCTTATGACAAGGAACAGCACTCTGCCTCCGTCAAGTGCAGGAAACGGCAGCAGGTTCATTATGGCAAGGTTTAAGGATATAAGGGCGGTCAGATATGCAACATAAACAAAGCCCATTTTGGAGGTTTCATTTACAATGGTTACAATACCCACAGGTCCCGAAAGCTCTTTGACTGCCACATCTCCCGTAAACAGCTGCCCTATGACTTTAATCATGGTAACTCCCATAGACCAGGTGCCCTTTGCTCCGTTTACCACCGCTTTTGCAGGGTTATGAGTAACCTGCGTGGTTATTCCAAGCTTGTTGCGCTTTTCCTGCTTGTCATAGTATACAGCTACAGGGATATCCTCTGTAACACCCTCTCTGTCTACCGTAAGAGTTATCTCCTCCTTGTCGGTTTCGGAAATTGTCGTTATTATCTGCTGCCAGTCTTTCATAGGCTCATCGTCTATTGCCATTATGGTATCTCCGGGTTTTAGTCCCGCAGCCTCCGCAGGCAGTCCCTCTGTGACGCCTCCGACAGTGTTGGTGGCACTGCCCGATACAAGCGCTATGATTATCATGATAACCAGCGCCAGAACTGCATTCATCGTGGCTCCGGCAACAAATACGAAGAATTTCTGCCAGCCGCTTTTTTTGTTCAGCGCGCGCTCATCGTCCGAGTCCTCATCCTCTCCCTCCATTGCGCAGTAGCCGCCTATCGGAATTATGCGCAGGGCGTAGAGGGTTTCTTTTCCCTGCTTTTTGAATATCGCAGGTCCCATGCCCAAGGCAAACTCGTTTACCTTGACATTACAAAGCTTCGCCGCTATAAAGTGTCCGAACTCGTGGATAAATATAAGCAGCAGAAATATTACTATTGCATAAATTACTGTCATTTCATTACCCCTGTAAAATATTTATTACGGCATTTCTTGCCGCTCTGTCAGCCTCTAATATGCCTTCTAAGTCTATATTATACTCAGGATTGTGCTGATTAAGCACTTCCTCCAGTGTGTTTTGTATGTCCGTAAATTTAATTCTGTTTTCTAAAAACAGCTTGACTAGAACCTCATTGGCTCCGTTTAATACAACAGGATAGCTGCCACCCTCTCTGATTGCGTCATAGGCAAAGCCGATACATTTGAATACCTCCATATCCGGTTTTTCAAAGGTAAGCTGCCCTGCCTCAAACAGATCGAGGCGCGGGAAGTCGTATTCCAGTCTGTCAGGATACGAAAATGCATATCCTATAGGAACTCTCATGTCGGGAAGTCCAAGCTGCGCCATAACCGAGGTGTCCTCAAATTCCACCATTGAATGAACTATGCTCTGAGGGTGCACCAGCACCTGTATCTGCTCCGGTGCAACGTCAAAGAGCCATTTGGCCTCGATTACCTCAAAGCCCTTGTTCATCATTGTAGCAGAGTCGATTGTAATCTTGCTGCCCATATTCCATTTAGGATGATTTAAGGCCTGCTCCAGTGTAACGTTTTGAAGCTGCTGCGCAGTATATCCTCTGAACGGCCCGCCTGAAGCCGTCAGCAGTATTCTTTTGATTCTGTTATTGTCATTTCCCTGCATGCACTGAAATATGGCGCTGTGTTCGCTGTCTACAGGCAGGATTTTAACTCCCTGCTGCCCCGCCATAGACATTATGAGCTGTCCGCCGGTCACAAGGGTTTCCTTGTTGGCAAGAGCTATATCTCTGCCCGCTTTGATTGCATAATATGTAGGCACAAGACCCGATATTCCAAGAAGCGAGTTTAATACCATGTCACAGTCGCATGATGCCGCTGCAATAAGTCCCTCAAGGCCGTACATTATTTCGGTATCCGGAAACTCCTCTGCAAGTCTGTCCCTGTCTTCTTTCCTGCCTACAGCTGCAATTTCAGGGGAGAATTTTTTAATCTGCTCCCTGATTGCCTCAATGCGGGTGCTGCATGTAAGCGCTGCCGCTTTAAATTTATCGGGGTTTCTCTCAATTATATCAAGGGCCTGTGTTCCGATGGAACCTGTAGAGCCCAGTATCGCTATTTTTTTCATCTGTCTATACCTGCATGATAACAAGAATTATATAGTAATAAACCATAGGGCCTGTAAAAAGCACGCTGTCAAATCTGTCCATAATACCGCCGTGTCCCGGTATCAGATTACCGTAGTCCTTGATGCCCATTTTTCTCTTGAATATAGACGCTGTCAGATCCCCGAACTGTGAGATTGCACCGCCGAGAATACCCATTATAACGCAGTGAAGCATCAGCTCCTTTGCGAATATCAGGCTGAATACAAGGCTGAGTATCACGCTTCCCAGCATACCGCCGACGGAGCCCTCTATGCTTTTTTTAGGGCTTATCTTAGGGCAAAGCTTGTGTTTGCCCAGGGTCACTCCTGCAAAGTATGCAAATATATCTGTACCGAAAGCTGTGATAAATACAAGCCATACCAGTATTCTGTAGTCCGCAAGCTGGTCTATCATCGTAATGTGGAATGAGAAGAATACCACATAGAAAAGTCCCATAATTGTAACCAGCCCGTCCTCAAGCTTTCTCTCCTCGATTTTGAACAGATAAAGAAGCGAAGCTATAACGCAGGCAAAGAACCAAACCATAAACCAGTGATAGTCAAGAGGCTCTCCCAGATGCCCTCCGCAAGCCGCCAGATTTATAATATACAGAAGCACCGCTCCTCCGATGCCTATGGGAAGACTTGCGTGTATATCCATCGCTTTAAAGCCCCTGTAAAATTCGTAAATCGCCATTATTCCTATTGCAAGGCAGCAGACCCATAAAATCCAGCCGCCGAAATATATTACAAGAAGCAGAGGCAGCATTGCCAGCCCTGCAAGTATTCTCGTTTTCATAATCATCTACCTCCAAAACGTCTGTCTCTTCCCTGAAATTCCTCAAGACATTTTTCGTATTCCTCCTGCGTGAAGTCAGGCCACAATACATCTGAAAATACAAATTCGCTGTAGGCTGCCTGCCACAGCAGGAAGTTTGAAAGTCTTTCCTCTCCGCTGGTTCTGATTACAACGTCCGGATCCGGAACGTCATACATACCGGTATAAAGCTGCGAGGAAATCATATCGTAATCTATATCCTCCGGCGCTATCAGTCCCTCCTGCGCTTTGGCCGCAATAGCCTTAACTGCGCGGAGAATTTCCTCTCTGCCGCCGTAGTTAAGGGCAATATTGAACTGAAGCCCTGTGTTTGATGCCGTAAGCTCCAGTGCTTTTTCAAGTCTTGCTTTTGCATCTGCGGGGATTCTGGAGTAATCCCCCAGAATTTTTATTCTGACATTGTTCTTATGAAGCTCTTTGAGGTCATTGTCAATGTATATTACAAGCAGTCTGAAAATCCCCGAAATCTCCTCCACCGAACGCTTCCAGTTCTCTGTGGAGAAAGCATACACCGTAAGATGCTCAATTCCAAGATCTGAGGAACGTCTTACGATTTCTTTCATGGATTTCATACCTGCATTGTGCCCTGCAAATCTGGGCAGTTTTCTCTGTTTGGCCCACCTGCCGTTGCCGTCCATTATAACGGCGACGTGGCGGGGCATTCGTGTTTTGTCAAGCATATTCACCTCATACAAGTAGTGTGGCCGTTTGCACGAGCCACACTACAGGGTTTATTAAACTTCCATAATTTCTTTTTCTTTGTTGGCTACGATTTCATCAATGTCCTTAACAGCCTTGTCTATTTTTTTCTGAACATCTTCGAGTTCTGCTTTAAGATCATCTTCTGTAAGCTCGCCTGCTTTTTCCTGTTTTTTGAGCTCATCGTTTGCTTCTCTTCTGAGATTCCTTATTGCAACCTTGTCTTCTTCGCCCATCTTCTTTACGGTCTTTGTGATTTCCTTACGGCGTTCCTCTGTAAGAGGCGGAATCACAAGTCTGATTGTCTTGCCGTCGTTTGACGGGTTGAAGCCCAGGTTTGCTGCCATTATCGCTTTTTCGATATCCTTGACTGTTGACGGGTCGAAAGGTATTACTGCGATTGTTCTTGGATCCGGCGCTGAAATGTTTGCTATGTTTTTGATAGGCATTGTGCTGCCGTAGCATTCAGCCTGAACCTGATCCAGCAGCGCAGGATTTGCTCTACCTGCTCTTACTGAGTTTAATTTCTCTTTTAAAACTTCTATGCTCTTGCTTATTTTTTCTTCAAGGTTTTTCTGTACATTTACACTCATATTTTACCTCCAAATATCTGTTATTCTACAAGTGTGCCTATTGTTTCTCCATATATTGCTTTGAGAACATTGCCTTTGTCTGCAATGCCGAATACATGGATTTTGATGTTATTGTCCATACAAAGCGATGCCGCTGTTGAATCCATAACTTTGAGTTCCTTTTCGAGAACTTCCTTATGTGTAAGTCTGTCGAATTTAACTGCATCAGGGTTTGTTTCAGGATCGTCTGAATAAACCGCATCGACTTTTTTGGCAAGAAGTATAACCTCCGCCTCAATCTCAGCCGCTCTCAGCGCTGCCGCTGTATCTGTTGAGAAGAACGGGTTGCCTGTGCCTGCGCCGAAGATTACAACATTGCCGTCCTCAAGCTCTTTGATGGCTCTTCTTCTGACATACGGCTCTGCAATCTCTATCATCTCTATTGCGGTCTGCACTCTGGCTTTGAGTCCGACTCTCTCAAATGCGTCCTGAAGTGCCATAGCGTTGATTACGGTTGCCATCATACCCATGTAGTCCGCTGTTGCTCTGTCCATGCTTGCGCTGGTCCTGCCTCTCCAGAAGTTGCCTCCTCCGACAACGATGGCAACCTGAACGCCAAGGTCGTGAACCTCTTTGACCTGCTCTGCAACTGTCTGCAGCATATCGTCATTAAGTCCTGTCCTGTCCGCTCCGGCCAAAGCCTCGCCACTGATTTTCAAAAGTACCCGCTTGTATTTAGGTTCCATTGTAGTTCTCCTTTGCTCGATTTTAAAAGGACACTTTATGTGTCCCTTAATTATATCATATATGTATTATCAGTTCCAATATATATTTTCGCTCTCAAAAAGTTTTCTAAAGCAGCGGCTCAAGTCCCTCATTATCTAAAATGATATTTATATCCATAACCCTTGTAATGCCGTTGTTTATCGCAATTATAATCCGGGCATCTCTTTCGTTTTTCGGATAGAGGACTCCCTCTTTCGCAATTTTTAAAGCGCGGTTGCATTCGCTGACATCCATTCCCGCACCTATGCAAAGCGCAATTATCTTATCCCTGCTGGGATTTCTGACACCGTTTACAATATTATATACATAATTTCCGCTTATGCCGCTCCGCTCCGTAATCTCAGGCACAGTCAGATTGTGTTCGCCTATGTACTCATTGAAATACCGGGCAAAGCTGTCATAGCTTTCCGCTGTGTACTTATCCATATATTTTTTTACTTCTGTTTCATCTTTAACCTTTTTAAGAATGTTTTCAAGTCTTGCCGTTGTTTCCTGTGATTTCATATTCTCTCCATATATATTTTCTGTAAAACTCTTTATTATGATATAATGCATTTCACAGCGAGGAAGACCTGCCGCAAGCATCTCACAAATTGAGCCGGGGCTTCAAGAGCTGATGAAATACACATATCGCCTAAGGCTGCCAATATGATATAATAAATTCAGGATAAAATCAAATACAGGAGCACAGAATATGAATTCAGAAGATATGGCTATACTTTCATTCTATGAAGAAAAAGCAACAGTTTCAGATAAATCAGAGGTTTTTCTTGTACAGCACAGAGAGACCGGAAGATTTTATATAAAAAAACATCTTTCAATATATGACAGGGAGCTTTACACATCACTTAAAGACATGAACATACCCGGCATCCCCCGGATATATCATATCGCCGAGGACGGAAACCGACTGATTGTAATAGAGGAATACATAAATGGGACTCCACTCTCCTCATTCATATCCGAGCACGGTCCGTTTTCTGCATGCGATGCCGCAGATATAATCAGCAATCTGTGCGATATACTCAGCGTTCTTCACAGCTGCACGCCCCCGATTATTCACAGAGATATCAAGACCTCAAACATTATAATTTCATCAGATATGCAGGTTACACTTATTGATTTCAACGCCTCAAAGAAATTTGACAGCGGGAAGAATTACGATACATGCCTGATGGGCACCGCCGAATATGCCGCTCCCGAGCAGTTCGGTTTCAGTCAGTCAGATGCAAGAACCGACATATATGCTCTCGGAATACTTCTGAATATATTAATTACAGGCTGCTTCCCGAAAGATGTGCTGTGCAGCGGTTCCGCCGCAAGAGTAGTAACAAAATGCACCCAAATGGACCCCGCCCGCCGGTATTCCTCTGTTTTACAGTTAAAATCCGCGCTGCGGTATATATCAGATACGCCTGTGAAGCACCTCTATCCGTTTCTGCCTCCCGGTTTCAGAACTATGACATGGTGGAAAATAATTATAGCTTTAATTATGTATCCTCTGCTGGCAACCTTATGTCTGTCACTGGATTTAAAAGACTGCAATTCAGTTCCGCAGCTTTATACAGAAAGAGCGCTCATCGGCGCATGGATGATTTTTACCGTTGCTCTCTGCTGCAACTATCTTAATCTTGCAGACAGATTTCCTCTTACTCGAAGCAGAATTCAGTTAGTCAGACTTCTCGGTATGGCTTTATGGTCTTTTGCAGCGTTTGCTTCTGCCGCACTTATTTCTGTAGCGATTTTTTCATAATTTCTATTGACTCTCCCCTTTAGGGGGGAGGTCATATAATCGGTGTATGAAAGGAGGACAATTATGTGCACAATAGGACAGTTTTCCCAGATAGGCAAGGTTTCGGTCAAAACACTTCGCTATTACGACAGCATATTCCTCAATAGGCGATGCCTACGCTGCCGTTATGAAATGGATTGAAACAAACGGCTATAAAATATCAGGCGCTCCCTTTGATATATATATCAAAGGACCGCGAGAGGCATCATCACCTGATGAGTTTGTAACGGAAGTATATTTCCCGGTAAAAAAGAAGCTGTAATGATGAGGACAGCAGACCGACGCCTGCTGTCCCTATAACTTCTACCTTGTCCAGATTCTTTTGCCATATCTGCACTGCTTTAATTCTGCCTGCGCTGTCAGGTTGCCCTCATTATCATATATCATAAGCTTTGCCTTGTAATAATACTTCGCATCTTTTTTACCTGTCGTATTAATATAGGTATTCTCTGTCTTTGATGTTCTGACTGTAAGTTCCAGCTTAAGAGCCTTTTCTTTAAAGGCTTTATCTGTTTCCTCCTTAGTCGGAGGTATTTTAGCAAAGGTTACCTCTACCTTATCTCCAGTCTTAAGTCCCGTAAGCTTATTGTCTGTAACCGTAAATTCTTTACCGTTTACAGTTACCTTTGAAATTTCCATACCGTCATCAGGTGTAATCACAAGGGTTCTTCCGCTGTTTTCAAGGCTGGTCTTACCGCCCTCTCCTGCAAAACATTATTAACAACCTGTTCAAGGTCTGCTGTTTTCAGCTTAAGGCCGTTTATGCCAATCTGTCATCCTACCAAAGTATGAAACGGTGAATTTTTTTGCTGATACTAATCATATTTTTAATTCTTCATTCCATCCTGCGCCGATATGACATCGCTTTTGCTGTATTTATTCAGGAATTCTTCAATCGCTTTCCTGCATTTAGCAGTATCCGTCAGATAGCTCATACCGTGATAAGCTTCCGGCACTGTCACCAGATAT
>URGK01000081.1 GCA_900547295.1 uncultured Eubacteriales bacterium
ATCTGTATTTAAAGGACGTGTGAGTATGAAATTTATGGAATGTGCTGTCCGGGATGTGATTTATGGGACCAATGTCCGTCTTGTCAAACCGGTCAACATTTATGAATGTGAACTCAGGGACAATGTGTTTGTCGGCCCCTTCGTTGAGATACAGAAAGGCTGTGTCATTGGTAGTGGAAGTCGGATACAGTCGCACA
The DNA here is from genome assembly GCA_900547295.1 of uncultured Eubacteriales bacterium. Lineage (GTDB taxonomy): Bacteria > Bacillota > Clostridia > Peptostreptococcales > Anaerovoracaceae > UMGS973. Next base: position 198 of record URGK01000081.1, read on the forward strand.
CGTTTATTTGTGAGAACGTAACACTGGGGGAGAACTGCTTCATTGGTCATAACGTGACGTTCGCCAACGATCTGTTTCGTTCAGGAGCACCAGATCCGTCACCGGATAACTGGATCAGCATTATCCTGGGGGATTCGGTTACTGTTGGCAGTGGAGCCATTATTCTGTCTCCGTATATATGCAGCGGAGCTGTTATCGGTGCGGGGGCAGTTGTAGTAAAACCGATTGAGAACAAAGGCATTTATGCAGGAAACCCGGCAAGACTGCTCAGAATATTATGAAAAAGAAAAGGGCCGTTACTGGCCCTTTTTATCAGAGGTAGGTTTGTGAATACGGCAGGTGTACAGAAATCGACTGCCGGGGATCGATTTCCAGGGCCGCCCGGTATTCTGCGTCAGTGATATCACCTTTTTTCAGTAAATAACCGAGAGCATCGTTTCCCAGCCCTGACAGTATGCGTATTCTGGCGATCCGGAAATCAAACAGGCTGTCCATCATACCATGCTCCGGAAATGCGGGAGGAGTGGCCAGATAGGCAGGTTTGACCATACTTCTGATGATGTTCCAGTATCGGGAAAAGTCGCGGTCCGGGTCCGGGAGAAGACCTGACAGCAACCCAATCCGGATGGTTTCCAGCCAGCTGTCATAAAATCGCTTAACATGAAGTGAAGCCATGTGCTCAGCACACCATTTGCGCATAGCTTCTTTTTCCGGAAGGGAAGTCTTCCCGGAGAATACGTTCATTACCCACTGGCTGATGATATCAAAATAGGGAAACGCAGCCCCGAAACCGGCGGTATCCACCGGGGGATTAATGACGGCCAGAGAAGGGTCCTCTGTCCAGAAAAAGTGCTCATAGAGCTGTGTTCTGTCAAATCCCTGAATGAACGAGTAATCAGGCATTTCATAGCCTGTACAGGTTATGATTACATCATATTTTTCCTGAGATGCGTCGACGAACTCAATAGCGCCTTCTCCGGTGAAACGCTCTGCCAGGGGTTTAACTTTTATCAGACCGGCGGCCACATTCGGTATGATTTTTTCGTTAACATGTACCGCGTTATTGTTCGCCATGTCGGGCAACAGACCGGATGCTCGGTAGGCCTGCATGTAGTCAGGCATCATGGTGTCGAGATAACCGATAAAGTCTTCATAATTCATTTGGCTCAGCAGACACCTGCCCAGATAGGAGTGCATCATGTCATTCGGGCCAGTCGGGAATTGTCTCGGCAGATAAAGTCCCATCTTTTTGACGGACAGACTTACGCTTCTGGCAAAGGGAACAAGGTCTGAGGCAATATCCGCACCGCTGACACCGCCGCCAATGATGAGGATATTTTTTCCTTTAAATGCCTCTGGCTCCTGATAATCTCTCGACGTGATCAACGTTCCGGAGAAGTTTTCCTCACCTGGCAGGGGGGGCCGGCGGGGTTGCCAGAGTTCACCTGTTGCAATGATGACCCGGTCAAAAATGTCTTCCGTGTCTTTTCCTTCAGAAGCGCAGCGGATCACCCAGTGTCCGGCGTCTTTTCTGAGTGAAACAACTTCAGTATTCAGTCGGGTCGACTCACGGAGGGCATCCTCTCCGGCCACGGCCGAAAGATATCTGAATACCTGTTCCACTCCTGGAAATTCATCGATATCGCCAGGGGGAAAGCCAGTATAATGAAATGTATAACGGGAGTTCTGCATACAGGCATTACGGTAAGCGCCACCACTCCAGGGGTTCCAGATCCCCCCAATTCGGGTATTCTTCTCAAACAGAACCACGGAGTGACCTGCTTTAATCGCATTACGGGCAGAAATGATGCCGGCAGGACCCGCGCCGATGATTGCAATATTCATACGTGTTTTTTCCTGCGGTTGATAAGTGTTATTACAAGCACTGGTGCAGCCAGAAACAGTGTGACAATATTGGCGATCAGTACGGCAAAATCAGATCGCATAATGCCATACGCTATCCATGAGATTACACCTGTCAGGAACATGATATACATAACAACGGAGATACCTTCGGTATTGCGTGTCCTGATAGTTTTTATGCTCTGGGGAGCGAACGCAAACGTTGTGAAAAATGCAGCAAACAGCCCGGTTAAAAGAATTGTATCCATATCAGAATGCCTCAATTATTTCCTGTATATGAAGGCCGGATGACAGGTCCGCCAGCTTAGGAGACGAGTGACCATATTTAATAAGAGCACACCAGTCGTCATGAAGATGAATAAACGAATCAGACCAGAATGGAAGCTCCCGTGGTGGATCAGGCAAGCGTTTCAGAGCGTCGAAGCCAATTGTTTCCGTATTCGTATCATTAAATAGAATCAGGAGCAGGCGATTTTCATGGTGGGTTGAATATCTGATTTCACCATTTTCAAATACAAGCTGTATATGCAGTCCCAAATTCTGATCTGTTTCCGATTTACTGGCATGAACTCTGAAATAAGCTCCCTTTTCTGAACTGCCCATTACATAGCCGTTATCATCCACTTCAACCTGACCATCTGATTTTGTACCCACCCGTGTCCCCTTTACCGTTTTGATCCCATGAACCACTACCGGGCTTTCCCCTATAAAACAAAATAAATCAAGCAGATGACAGGATAGATCGCCCAGAGCACCGCTGCTTTTGCTCTGTTGTGCGGAGTCTCGCCAGGTCAGGTGATGGCGGGTCAGTGCAGAATTTTTATTAAATTCTGCTGAGAAGAAATGCAGTTCACCTAATTTCCTCTCATTTCTCAGACGCATTATCATGTCGATGACGGGGTTATATCGGTAGTTAAAAGACACGATACTACCTTTTGGAGCAATCTCCTGTAGATATCGTGCAGAGTTGAGATCTGTTGAGAGGGGTTTTTCACACACAAACGGGAGCTGTTTGTAGCGAAGCACTTCTTCTGCCACGCTAACGTGGAGATGGTTTGGTGTGCAGATAATGAACCCTTGACTGACTCCGGCAAGCTGCTCCAGATCCTGGCAGTTTGTTACCGGCAGGGAGCTTATTTCGCTGAGCTGTCGGACGTTGTCCGGACTCACATCGTACAGGGCCAGACCAGTTACTAGCGGATTGAGACAAAGTGCGTTGACATGGGCACGGGCAATCCCCCCACAGCCGACAATTCCGATAATCATCACTGTAGCTCCTTAAGAACGCTCAGTATCCCGTGGCAGTAAGCACTGTCCAGTCTGTTTCCGTACTGGCTGACTGCAAACGGGTCGGCATTACCCACCAGATAGCCACTTCCGGCCTGTGCAAAAATGGCAAAATCATTCGCACTGTCACCAAAGGCAATAATGGCTTCTTTCGGCAGTCCGGTTTCTTCCATCAGAAAAGACACAGCCTGATCCTTGCCACAACAGAGGGGGATAAATTCAACGTCATAACAGCCAGGGGGATCGCCAGCCGCCGGGTTACAGCGGGTAAACACAACACGAATTCGTCGTTCGTCAGCCAGTTCCTGAATGGTGGCAAAATCGCTGGCAATAGATGGGCTCTCAGGGTAGTAATAGCTCACTTTAAAGGGGCCCTGATAATCCTCTGGTTGTTTCAGAAGGGGGATCTCTTTTTCCATCAGAATCTTAACCAGACAGTTGACATTCTGACGGCTGTAGCCTGAACGGCTTATTCTTTCTGCCCAGGTTTCAGAGGGGATGAGACGGCCATTTTTCACCCAGTAAAATTCGGTGCCGAGACTGCAACATATAAAGTGAGGGCTTCGCGAGATATATCCCCTGGATTTTCGCCAGGCTGAATCCAGATTTGTTCCCGTGATCCAGCCAGCGAGAATCCCCTTTTTTTCAGCATGGGATGTAATATAGGACTCCAGCTGAACGACCCCCCCCAGTTTTTTTTTATCACTGTCCGAAGGAATATAAGTTTCATCAAGATCGCTGCACACCACAGTGCGGATTACTGTCGGGAACGGGAATTCGACGGGCCAGTTTTTATTTAAAATAGTCATGCAGTACCTCGATAACGATGTTTTGCTCCTGGAGCGACATATGGTTATGCAGCGGCAGATGAATTAATCCAGAATGTATTTTTTCAGAATCACGGAACTGCTCTCGACGGGAATATCCGGTTGCCAATGGATGCTCTCCGCAGTGTGAAAGGACGGGATAGTAAATATCTAACTCCACTCCTTTTTCACGAGCAAAGGCGAACAGAGAATCACGTTCGCCTTTGCAGAGCAGTACCGGGAAAAGGTGCCATGTATTCTGATGGGTCTCTGTCGGAAGTATTATGTTATGTGACAGGTCAGACAGTAAAAGATGGTAACGGGCTGCAAGAAGGCAGCGTTTTTTTGCATTATTTTCAAAATGTTGAAGTTTGACACTAAGCGTGGCAGCCTGCAGATTATCCATACGACTGTTTAATCCCCAGTTCTGGGCCTTAATATTCTTTTTACCTTCAGCAAATCCGTGATATGAATATTGCCTTGCCAGACGTGCCAGTTCAGGAGAAAGGGTCAGAACTGCACCGGATTTACCAAGAGAACCAATATTCTTAAATGGATTAAAACTCAACGCCAGCAGATCACAGTGGCTGATTAGTGACCTGATACCAAAGCACTGCGCTGCATCCACGATAACAGGAATGTCGGCTTTGCGGGCAATCTGGTGAATGGCATCAATGTACATGCATGAGCCATAAAGGCAGACCGGTAACACGGCTTTTGTCTTTGAAGTTCTGAGGCGATCCACTTCATCCGGAAGCATATTGAAAGAACTGTCAATATTAGCGAAGACCGGAACGGCTCCCACGGCCATCACGGCATTCTCCGTAGCTGCAAAGGAGTTCAGCGGAACGATGACTTCATCTCCGGGTTCCACTCCAACAGATTTAAGAGCTATTTTTAACGCATCGGTGCCGCTACTGGTGGCAATACAGGTATGAGCACCATAAAATAATCTTAATGTCTCTTCTACTTTTCCAATATAGGGGCCACTGGTAAAACATCCGCTTTTAATTACAACTGAAATGATGTCCTGTACTTCTGAGCGTTCAGAACGGGAATTCAGTCTTGGAAGTGGCAGAAATTCGACTGACTCCGAATCATCATATTCACTCTCGTTGTTGATACGGTGATATATATCTTCAAATTTTTCCTGTAGTTCATTTTCTGTTGATGCACTGAAGATCATTTCATTCAAAATACTGACATCTTTCATAAAGACCTCCATTTTATGTCGGAGAAAAATAAAGCACAGATAAACCATATTTTCACATTTGAGTTACAAATTGGTGACATTGGTCACAGACAACTTACAGGTCCGGTAATATCGGTCTGTTAGTGACATTTACTGAAAACGATGGAAAGGTATTGATAACGTGGTTGCCATAACCAATGCTTCAGGGAAGCCGATATGGTTAATGTCATTACAATTGTCGTCACAGTTGCCTGTGTATCCGGATATTTGAAATGGATCTTCCTGAAGCAGGTTCGGGTAGTATCTTCATGGTCTGGCTTTACAGCAGGTCTGTGACTCTGCTATTTATTGATGAATATAACCTTTTCAATTCCAGTTATTGTTCTGATTGCAATAATCACCTCATCACAATAATTCACCATTTTTTGTGATTATCTGGCAATAATTTTCTTTTCTGATCCAGAGATCCGAAAACTTATTGTCACGGATCTTCTTCTCCCCCCACACAACGCCACCTCCCGTCAGCACAACATGTGGTGCCGGATTCAGCTGCTGATGACACTATATGTTGTGTCATCTCCCTGACCTGTGATGCGTCGCGCAGGGGCGGAAAACAGCGATATGATTATTTCCCCAGCGTGGTACACTTCCGGAAAGTTGTGATATTCCGGAAAGTCGGATCTGACGGAAACGGCTCTCCGGTAATTTAACGGCGTGGTTATATGGATGCTTGTTATCATGGTGATGATGATAACGGCATGATGTTATCAGACGGCGTGACGGTAAGGGCAGTGATGATGGATGACGTTATCGCATGACCGTCCCTGCCCGGAAAAGAAAAAAGGAGTCACCCATGTTTTTTATTGAGAATGAAGGTCAGGCTGTCGCCGGAACGGATTACTGGCAGTCTGTACAGGCGCAGGCCGGATATGTCTACCTCAGCTGGAATGCCGGCGCAGCCAGGCTGCTTGTCCCGGATGCGGCAAAACAGTTCCCGTTTTTTTTCTGAAAGGAATAAGCTGAACAGTGCAAAGGGTAAAGCTATACTGATTTTTAGACTGTGATTTGTTACGTAGAAATAACTTGTCAGATGTAATCTGTACATAGCTAAAAAATAGGTTTGTTGATACCTTTACCCCGTTTATGGGGGTAAAGATATCAATAAAAATTTAATCAGTTTATTAACTTCATCGCGTTTTTTTTTGTCTCTTCATCACTTCTTTGCTCCTGTTGTGAAGAGGGTTGAGTGATTGTTGAAGAATTAAAATCAGCCATCTCTTTTGGAAATAGCGATCTCAATATATTCACGATATCTGAAAATGTGGTTTCTTTCGTCAGCAGTTCACATAAAAGGAAAGGGGCCCTGGGGTCTTGTCTGTATAAGGCCAGACCTGCCGTCAGTGCGGCCCGGTTAAGGCGGCTGCGTTCCCCTTGCGGGATACTGTCCAGTGTATCACAAACAATTTTATCTGTTTGATTTACATCTGGATTTAGTTTGAAGGCAATGGTTCTGCGCTTGTCCATTATTAATTACCTATGAGATACATACCGTTAACTAAATCATATTGAGAGTTATTGGTTTTGAAAAAACGTTCATCACGAATCTGTGAGTGTTTTTTTACTGCATCGCATATTAATTCTGCGCCACCGCCTATAACCATAACATGCGTATAACCAGAAAATTCATTGAGCGTATTTAATACACGTTGCTCAAGTTTACGAAGTGCTTCATTCATTGCTTCGGTGACTATTGATATTTTGTTCTCATCATTAATTCGTTGCTTCAGATAGTTGTTGTCTTTTCTGTGAATAATTATATCGTCAGCAAGATAGCTACTTCCTTTTGTTCTCGCAAGAGAAAGTGCATCTTTTACTGCAGATGTGACCAGAGATACACCAAGAGATGAGTCTCCGTATATTTTACTGATCCCTGATAATTTCCCCATTACCTGAGAAATATCTAATGTGGTGCCCCCGAGGTCTATAATTAATAAAGAATCTAACTCATCCAGTTCTTGTAGAACTTCATAACCTGCTGGTATAGATTCAGGCATGACTTTTACATCTTTTATTGTGAATGTATCCCCACCATTTAATGTAATTTTTTTCCGGAAGTTTGCTTTCTTACGCTCAATATTTTCCGTATTGGGTTGGTTATTCCTGTCGTAATACTCTGTCAGAGGAAGTGTGCAAACAATATCCACTTCGCTTACCGGCAGACCACTGGTCAGTAAGGCGTGGTGCACCGCAACGACATTAACGTCGCTGTATTGCCATGCGATATTGGTTGTGACTACAGCATCCGGGCTGATTGGATCAAATGAATACTGTTCGCCGTTCAGTGTGTAGTTAAAGACCTTTTTATCACCAAAAGAAACTGCCCACTCGCGTTTGAAGCTGTTCGGGCTAATGTGCTGTTTAATTGTTCCGTCGCTTTCCTGCCACTGTAGTTTGATGTTTGTTGAACCGTCATCAATGAATACCAACATTTATAAAACTCCTTATGGTGTTTTTTTTGGTGTTTGTTTGGGTGTGTTTTGGGCTTTAAATGGGTTTATTTGTCAAGTTTACCCCATTTTAACTATCAATCAATGATTATTTGTCTTGTTTTGGTGTTTTGTTGGGTTTGGTATGGGTTGTTTTTGGGTTTTGTTTGGCGGATAACAAAAGATGTCGCCGGGCTCCTCTTTTTACTGCGCCGGCTGACGCGGCGCGGCAGGAACGCTGCCTGTGGTCAGTGTCCCGCGTCCGGCCGGGCACGGGACGGGCGCTTTTACCGCTCCCGGCTGGCGTCGGTGATAGTGTACGCCAGCCCGTCGCCCTTTTCTGATGAACGCCCTTCAAGCCGCTTTCGCGGCATATCCTCGCGCCGCGTTGCGCCGCTCCGGCATTCCACGTTCCTCTTGACGGCTCGCCGCCTTCGTGATCTATCTAAAGCAGGCGACGGGGAATTAAACAAAAAATCATCTTCAAAGAAAGTGTTGGTTATCGAACCTTACTTATTTACAAGGCCTTCAACGCTGATCCGCGATCAGCATTTTAGAGGCCGTTTCCGGTTGTTTGGTGGCGGCGCTTCCGCCGCGTCCTCGCTGCGAACGTACTTAAAGCGCATATAGCCGTAACGGTTCGTTTTAGCTTCCACAAGCCTGTAACCCTTCGGCGCTCGCGGCGGCTTGCTCTCGGAATACTCCCGCTTCGCTTCCGTTGCCGCTTCCTTCTCCGGCTGGCACAAATTCCGCGTACCCTTGTAATGGTGGCGCGTCCCTCTCTCCGGTGTCCAATGGTCGAAAAGGTAGTTTGCAAGGCCTGTATAATCCCGCCCGTGATCCACGCCGTTGTAGTAATTGTGTTCCCGCAAGTGTTCAATACGAATGATCGTTCCGCCGTCCCATTTCTCCTGTATCTGCTCTTCGGTCAGCCCGTTAGATACCATGTGAAAGTGAATGCGGCTCGTTGTCTTGCCTCTGCCGGGGTAAAGCGCTATTTGCGCGTCCGGATTTAACCGCCGCAATCGCCGCCAAAACGGATTTATGATCCCGTCCGCCTCGGCGAAGGTATGTACTTCGTGTTCGTTGTCCAGCGTGATCGTGGTATAGAGGGAAGCGGGGGAAAATGTCGCGTTGAACATTCGCGCATGATTTCGACGGGCTAACCGCTGCTTGAAGTCCTCGTATTCCTCCGCGCTGCTGAACCGTGGGCGCGGCTCTGCCTTCTTTACGTCCTTTGTCCGATCCGGCAAGGTGTACACCTCCTGTTCACATACGCTACCCGCGAAAATTCTTCTTTTTGCTCGCATTTTTGGCCTCCTGCCTTGACAAAAGGCCGTACAACTGCTATAATTTATTTGTAGTGAATAGCTGTTGTACAGCCCTAACGTTCATCGGTTGCCCGCCGATGGGCGTTATTTTTTTGCCCTCTTTTTTCATAATGCTACTGCCTCCAGCAATTCCGCTATGTATGGATCGCGGCGGCGCTCCGGTGAAAGCGTCCGGACGGCCTCGCGGCATTCCTCGCGCAACTCGTAACGATCTTCAAAGCGATAGGGAGAAGCCGGATCGTGAAGGGGGAAATATGCTTCATAGCTCACAAGATCGGCTTTCCGGCATTTCTCACCGTAATATTTGCGTAGCCGTAGAAACTTCTTCTTGACCGCTCCGCAAGCTATCGCGTCAAAGCAAACGCCCGCCGCGATCCCTCTTTCTAAAGCCTCTTCCGCAACCTCAACAACGGTTTCATATGCGATCGCTATAACGTCGTCCATTTCGCACCATACATCTTTGCATTGAAGAACGCCGCACATTTTCAGCGCCGTATATTTTGCAGGTTCTAACGCTTTCAATATTGCGCCGTCCCGCTCCGCTCTTGTTGAAAAAGGCTTAACGCGCGGTTTATGCTCTGCCGCCGCCTCCGCATAGTGCTTGAAAAGCTGTTCCGGCGTAACCTCCAGCGCGTCCGCGATCATCTGCGCCGTTGTGTCCGTTACGCTCTTCATCTGCTGTTTCGGGACAATGCCGCCCGCCGCCCATGTTTCATATGCTGCTATCGAATAACGGCTTACGCCGGAAAGCTCCGCCAGCTTCGTAACAGTCCAGCCGCGCCGCCTGCGCTCCTGCTCAATCGTGTTCGGGAAACTCTGACACTTGAAGTTATATTTTCTGCTTCCTGTCATACCGCGTCGCCCTCCAACGAAAGAACTTTGCAAATGATATGCGCCTTGAATGCCTTGCCCTTGTATGCGTCAAGGTATGTCGCATAATTCGCCCGTGCGATCTCCGTAATGATCCCGCGCGGCAACGGAAGGGCGGCAAAGTCTAACGCAAATTCGTAATAATCCAGCTTCCGGCGGTTCTGCTCCCGATCCTCTGCGCCCATTTGGAAACTCTCTTCTTCCATGCTTCGGTATTCCTTCTCGATCGCGGCTATCTGTATCGGGCTTGATCCCCATACCTCCGTTTCGTAACCCTCATACGGGGAACGACCGCCGCCGCGCTTCTTTTTCCGCTTGCTCATTGTTTACGCTCCTTTCACCTCCGACGGCCTGCCGTATGAAGTATATTTTGGCAAGCAGCCGTATTTCTTCTTGTGCCATGCCTCGAACTTCGCTTGATTGTCCGGATCATCGAAGAAACTTCCGATCGCTTCAAACAAGCCCCGACAATGCGCCGCCATGACGGGCGCGGGCATTGTGTCAAGCTGTACCGTTATCCCGCTCATGTGTTAGGCCTCCTTTACTTGTTGTGCGCACACAACATAGTTGCTAAAAAAAATATTGTCGATCGGCTCTTGAAGAGCGCGGGCAATTTGAAACATGACAACGTTTGAAATTCTTGTTTGCTTCCCGCTCTCAATCGCCGAAAGATACGGCCTGCAAATGTTAGCCCGCTCCGCAAGCTGCGCTTGTGTCATTCCTCTTTTCTTGCGGTACTCTTTTACCTTGTTTAACACGCCGTTCACCTCCTACATGTAAAGCATACACAACAAAACCCATTTTGTCAAGCGTACACAACAAGATTATTTTGTAAATTTTCTGTGCTTGTCTTGATTTATTGTAGTGTGTAGTTTACAATATGATAAAAGGCGGTGTTGTGTATGGATAACAATGCATTAGGTAAGGCAATACGGAAAGCGCGTGGTGATCTTTCGCTTCGTGATTACGCTAAAAAAATCGGAATAAGTCATACGCATTTGGACAGTATCGAAAAAGGCTATGATCCGCGCACGGGTAAGCCCGTGACAATTAGCCTTGATACGTTTGTCAAGCTGTCTGACGCTACCGGAATACCGCTTGAAAAATTGCTTTTCATGTTAAAGTACAACCTTAACGACCTTGAAGCGATCGAAGAAAAACCCGCCACAAGTAGAACGCCAATAGAAAGTATGCTTTTAAGATATTTTTCAAATGACGCTTCGCAATTTGGAAAACATCTGCAAGCTAAAATCCAAGAGCAAGTGAACAGCGAAAGCAATTCTTCTCTTTTACTTGAACAGATGAACGAATTATTTAACAATGTTTCCAAATTGTCCGAAACTGAACAAAAGGCTTTTTATACCGGACTTGTAAAAGGGATAGAGCGTTGGGAAAATGAACAGAAGGGGGAATAATAATGCCGGAAGCATTAAACGCGGTCATATACGCCCGCTATTCCTCCGATCGTCA
>URGK01000082.1 GCA_900547295.1 uncultured Eubacteriales bacterium
CGGAAAGCTCTGTATCGGTCAGTATCACATTGTTGTATCTGCCATAAGCGGCGGGCCGAGTATTTCTGAATGCACTCCACAAGGTCTTTGACAAGCGGACGTGATTTTGCCGAAAGTCCCGCCACTATCTCCTCGTCGCAAAGCACCTCAAACAGACTCTGACCTCTAACCTCTGCAAGCGTTTGCAGCTTGGCAAGGGTTTTGGCTCCCATACCTCTCTTCGGCTCGTTTATTATTCTTGCAAGGGAAAGGCTGTCCGCAGGGTTTGCAACAAGCCTCATATATGCAATCATATCCTTGATTTCCTTGCGGTCATAATACCTAAGTCCGCCTAAAACTCTGTATGGAATATCTCTCTTTGACAGGGCTTCCTCAAAGGTACGCGACTGCGCGTTGGTTCTGTAAAGCACTGCAAAATCACTGTACTTATAGTCCGGTGATTTCAGCATATCTATTTCTCTTGCTATGTATTCCGCCTCATCCCGCTCATCATCGGCTCTGTAATAGCTGACTTTGCTGCCGGCTTCGGCGCTTGTCCACAGCTTCTTATCCTTACGCATATTGTTTCTGATAACGGAATGGGCCGCATTCAGTATATTGCTGCATGAGCGGTAATTCTGTTCCAGCTTTACCACCTTTGTACCCGGAAAATCCTTTTCAAAGTCAAGGATATTTGATATATCCGCACCTCGCCACTGATATATGCACTGGTCGTCATCTCCCACTACACACAGGTTATTGTGCTCCTGCGCAAGCAGTTTTATGAATTTATACTGTATTCTGTTGGTGTCCTGATATTCGTCCACCATTATATATCTGAATCTGTTCTGGTATTTTAAAAGCACCGCCTCATCTGTTTCAAATAGTCTGACTGTGTTTAAAAGCAAATCGTCAAAGTCCATTGCGTTGTTTTTTTTGAGGGTGCTCTGATAGGCCTTGAACACTTCATATACAGGCTTTGTCCTGAAGGTTTCACCCTCAAGGTTTATGTAGTCCTCTGCTGTCATGCCGCTGTTTTTGCATGAGCTGATTATGGACAGATAATATGCCGGAGGGTATTTCTTGTCCTCCATATTCTTCTCTTTTATAATCGACTTGACTACAGCTTTCTGGTCTGCGGGATCATAAACCGCAAAATCTCTGCCGTAGCCTAATACCTCGCAGTTCATTCTGAGTATTCTCAGGCATGCGGAGTGAAATGTCATAATCCACATACCGCTTGTGCTGCCTATTAGCTGCTCTACTCTTTCTTTCATTTCACCTGCGGCCTTGTTTGTAAAGGTCACTGCAAGTATGTTGTAGGGGTTTACTCCCTCATCTAATATAAGGTGGGCTATTCTGCATGTCATTGTGCTGGTTTTGCCGCTTCCTGCTCCTGCAAGAATTAAAAGCGGACCGTCCTTATGGACAGCCGCCTCTCTTTGTTTATCATTCAGTTTATCAAGAATTCCCATCAATTAATTTCTCCTGCTATTTTCTTGAAAAAGTTTTTTCTGTCGAATAGGCTTTTTTACCCTCGATATTTGAATATGATGAAATTTTGACTTTGTATGCTCCTGTTACCTTTTTATTAAAGGTATAGCTTACAGCCTTCGGATTTGATATGTATTTGGTAGTAGTCTTTCCTTTATATACAAGTCTTACTCTGAAGCCGTCAGCGCTACTCATTCTCTTCCATTTAACTGTTACCTTTTTGGTCTTTGAAGCCTTTGAAATCTTCGATACGGTCGGCTTTACAACTGAAGTTTTGTAGCTGTAGGATGATGTTACCTGCTGACCGTCAACCTCTGTAACGGAAGCCGCTTTGACTCTGTAGGATTTAGTGACTTTCTGGCTGAAAGTAAATTCCGAAACAGTCGCATCGGTTATCTTCTGCGTGTAGGTTTTGCCGCCTGTTACCAGCTTGAGTATATATCCGTCGACGCCGTCTTTTTTATTCCATTTAACTGTTACCAGTGAATTTTTTCTGCTGATTGATGAAACCGACGGTTTTGCCGCCTTTGCCTTGTTTATACGCTGCTGTTTTACTATTTCTACTGACTCTGATGAAAGAGTAATGCTGTCTCCTGCGGCTTTATCTGCTATGAGCTTCATTTCCTCTGCATTAAATCTGTATGTTCCCTCTGAGGTCTGTACCTCAAGCATTCCTGTCTGCATAATGGAGTTAAATACTGATTTTTTAACTGCAAGCGAGGTCTTGTCCGTGCTAAGCCTTATAATCTGCTGAACACTGCCGCCGCCTGTTGTGGCAAGCTCAAGCTCCGCCTCTTTGAGAAGCGCCTTTGCATCTGACAGTGCTTCTTCTGTAATATCGCCTTTGATTTCAACAATTGCTTCTGACGATGCAGCTTCGCCTTTAACTGCTGTGGTTTTTATAGTCAGTATGTTTTTTTCGTACTCAAACGAAGTTTCTGTTATATTCTTTACAGGCTCTCCGTTTTTACCTGTAACTGTCCTTGTAATCTGCTGAACAGGATTTGACGCTGCATCTGTTCCCGTTCTGGTAATTGTTTTGGTGGTGTTTCCTGAAGCCTCATCTGTTGCTATATCTGATTTCTCACCTTTAAATGTCACACCGTTTTTAACTTCATATAAGCTTCCGGAAGTTTCTGAAGCATACCCTCTTGCAACAAGCGTCGCCGGGTCTGTATTGAAGCTTCCGCCCCTTACAAAGCCTTTAGCGTTGTATGCTGCGCATGCTGAATATTTTTTAGAGTTGTATTTGCCGCCTGTGAATATTCCGCCGGATATATCCAGATTTTTGATACATCTGCTGCCGTCGGAGTTGTATGCCCAGAAAGCAATACCGTAAGTGCTGTTAAAGGTGCCGCCTGAAATGTTCACATCTATATCGCCTGTATACTTGGCATCTCCTGTAACCGCAACGGCCGCTCCGTCCTCATTGTTAAGGTTTGAGTCCGGGCGTCCTCCCGAATACGGAACTCCCACAGCCTCTATCGTAAGCGCATCATCTGATATAGGGGAGATTTCAAGTCTGCCGGATTTGATTTCTATTCCCGCAGCGCCTGTAATACTGCCGCCTTTAATAGTCGTGGTTCCGCTCTGAGGCAGATATATTGCCGTAGCATCGGATGTAATTGTGCCTCCGTTTATCACTATGCTTACGCCGCCGTGTCCTTCCTCGGCATTGCCCATAATAGCAATATCGCTTCCCGCTGTTTTAACGCTGCCGCCATTCATTACAAAGGTGGCTCCCTCATACTCCGTTATTACCGAACCGTCAAGTGTTCCGTCATTTAAAGTGAATTTGCTTTTGCGCGCGACTGCCGCCGAGGCATCACGACCCTGTATCTCACCGCCGTTTACCGTAACCTCTGATTTATCGTACAGATATACGCCGTATTTGCCGTAAATATATCCGCCGTAAAAATTGACTGTCGCACTGTCATCTCCGTATATGCCCGCATATTCAAAGCACGATATGTAGCCTCCGTATATGTTTGCAACAGAGCCTGTCTGTGTGTCTTTATCTCCGTTGACACGAAGTCCCGCCTGATATGTGCCCTGTATAATGCCGCCTGTGATGTTTACCGTTGCAGGCCATGCCATAACCGCTGTTTCGGCAAGTACGGAGCCTGCTGTTATGTTAACCTCTGAATTTCTCTTGGCATAGATACCGTAGGCGCTTGTTTTTTCGGGGCTGTATGTGTTCACTATGGAGCCTCCCGAAAATGTAAATTTTCCGCTGGATACGTATACCGCCACCTGATTGGCTGTCGCATATATCTTGCCGCCGCCTTTGGTGTCCGTAAATGTAATATCGCTGCTGTATACCTTTTCGCCGTCATAGCCTGTAAACACTCTGTTGCTGCCGCAGGTCAGAGTCTGTCCCGCAAGGTCCAGTGTCACAGGGACTTCTGTATAAAGATACAGATTTTCGGACAGAGCTATGCTTCTCTGCAATGTCACAACATCATCTGCGATTGCATCTTTGAATGCATCTGAAATGGTTCTGTAGTAATATACATTATCAGCAAAGGTGATGGCAGCGTCATATGATGAGCCCGGATTTTTCTCCGTAACACCGTTAAGATGTACTGTATCCGGATCTATTTCGGGTTTGCTGTCATCTCCTGCATTTATGTCTGAGCCGCCCTGCGGCTGATCGCCTGTTTCGTCTGCAAACACTCCCACAGGAAGCATTGCAAATATTACTGCAAGTGATAATAGTATTGCCAGTAGTTTTTTCACAAGCCGTACCTCTCATTCTTAAATAGATTATCTATATTATATATTCAATCCGTCATCATTTCAATATGATTAAATTTACAGGTTAAGCGCTTTGATATAGCTGCCGCTTATCCAGCCTGTTTTGTAAACGCCGGAAACCTTGTATTTAACCTTGTACCATGTCGTGCCGCTTACTGTTTTGCTGCTGTAGAGCACAAGGGTTTTGTTCTTAGGCAATGTAGTTATTCTGCCGTATGAAGTGCCCGCGCCCTTTCTCATATTGATAGCTGCTGTTGTTGTTCCCTTTTTGGTGATTGTAAAGAAGTCTTTAATCATGTAACCTTTGCATGTCTTGCCACCACTGGTATATTTCACCTTATACCATATATTCCCCGAAGAATCTCTGGTGCTTGCAAGTATTGTTACGGTTTTACCCTTGGACATCATTGTAACCACAGAATATGAAGTGCCTGCATGACTTCTCATGTTTATGTAATTCTCTGTGGTTTTGCCGTATCTGTCATACTTAGGCTTTGCGGTCGCTGCAAATTTTGATGACGCGCTTCCTTTGCTGCCGTCTTTATATGCATATATCCTGTAGTAATATTCCCTGCCCTGTGTCAGACCTGTATTTTTGTATTCGTTTTTGGCAGTGCTTCCGATTTTTTTGTATTTGCCTCCATAGGAATCTGCTCTGTATATATAGTAGCCGTCTGCATCTGATACACTGTTCCATTTCAAAGCGACAGAAGATGTTGTTCTAGATTTAAGCCTGACTCCCGTAGCCTTGTCTACCGATGGCTTCGGCTCCGGTTTCGGTTCAGGCTTTGGCTCCGGTTTCGGTTCAGGCTTTGGCTCAGGTTTCGGTTCAGGCTTTGGCTCAGGGTCTTCAGGTGCCTGTCCTCCGAAATACTTGCCGCTGTCATACCAGAAATTGCAGTCTACATTTCCTGATATGCCGCTTACCTTTCCTGAGCTTGTGTACTGCCAGCAAACGTAATCATATGTAAGTCCTGCCGATGTATTGTACTGCGCAAGCCACAGATCGCACCCTGAGGATATTATCTTCTGCGGATACATATATCCGTTAAATGTAGTAAGGTTTGCATATACCATAGGCTTGTAGCCCGCCGCTTTTACCTTGTCGCCAAATGCAGTGCACATATTGGTTATGGCCGTTTTGCAGGCTGTGTTCTTGTATTTAAGTGCGTTTACTCTGTAGCCTGATCCGAATTCAAAGTCGAATATAACGGGGAGAGTGATATTGTACCCGCTTATCCTCGAAAGAATATAGTCGGCCTCCTCCTCTGCCTCCTTGACTGTTACCGCCTGCGAGAAAAAATACACTCCCACTTTGATGCCCGCATCAATTGCGCCCTGCAGGTTTTGCCTGTAATACTTATCCTCGTACAGGTTGCCCGAACCGTAGCCTCTTCCGGCAACCCTGATTATTGCAAAATCCACCCCGGCTGATTTAACCTTGTTCCAGTTTATTGTCTTCTGATGCTCCGATACGTCTATTCCGTTGTAGATATTCATACCGTCAAACACCGATGAATGTGTGTAAGTCCCCGATTTAAACGGGCTGTTTCCTGTCGCCGCAAAGGCCTGAAAAGGGAATAAAGAAGCTATTAATATGAATGTTATAGCTATGGCGCATACTTTTCTCAAAATCCGATACCTCTTCTTTCATTTATTTTTGCTTTAATTATACCACACTTTAGCCGCATTTATGTTGTTTCTGTAACATTTTTTCTTGTTTTTTGTACTTAAAATTCCCGAAAGCACAAAATCCTCCGGGAATTCAAGTATTCAGTTTAAAAATTATTCGATTGTAAGGAAATCAGCAAAACCTGTGATTTCAAAAACATCCATAATGCTTTCGTTAACGTTGATAACCTTCATACCGCCTTTGCCGTTCATTATCTTCTGTGCTTTAAGAATAACACGAAGTCCTGCTGATGATATGTACTCAAGATCTGTAAAGTCAAATACGAGTTCATTAATCTGATCCAGTGACTCCTCAATGCATTTCTCAAGTTCAGGCGCTGTTGCTGTGTCAAGTCTGCCCTCAAGCTTTAAAACTGTCTGCTCTGCTATCTGTTTTTCTATGTTAAGACTCATACCGTATCTCCTTTTCAAATATAATGTGTCTCTATTATATCAGATAATATTGTTAATTAACACCGCAAAATTATATTTATTGCTTTTGTCTGCAAAAGTTTTATCTGCCGGAGCCGAAGATCCTTGCCGCAGCGCATGTCGGACATTCATTGTCGCTTGAAAGACTGCCCATTGAAGGCTGAAAGGTTTTGCCGCAGGTACCGCAGACACATGTCTTCACAGCTCCGTCCTCAGGCTTTGTGAGGTACTTTGCAATTGCGCAGTCGTTGCATAGGCTTTCTGTGCTGAAGTTGCCTCTTGTAAATGTATACGGTTTGAGGCAGTCCTCGCATACAAGCGTCTGACCTTCGACAACTCCGCCGCTTACTGCTTCAAGCTCGCCGTCCTCAAGTCTGATTTTTTCTACCGGTGTTTCTTCTTTAATTACTGACAGTTTTCTTTTAAACAGTTTCATTTCTTTTCTCCTGCTTCATATATAGTGGGGCTGTTGAATGCTTCTACTTTGTTTTTGTCGCAAACATTTCTTTCACATAGTAGCTGATCTGAACCACTTCATACTTGGTATATTTAATCTTGTATTCCCAGCTGCTTCCGTCATATCGTTTATCGACTATTTTTCCAAAGTGGAATACTGTATCCCACGGATGGAGTTTGAACATCACATT
The DNA here is from genome assembly GCA_900547295.1 of uncultured Eubacteriales bacterium. GTDB lineage: Bacteria > Bacillota > Clostridia > Peptostreptococcales > Anaerovoracaceae > UMGS973. Next base: position 6,981 of record URGK01000082.1, read on the forward strand.
GTCTCTAATCTCCAGTTTTGACGGCGGCATATTTATTATCTGCACCGCTGCCTCCTGCCACACAGTCAAGTTTGTCATCTGCTATTTCGTTATTAACAGTGTCATATATTTTTTCTATATCATTTACTTTTTCGGATTTTTTCATTGAATCATCCTCCTGCTCTCTCGGGTTTGCTTGTGTTTCTATTTATTTATACAATAGAAATACTAAAAGGTATAGCAGTTTTAAAAAATTTATACCTGGAAACTAATCTCTGTAAGAGCATTATATAATAAAACAGATATGAATTGTCCTAAAAATATATAATTACAGCAGACAATTAATCACAAACTGCCTGCTGCATAGATTTCATATTAGATTAATCTTATTCAAACTCAATCGTTCCTGGCGGTTTGCCGGTACAGTCATATACAACGCGGTTGACACAGTCAACTTCATTGACAATGCGAGTGGTAACACGATCAATCAGATCCCAAGGCAGGTGTGCCGCCTCGGCGGTCATAAAGTCGCTGGTTGTCACTGCACGAAGCGCAATGGCATAGTCATAGGTTCTGAAGTCGCCCATAACACCTACAGAGCGAATGTTGGTAAGAGCCGCAAAATACTGTCCCAGAGCACCCGGCTGTCCGAACTGAGGAATCTGTCCCTCACTAACGGCGCGTGCGATTTCCTCACGATAAATGTAGTCGGCATCCTGCACGATTTTTACCTTTTCGGCAGTGACTTCACCGATGATGCGTATTCCAAGCCCCGGTCCCGGGAAAGGCTGACGGAATACAAGATAATCAGGAATTCCCAGTTCCAGACCGGCGCGGCGCACTTCGTCCTTGAACAGCATGCGAAGCGGTTCGATAATTTCCTTAAAATCAACGTAATCCGGCAGTCCGCCCACATTGTGATGTGACTTAATAACTGCGGATTTACCCAGACCCGACTCGATTACGTCCGGATAGATGGTGCCCTGAACAAGGAAATCAACAGCGCCTATTTTCTTTGCTTCCTCTTCAAATACACGGATAAACTCCTCGCCTATGATTTTACGCTTTGCTTCCGGCTCGGTTACGCCGGCAAGCTTTGAATAAAAACGTTCCTGCGCATTCACGCGGATAAAGTTTAAATCATATGGACCGTTTGGACCGAATACTGCCTCAACCTCATCTCCTTCATTTTTACGGAGCAGTCCGTGGTCAACAAAAACGCAGGTAAGCTGCCTGCCGACAGCCTTTGACAGCAGTACAGCCGCAACTGAAGAGTCCACGCCTCCCGAAAGTGCACAGAGCACCTTGCCGTCACCGACCTTTTCACGTACTTCACGAATAGTCGTCTCAACAAAGCTGTCCATTTTCCAGTCGCCTTTACACCCGCAAACTTTGAAAACAAAATTCTGTAATATCTTAAATCCTTCTATGGAGTGCATAACCTCCGGGTGGAACTGTGTCGCATAGAAACCTGCCTCTGCATTTTCCATAGCGGCCACCGGGCAAACCGGTGTATGCGCCGTCACTTTGAAGCCCTCAGGAACTGTTTCAATATAGTCTGTGTGACTCATCCACATAATTGTATTGCCTACCGTTCCGCATCCCGTTGTTTCCGGACCGCCCACACCAAGCTCTGCAAGCAGACCGCTGCGGTCATCAATGGTAACCTCGGTTCTGCCGTATTCACTTACCGGCGCGGTTGCAACTCTGCCTCCCAGCTGGTGGGCAAGAAGCTGCGCACCGTAGCAAATACCCAGCATCGGAATTCCAAGCTTAAAAAGTTCAGGACTGCACTGCGGCGAGTCCTCGCCGTACACACTGTTGGGACCGCCCGTCAGAATAATTCCCGACGGAGCCAGCGCCTTTAATTCTTCAATCGAAATTGTATAAGGATGGACTTCGCAGTATACATTGCATTCGCGAACCCTGCGGGCAATCAGCTGATTATACTGACCGCCGAAGTCCAAAACTATTATATTTTCTCTCATAACATCTACCTCAACTACCTGATTACATTGCCTTTGCAGCACCCAATGTCTGTGAACTGCCCCGACTCATATAAATCATTTCTTTACAAAAAATATTGTTAATTATTGTATACCAAATTCCCGATTTTTTCAAGGGGTTCAGCATATATATTGACGAACGCCGCTGAAAATCCGTGTTGTTCTTTGTGACACTTCGTGACAACCTTCGGCATCTATGTTAAAATGTTGTTTAATAAATATTTAAACCTTTTTTACAGTTGAGGGGGATAATCCAATTGGGTATACTTAAACGAAAAAAACTTATTGCTGCTGCGCTCACGCTTACGGCTATGCTTTTATTTACAACAGTGTCATTCGCCGATGAGGTTACGGCAGGCACTGATAATCCGGTTAATGGAACAGAAACAGATACAGTCACCGTTATGCTGACAGGGGATTTAATGTGCCAGAGAATTCAGCAGCTCAGGGCATTTGACGGCACAAGCTATAATTTTAAGCCGACGTTCAAATATGTCAAAAACATTTTTGACAAGGCCGATATAGTTGTCGGCAATCTCGAGACACTTGTAAGCAAAAGCCTTCCTCTTTCAAAGGACATGTCGCGTCTTCAGAACAAACCGTATCTCAATGCGCCGGAGGAGTGGCTTGATGCTCTGGAATACGCGGGATTTGACGGGTTCATAATGGCAAACAACCATGCCTGCGACGGAGGCAAAACCGGAATTGTCGAAACTCTGGAGGAACTGGACAGCCGCAGCATTCCGCATACAGGACTTTTTGCCGATAAAAATTCAAAACGTTATTTTATCATTGAGGAAAACGGCATTAAAGTAGGAGTTATTTCATATGCCGCCTATTACAATTTAAAAGATAAATTTCTGACTGATGAGGAGCAGGACATTATGTTAAACAGACCGGTTCAGGATAAAATGAATTCTGATGTTCATGCTCTGCGCAAAGCAGGCGCGGAGTATATTATTGCATATAATCACTCCGGAACTGAGTACTCGCATCTCCCGGCACCAAGGCAGATGCGTTACGGCATAATGCTTGCACATGCAGGGGTCGACTACATCGTCGGTTCACATCCGCATGTTTTGCAGCCTTATGAACCCCTTCTCTATCGGGGCACCGTAACTCCGTATATATATTCAATGGGGAATTTCACTTCTGCAATGATTGCACCGGAGACAAAGGAAACCATAATTCTGTCGCTTACACTCGAAAGGAACGAATCCGGCGAAGTTATGCTTGCAGATCAAACCTATTATCCGTGCTATATGCTGGATGAATACGAAAAAAAGCCTTTTGTGCTCATTCCCGAAGATAAAGACTGCAATGGCAATCTTTATGAAAATGCGCCTAAGGCTCTTAAAAATCAATTAAAAAAGAATTTTAAGCATATCCGACAAATCGTCGGAAAACTTGATTAAATTGCATAGTATACGCATTTGCTCAGCCTGCAATTTTGCGAACCGAGGACCATGGCCCCGCTATGGTTCTTTTGTTTCCGCGGGTATCCGTCGTTTCGACTAATGCCCTCACCTTAACGTAATAGGTTTTTTCTTTCTTGAGACCCTTTAAAGTCGTCTTTGAAAGATTCTCTTTTACCGTTTTGGTTTTTTTGTGTTTTGCGAAGTCTTTCTGCGTTGCATAAGCGACTTCATAGCTCGTTACACCGGACTGTTTTTTCCACATCAGTGTAACCTTAGATTTCTGTCGTTTAAATGCTTTGGTTTTCCAAGATGTTTTGTCCGGCTTTACTTCAAATACAACCTGCACTTCCGCGGGCTGGAAAAGCATTGTGCCCTCTGTAGAAACAGTGACACTTGCCCGACCCGGTTTCAGAATTTCAGTCTGACCGCTGCTCAAAACACGTACCACGTCAGAATCAGAAGAAACAAATAAAAAT
>URGK01000083.1 GCA_900547295.1 uncultured Eubacteriales bacterium
GCTTTAAAAAAATGTTCAAAGTAGAATATTAATTATATAAGTTAAGTTTAAAGTTATTTTATTAAATTTCGGAGGTATTAAAATGCAAGCATTAAGAGTAGTTCCTGCAATCCATTATTTTGACACTTTTAAGGATTTCAACGAAGAATTCAAATTAGGAAAAGGAGACATCCTTGTAACAAATCAGTGGATGTATGATCCGTATGTTAAGCCGCTTGGAATAGATATGCCTGTAATTTATCAGGAAAAATACGGTGCCGGCGAGCCTACAGATGAAATGATGGATGCTATGAAACAGGAAATGGACAAATATGAATATGACAGAATCATAGCTTTCGGCGGCGGCACAATCGTTGACTGCTGCAAGGTTTTAGCTTGTGAAATTCCTGATAAGGTAGCTGACCTTTACACTGGTAAGGTAGCTCCTAAGAGAGTTAAAAAGCTGGTAGTTGTTCCTACAACATGCGGTACAGGTTCAGAGGTTACAAACGTAGCGGTAGCTTCAATTCCGTCACTTAACTTAAAGAAAGGTATTGCTGACGAGCAGACTTACGCTGATATCGCAGTACTTATTCCTGAATCACTTCAGGGACTTCCTGACAAAGTATTCGCTACTTCATCAGTAGATGCTTTAATCCACGCTGTAGAAAGCTTCCTTTCACCAAAGGCTTCACCTTTCACAGAAATGTATTCATTAAAGGCAATCGAAATGATTATGAACGGATACAAGCAGATTGTTGCAGCAGGCGGCAACACAGCAGAAAACAGAAAGCCTTTATTAAAGGATTTCTTAATCGCTTCAAACTATGCGGGTATTGCTTTTGGTAACGCAGGCTGCGGTGCAGTTCACGCTTTATCATATGCACACGGCGGAGCATTCCACATTCCTCACGGCGAAGCTAACTTCATCTGCTTCACAGAAGTATTCAAGATGTATATGAGAAAACAGCCTAAGGGCAAGATCGAAATCGTTAACAAGATTTTCGCAGACGTATTAGGATGCAGCGAAGCTGACGTATACACTGCATTAGATGAATTCCTTGGCAAGATTATCGAAAAGAAACCGTTAAAGGAGTACGGCATGACAGAAGATCAGGTTGCTCCGTTTGCTAAGTCAACAGTAGACAACCAGCAGAGACTTCTTGGAAACAACTATGTATTCTTAAGCGAAGAAGAAATCGCAGAAATCTTTGCAAATCTGTACTAATATACATAACAGATAAATGCGCGGCTGAGAAATCAGCCGCTTTTTAGTGAAAAATTTTGGCGGTCAGACAGTATTTTATAAAAAAACAGCTTGAAATATTATCCGAAACATAGTATAATGTTTGATGTTCGCTGGGTGTAAGCCCGTAAGCTCAGATAGAAGTTGAGAACTATCAGGGAACCGGCAGGCAGCAGAAATATGAGAATATGCGAAAGCTTTAGTAATATTTAAGGAGGCACATAACAATGTCAAGAAAATGCGAAATCTGCGGTAAGGGTCAGGTATCAGGAAACAGAGTATCACACTCAATGAGACACACAAGAAGAAAATGGAATGCAAACATTCAGACTGTAAGAGTTGTAGACGAAAAGGGTACAGTTAGAAGAGCTAACGTTTGCACAAGATGCATGAGATCAGGCAAAGTTAACCGCGCATAATTGATTTGATATTTAAACCTGCCAGACAAGGCAGGTTTTTTAGTACTGTAATATTCTGGGCAGCCAAAATTGTCAGGAGTTTAAGCAAAGATTTCTTTAACCGCTGTTCTTTTGGACAATGATTAAACAGGTTGTGTATTGCAATAATTTCTGCAATGTGATATAAATAAGGGTATATTTGTTAGGAACAGCAAAGGAAAGGGAATAAAATGGAAATAGAGCTTAAATACAGTATTGAAGATGACAGTATAATACGAAGTATTATGGAGGACAGAATACTTACCTCTATTGAAAAAAAGAATTCAAGGGAAACACTGGCAATGCACGCGGTGTATTTTGATACCGAGGAAGCAGATCTTCGAAAAAACCATATAGCTTTCAGAATAAGACTTGAGGGAAGCAGATATATTGCAACACTCAAAAGAAGAAGCAGCGCCGAAGCAGGACTTCATAAAAGAGAAGAAATAAACGCTCCGGTTACAGATGATGATTTTGTGGATAATCCCACACTTTCAATTTTTTCAGGAGATGAGCTGATTGATGATATACCGGCCGAAATTACAGATAAGAAACTTATACCTGTAATGGAAATGAATTTTGCAAGAGAAGAATTCAGGATTGATTACAAAGGCAGTCTGATGGAAGTTTCAATAGACCAGGGAGATATAATTACGGCAAATGGCTCGTGTCCTATATGCGAAATGGAAATAGAACTTTATTCGGGAAATGAAGAAGACCTTGTGAAGCTGGGAAAACAGATACAGAAATCATATAATCTCAAAGAAGAAAATATAAGCAAATATGCCAGAGGGCTTGCTCTGCTGGATATGGATTAACCCGCTGCGGATATGAAAAACGGATATTTCAGGGCATCGGAATTAAAAATCAGATAAATTGAAGTTCCCATGTATACAGTTTAAACAAAGTATTTTGTATATATAGTTTTTTTGTACAGCGGCTGTTTTTTGTATGGTTTTTAGGGCTTTTTCCATTGAAATCCTTTACTTTTAGGGCAAAAGAGGTTATAATATAGTCTGCTTTATTTTAATTAATTACGTTAACAATTTTAGGAGGATATATATCAAATGAAATCAACATTTATTTCAAAAGAGAAAAACGTTGTTAAGTTCTCAATGGAATTTACAGCAGATGAGTTCGAAAAGGCTCAGATTGCGGCATATCAGAAGACTAAGGATCAGTTTGCAATTGACGGCTTCAGAAAAGGCAAGGCTCCAAGAAGCATCATAGAGAAGCACTACGGCGAAGGTATATTCTTTGACGAGGCAATCAATTCACTTATGCAGGAAAACTACCCTAAGGCTTTAGACGAATTAAACCTTGAGGTAATAGACAGCCCTAAGCTTTCATTCGAAGACATTGCAAAGAGCAAGGATCTTATCATTAACGTTGAGGTTGAGGTATATCCTGATGTAGAAGTTAAGGACTATCTGGGCGTTGAAATAGACAAGATTGAAAAAGAAGTTACAGACGAGGATATAGATAACGAAATCAAAAATCTTCAGAAGAGAAACTCAAGAATGGTACTGGTTGACAGACCTATACAGGACGGAGACACAGTTCTTCTTGACTATGCCGGATATGTTGGCGAAGAGCAGTTTGAGGGTGGCACAGCGGAGAGATATCCGCTCAAGATAGGTTCAGGCACATTCATTCCTGGATTTGAAGAACAGATCGTAGGAGCAAAAGCAGGAGACGATGTTGACGTTAAGGTTACATTCCCTGAAGAATATCACGCAGAGAACCTGGCAGGCGCTGAAGCAGTATTCAAGTGCAAGATCCACGAAGTTAAAGAAGAAGAAGTTCCTGAAGTTGACGATGAATTCGTAAAAGACGTAAGCGAATGCGATACACTTGATGAATTCAAGGCTCAGATCAGAGAAAACCTCGAAAAGGCTGCAAAGGCAAACGCTGAAATGGAAATGAAAAACGCAGTTTTAGAAAAGGTATACGAAGCAAATGACTTAGATGTTCCAAATGCAATGGTTGAAGACGAAATCACAAATATGATGAGAGAATTTGACCAGCAGCTCAGAGCACAGGGTATGTCACTTGAGAAATACTTCGAATATCTGCAGACAAGCACTGCTGATTTCAGAGAACAGGTAAGAGACGAGGCAGCAAAGAAAGTTAAAACAAGAATGATAGTTCAGGCTATAGCAGAGCAGGAAAACATTCAGGCAGACAAAGAAGATGTTGACAAGGAAATCGACTTTATGGCAATGCAGTACCAGCTTGATGCCGACAAGATCAAGGAAATGCTTGGACCTGACAATATCGCTTTCATCGAAAAAGATATTAAAATCAGAAAAGCTATCGACTATATTTTTGAAAAAGCGGTTATTAAATAAAGAATTACTGGTAAATATATTTAAGAAAGATATTGTTTTAACCGATTGGGCATGCCCAATCGGTTAAAGCGTAATTAGAAAGGGGTGCTTAAATGGCATTGGTACCATATGTAATAGAGCAGACTGCAAGAGGGGAGCGCTCTTATGATATTTATTCAAGACTTTTAAAGGACAGAATTATATTTATCGGAGAGGAAATCACCGAGCACACTGCAAGCCTTGCAATTGCGCAGCTTCTGTTTCTTGAGGCAGAAGACGCTGACAAGGATATCAGCATATATATAAATTCGCCGGGCGGTTCAGTGACTGCAGGTATGGCGATATATGATACGATGCAGTATATTAAGCCTGAGGTTTCAACAATATGTGTGGGCATGGCGGCAAGTATGGGCGCATTTCTGCTTTCGGCAGGCGCAAAAGGCAAGAGATATGCGTTGCCTAATGCGGAGATTATGATACACCAGCCTTTAGGGGGAGCACAGGGGCAGGCCTCCGATGTGAAAATTCACGCCGAGCATATAATAAAGACAAAAGAAAAATTAAACAGAATACTCAGCGCAAACACAGGCAAGCCGCTTGAGGTCATCGAAAAAGACACTGACAGAGATAATTTTATGAGCGCAGACGAGGCTTGTGATTATGGGATTATAGACAAGGTTATAAAGAGCAGATAAGGGGGCGTGTATATGGATAAATATGATGAAAAAAAACAGCTTAAATGCTCATTCTGCGGCAAGCCGCAGGGACAGGTAAGACGCCTTATAGCGGGACCTAATGTATATATCTGCGATGAATGCGTACAGCTTTGCAGAGAAATAATAGAAGACGGCATAGAAGCTGAAGAAAACGAAAAATACGAAGCAGGCGACGGTAAATTACCAAAGCCTAAGGAAATAAGCGAAACTCTCAGTGATTACGTTATAGACCAGGACGAAGCCAAAAAAGCTCTGGCAGTTGCAGTCTACAATCACTACAAGAGAATTAACTATCTTGACAAAGATAATAACGATATTGAAATTCAGAAGAGCAATATCATAATGATAGGACCTACAGGCTCAGGAAAGACCCTGCTGGCTCAGACACTGGCAAAAATACTCAATGTGCCGTTTGCAATAGCCGATGCCACAGCTCTTACAGAGGCCGGATATGTAGGTGAAGACGTTGAAAATATTCTGCTTAAACTGCTTCAGGCTGCAGATTATGATATAGAAAAAGCCCAAAAGGGTATTATCTACGTTGACGAAATAGACAAAATCGCCAAGAAATCCGAGAATGTATCCATTACAAGAGATGTAAGCGGTGAGGGCGTACAGCAGGCGCTGCTTAAAATTCTCGAGGGAACTGTTGCAAACGTGCCTCCTCAGGGCGGACGCAAACACCCACAGCAGGAGTTCATACAGTTTGATACGACCAATGTCCTTTTCATATGCGGCGGCGCATTTGAAGGACTTGACAAGATAATACAGAGAAGAATAGGTGAAAAAACAATAGGTTTTAATGCGGATATTGTTTCACAGAACCAGGACGAGGAGGAAATCCTAAGGCAGATACAGCCTGAGGACTTGCTGAAATTCGGACTTATACCTGAATTTATAGGCAGACTCCCCGCAATAGTAACACTCAAAGAGCTTTCAGAGGACGCCCTTGTGAGAATACTTACAGAGCCTAAAAACGCGCTTGTAAAGCAGTACAAAAAACTCTTTGAGATAGACAATGTTGAACTTGAATTCGAGCCTGAGGCAATCAGAGCAATTGCAAAGCAGGCCATCGAAAGAAAAACAGGGGCAAGAGGATTAAGAAGTATAATTGAAAAAGTTATGACTGATATAATGTATGAAATTCCGTCAAGAGAGGACGTTGCAAAATGCATCGTTACAGAGGGAACAATCACTGGCAGTGTTCAGCCGACTTTAGTCTTTGCATCTGAAGAAGACAGCAGAGAAACAGCATCATAAAGTGAAGGCGGCATTATGTCGCCTTATTCATTACATATATCAGCTGGAGGATTATGTATGACAGATGAAAAAAAGAAAGACAATATAAATATACCTGATGACATTGAAGAATTATTAGACGAGCTTCTGGATATGGAAGAAAAAGCCGCAGAAGAGGCAGAGGGAGAGCCGTCAGAGGTTATGGCGCTTCCTATGATTCCGCTTAGAGGACTTCACATATTCCCTAATATGGTTCTTCACTTTGACGTGGGCAGGGAAAAATCCGTAAAGGCTCTTGAAACCGCAATGGTTACAAACCAGAAGATTTTCCTTACATCACAGAAAGACGAGGATGTTGAGTTGCCTGTAAAAGACGATTACTACAGCATAGGTGTTGTGGCAAAAATCAAGCAGATGCTCAAGCTTCAGGGAGATACAATCAGAGTTCTCGTAGAGGGACTTTACAGAGCCGAAATCGGAGAAATACTTCAGGAGTCGCCGTACATCAAATGCACTCTTGAAGACGTTGAAGAAATCATACCGGAGGAAATCACACCGCAGATACTGGCGCTCAAGAGAAGTGTTGAGACAGCCTTTGACGAGTACGCAGAGCTTACTCATAAGCTCAATGGGGAAACCCTTGGTACAGTCAAGGAAATAGACGACCTTTCAACCTTTGCGGACATAGTGGCATCACACCTTGATATTAAAATCGAGGAGAAGCAGGAGCTTCTCGAAATGCTTGATGTCTGCGAGAGATTAAACAAGCTCTATGAGGTTCTCATAAGAGAAATTGAGATTATGAAAATCGAGCAGGACATCTCTGCCAAGGTCAAGAGTCAGGTTAACCAGAACCAGAAAGAATACTATCTGAGAGAGCAGATGAGAGCTATTCAGGACGAGCTGGGAATTGATGAGGATGTTGAAAACGAGCAGAACGAGTGGCTCAAAAAACTCGAAGAGCTGCATCTGCCTGAAAAAACACATCAGAAAATCGAAAAGGAAATCAAACGCTTCACTAAAATGCAGCCGATGTCGGCAGAAAGCACGGTTTCAAGAACATATATTGAAACAATACTCGCGCTGCCTTGGAATAAATCCTCAGAATCAGAGGTTGACCTCAAGAGAGCTGAGGAGATACTTGAAGAAGACCACTACGGACTCGAAAAGGTCAAGGACAGAATACTTGAGTATATAGCTGTAATGAAGCTTACAGAAAGCCTCAAGGGACCTATCCTGTGCCTTGTAGGCCCTCCGGGAGTGGGTAAGACATCAATAGCAAGATCAATAGCAAGATCTCTTAACAGAGAATTTTTCAGAATGTCCCTTGGCGGAGTCAGAGACGAAGCCGAAATCAGAGGACACAGAAGGACATATATAGGTGCTATTCCGGGCAGAGTTATTTCAGGACTCAAGGATGCCGGGACCAACAACCCTGTATTCCTGTTCGATGAGGTTGACAAAATTGGAGCAGACTATAAGGGTGACCCTGCTTCCGCGCTGCTGGAGGTATTAGACCCTGAACAGAACAAGGATTATACGGACCACTACCTTGAGGTGCCGTTTGACCTTTCAAAAGTAATGTTTATAACTACGGCAAACACAGTTGAAACAATTCCGAGACCTCTGCTTGACAGAATGGAAATCATAGAGGTAAGCGGATATACCGAAGAAGAAAAGCTTGCGATAGCAGACAGATATCTGATACCTAAAAAAGTGAAAGAGCACGGCCTCAAGGAAGAAAACATAACCATCACAGAGGGCGCTGTCAGAGACCTTATCAATTACTACACCAGAGAGTCAGGTGTCAGAAATCTCGAAAGAGAGATTGCAAATCTGTGCAGAAAAACAGCCAGAAAAATGGTTTCGGGAGAAGCGGAGAGCTTTGAGATAACTTCTGAAAATCTTTCGGATTATCTTGGCAAGAAGAAGTACAGATATGATATAATAAAAGGGGAAACCGAGGTCGGCGTTACAACAGGACTTGCGTGGACCATAGTAGGCGGAGACACCCTGTTTATAGAAACAACAGTTGTACCGGGCACAGGCAAGCTGGTTCTCACAGGACAGCTGGGCGAGGTAATGCAGGAGTCAGCAAAGGCGGGCATCAGCTATATCAGATCTATTGCGGGAGAGCTTGGAATTAAAGAGGACTTCTACAAGACGCAGGATCTGCATATTCATATTCCTGAGGGAGCAACTCCAAAGGACGGTCCGTCAGCGGGTGTTACAATGTGCACGGCTATGATTTCAACCCTTACCAACACACCGGTAAGAAAAGACATAGCTATGACAGGCGAGATAACCCTGAGAGGCAAGGTGCTTCCGGTAGGCGGCATCAAGGAAAAGGTGCTTGCGGCTCACAGAGCAGGCATCAGAAAGGTTCTGCTTCCGGCTGACAACAAGGCTGACATTGATGACATACCTGAAAAAGCAAGAAACGAGATAGAATTTGTTTTAATTTCAAACGCCAAAGAAGCGCTTGATCAGGTTCTGGTAAGGTAGGTACTCAAATGAAAATCAAAACTTCACAGCTGGAGGCTGTTGCCGTAAAACGCAGCCAGTATCCTGAGGACAATATGAAAGAGATAGCCTTTGCCGGCAGATCAAATGTCGGCAAATCATCGCTTCTCAATCTCATAACAGGCCGCAAGGCTCTGGCAAGAGTATCGGGAAGCCCCGGCAAGACCAGAACAATCAACTTCTATAATATCAACGGGGATTTCAGAATTGTTGACCTGCCGGGATACGGTTATGCCAGGGTATCCAAATCAGTTACAGAAAACTGGGGAGATATGATGGAGCAGTATTTCTCGGCAAGACACGGGCTTATCAAAACCGTACAGCTGGTGGATATACGTCACGAGCCGTCAAAGCAGGATATCCAGATGTACGAATATCTCAAGCATTACGGTCTTGACGGTTTGGTGGTTGCAACCAAAGCCGACAAGATCTCAAGAAACCAGATGAACAAAAACATATCGGTTATAAGGAAGGCGCTGGGGATGAAGCCGGAGGACAAGGTGATAGCCTGCTCTGCGCTCAAGAAAACAGGACAGGACGAGCTTTTAGATGAAATAGAGAGATTGTTGGGGGAATAAGATGAACTTTTTCAGTTTCAGAGTTCTGGGCAAAAGAATAAAAGCCATCAGATTTATGATGAAGGATAAATCTGTCAAATGGTACAAAAAAGCGCTCATTGTGGCAGGAATAATATATCTGTTCCTGCCGGTGGATATAATTCCGCCGGTTTTCGGACCGATAGGATTTATAGATGATTTTCTGCTGTGGCTGTTTATTCTCTGGTACTTAAGCGATGAACTGGACAGGTACTGGCTTGGCGACAAAAGCGTAGACCTTTCAAAAAAATACAAAGACACAGTTGACGATGTGAATTACACCGTAGAAGAAGACAAAGGAGGACCTCAAAGTGGCAGCTAACACTATAGGTACAGTTCTCATTACAGAAGAACAGATAAAGGCTAGGGCAAAAGAGATTGGTGCGCAGATTTCAGAGGAATTTGCAGGGGAAGAGGTAATGCTTATAGGAATATTAAAGGGAGCGCTTCTGTGGATGGCGGATGTCATGAAAAGCATCACACTGGACTGCACCATTGACTTTATGGCGTGCTCAAGCTACGGCTCATCAACAAAAACATCAGGTGTTGTAAAAATAAACAAGGACCTGGACTCGGATATCGAAGGCAAAAATGTTATAATAGTAGAGGATATTGTTGATTCGGGCATCACTTTGAGCTACCTTGAGAAATATCTTGCCAACAGAGGACCTAAGACAATCAAGCTCTGCACGCTTTTAGACAAGCCTGCAGGCAGAAGAAGCGATGTTGAAGCGGACTATGTCGGCTTTGAGGTTGAGGATCTTTTCATAATAGGCTACGGTCTTGATTATGATCAGAAATACAGAAACCTCCCGTATATCAGTTATCTAAATGAATAAATTTATACATACAAAGGAGAAATAAAATGGGTTACGAAGTAAAAATCGGATTATCAAACAAACACCTTCATCTTCAGAAGGAACACATTGAAATTCTTTTCGGCAAGGGTCACGAACTGACACCGACAAAGCCTCTGGTACAGCCGGGACAGTTTGCTTGCGAAGAGAAGGTTGATATAGTAGGACCTAAGAACACTCTCAAAGGCATCAGAGTTTTAGGACCTGCAAGACCTGAAACACAGGTTGAGGTTGCAATGACAGATGCAAGAACTCTCGGCATCAAGGCTCCTGTAAGAGAGTCAGGCAAGCTTGAGGGAACTCCGGGCTGCAAAATCGTAGGACCTTGCGGAGAGGTTGAAATCGACCACGGCGTTATCGTTGCATTAAGACACGTACATCTTTCACCTGCACAGGCAGAAGAAGCAGGCGTTAAGGACAAGGATATCGTAAGCATCAAAATCGAGGGCGAAAGAGGCCTTGTATTCAACAACGTGCTTGTACGTTCAGGAGATGCTCACGAAAGAGAAGTTCACCTTGACACTGACGAGGGTAATGCAGCCGGCTGCGGACCTGATGCTGTCTGTACAATAATCAAATAGTAATACAGGCTATACGACAAACCGGCATCGCAGTATGCCGGTTTATTAATGTCAAGGACTGGAGGATATATTTTGGCTGAGCTTAACAAAATGGAAACAAAACCTATGCTGCCCCTTATCATATCAATGGCAGTGCCGCCTCTGATATCTATGTTTATGCAGTATACCTACAACTTTGTGGACTGCATGTTTGTATCGTGGCTTTCAGAGGATGCACTTACGGCG
>URGK01000084.1 GCA_900547295.1 uncultured Eubacteriales bacterium
CGGTAAACGGGAAGAATATAAAGGAATATAATGCCGAATCATATAGGAACAATATATCCTGCGTGTTTCAGGATTATAACATTTACGGCCTTACAATTGCGGAAAATGTTCTCAGAAAAGTAAGTACGGATCAGGAAGAGAAGCTCAAGGTGTCGGACGCGCTGCAGCGCGCGGACCTTTCACAAAAGGTCGATACCCTGCCCAATGGGCTGAATACGATACTTTCCCCCGAATTTGAGGGCGGAATTACGCTTTCGGGCGGAGAACAGCAAAAAATGGCAATTGCACATTCCGTAATAAAAAAGGCGGGGCTGCTGCTGCTGGACGAGCCGTCCAGCAGCCTTGACCCTGAAGCTGAGTACAGAATCTTCCGAAATCTGCTGGAGCTTGCGGAGAATAAAACCGTAGTTCTTATCTCGCACCGCCTTTCAAATGTTACCTTTGCCGAAAAAATAATTTTTATGAAGGACGGCAAAATTGCGGAAATGGGTTCTCATGAGGAGCTTATGCAGCATAACGGCGAGTACGCGCGCCTGTTTACAATGCAAAAGGAAGGCTATGAAAATAAATAATTATTCAAAGGAGCAAATAATTCTGTTTTTTCAAGAGGCGCGGAGAAGCTCCGATACTGTGCGCATACATTAAAAATCATAAAAGCCCGCCCGGAAGCATTTACCCGAGCGGGCTTTTTGCGTCAGTTCGCCGGCTCAGTCTCCATCCCGAAGACTGCAAAGACGGCCCGTAAAAACGGGAAAGCTGCCGCGATGCATTTTCAAACGAACCGTAAGAAATAACAACTGCATCTCAGGCGTGAGGGAAAAAAGGCGGCTGCCGTTGCCGACAGCCGCCGCATGATTCAATTCGTTTTTGTTAGATGTTGTACTTTTTCCTTCTGCTTACAAGCATTGCACCGATGATCGCGCTGCCGCCGATAAACAGCAAGGCAACCCACGAAGCAAGGCTGCTTTCGCCGGTCGGCGGATTCGGATCGGGCTTTCTCTCAAGAGCGGCTATTGCCTCCTGAATAGCCTTGGCCATTTGGTCTACTTCTGCCTGCTGTGTAATGTTTTTATCCCGTACAACGGCATTAACCGCATTTTCCACCGCAGTGAAGTCCTTATAGTCGTCCTTGTTCAGAGCCTCTGCCTCGGCGATGGCTTCATCAACCTTGGTATAATCGGCAGGCAAATAAGTCATTACAATAGTCTGAGTGTGGGTTGCCGTATCGGCAGTAATCGTTATATTGTTGCTGTATACCTCGCAGTTATCTGCCGTAACTTCAACGGAATGAGTTCCCGCCGTTAGGCTCACAGAGCCGTTAATCTCCTGTCCGTCCACTTTAATAACCACATTGGTCAGCCCCTCGGGGGTTACAACGAAGGTAACCGGATAGACAGCCTTTGTGATAAAATGGACATTTTTATAAAGTGCAAAGTACTGAGTACCGCTGGAAAGCAGGTCAATTTCTGTTCCTTCCGAGTCTACGGCTTTTGCATAGTTCAGGTGATAGCCATCGGCAATCACAGGCACACTTTCATCGAAAATTGCAGGGATATTATTCTCATTCGTATTCTTTGCATCAATCTCTGCTTCTTCTACGGTGAAAGATCCGTTACCGCCCATCGGGGATTTACCGCCAGTGGTTACTTTGGCGCCGCCTTTGATCAGAATATTGCCTTTTGTCCATATTGCGCTGTCCGCAGTAGAGGTACAGCTTACCTCGCCGCCGTTAACCGTCAGATTGCCCTCGGTAAACAAAGCGGGATAATAGCTTGTTGCTTCCACCTTGGAGTTGATAATTTCAATTTTGCCCGCGCCGTTTTCATCGCCCATATACACTGCGTTAAATTGATCCGCGCTTGCGATCAAAACAACCTCACTGTTGTTTTTGATTTCCAGTTCCTTGGCGCTTGCAGCAGTGTAATAGGAAGAAACCGCAACCTTTGCGCCATCTATAACAATTTTTCCTTTATTATAAGATGTAATTCCGCAGCCCTTGGCAGAAGTTATATCAAGCTCTGCACCTTCGGATATGCTGATGTTGCCATTAAGCGTATAGAGTGCATCCCATTTTACATTGATTGTAAGCTTACCGTCACCGATAATATTGTAATTATCACTGCTACCGTCTGCAAAAATTCCGCCGCCGTTATCTAAAGTAATGCTGTTTGTGCCGGAAAGTTTGATCGTTAAATCGGTGTCTCCGACTACTCTGATACCGTACTTAGGACTTTCATCGCTTTTACCGCCATTTGTAATTGTGGCATTGTTAAGCGTAAGGGTCTTTGTATTCGGGTCGTAGCTTGCGGTTCCTTCTCCACAAGCAATAGAAAGTTTTTCATTCGTAAACCCCTCACCATTTACATACAAGTCATAGTTTTCCGTAGCAAATACTGCCACAGGCATCATTGCAATACATACAATCATACTTAGTAATAAGCTTAATATTCTTTTCTTCTTCATAAGTCTTTTCCTTCCTGTAAAATATCAATATATACCTTATTCAAGGTCAGTTATCTCTATTTTAACAACCCCTGCAACAATCTGTCATCCTACCAAAGTATGAAACGATGAAATTTTTTCTTCCTTAACCCAGCTGTTTTATATATACCCGCACTTCTTTCCCACTATAACAGGCGACCGTTTCCGATCGCCCTGTTGTTTACCTTATTCATTTACAGCAGTTTCAGTTTTTCTGCCATCGTTTTGGCTTCATTTCTGCGCTTTACGGACAGCTTCTGCAATATATGGCTTACATGACTTTTGACTGTCGATACCTTGATATCGAGTATCTCTCCTATTTCGGAGTTGCTCTTATCTGCGCATATGAGGCGCAGGACCTGCAGCTCTGCCGCTGTCAGAGGTTCTACAGTCTCTGCTGCAACCTTCATAAAATCAGGATAATACACGGCCTGCTGTCTTGCGGCTTCTGTGACTTTTTTTAAGAACTTCGGATTTCCTTCCCATTCGCAGCTTCCGAGAAGATTAAGTACTGCCACGCCGTATTCCCCTATAGTTCTGACAAAGCCAAAGCGTGACGCCGCATCGAGAGCCATGCTCATATTATTCTGCCAGTCCGAAGCTCCGCTTCTGTATTTTGCGATGGCTGTCAGCACGTTTACATGAATTCCGTCTATATGTCTTGAGCAGGCTTTGCAATAGGGAACTATCGGCGCCAGTGTTACTATGGCAGCCTGATTTTCACCTGACGAGATCTCCACCATTGCCTCCGTCAGATATCTGTATCTTTGCATGACCCTGAAATTCACAGGATCTTTCGGCGCCTGCCGCTGATACCACATATCCACCTCCTCTGTATTTCCTGTCATAAGATTGATTCTGCATATGAGAGCATCTATATTGGGAAAGAATCTGCTGTTTCCCGCTTCTTCAAATCTCTTTCGTATAGATACTGCGGTCTGCATTGCATCACAGGCTCTGCCCTCGTCAATCATAGTTCTGACAAGAAGTCCCACCAGCGCAAACTCTATATCGGGTGTACCTTTGGTCTGAATATCTCCCATTTTGGAGACAAGGGAAAATATTCTTCCGGATACCCGTTCCCCTTTTTCAAATTTGCTTTCGGCAATAGCACAGTCTGCAAGGCCTATGCCGTCTCTTCCAAGCACCGTTTCAACAGGCTTCTTCATAACGGCATACAGCAGATCGTCTTTTCTGCTCCATTCGGAAAAGTCCTTGCCGCCGTTCATTATGCTGGGCAGAGTGCTTGTAACCGAAAAGGCCGGCAGCATGATTTCTCTGCTTTTTATAAGGTTAAAAGCTTTTGTTATTGCCACTGAAACACTGTTTATGCTTCTCTGCGGCAGTGATATATCAAGCCATGCAGTTCTGCTTCTGGCTTCTTTGTATGAGGCGTCTGTGTGGGATTTGCCTCCGGCAAAGGTTTTGAGTGTATCATACCATTTCTCAGAGGTCTCATAATCCCCTCGCAGCGCGCAGAGCATACTCATTGCCTGCATAAGCAAAGGAGATGATACAATCTCACTGTCATCAAGCATCATATAGTATTTTTCCATGGCCTCATAGTTGCCTGCTCCGGGGTGCTTCCGTGCATTTTTTACAAGGAGAGCTGATACTCCTGAACGGTTTCCCTCCTTTGTATAACATTCCAGAGCTTTATCGTAGTCCTCATTTGTTTCATAATAAAGGGCGGCTCTGCCGTAAAGCGCCTGTGTCTGCTCGTCTGTGTACTCCTGCTCCCTCTCCCACATCAGAAACTGTCTGAAGACGGGCCACATTCTGAACTCATCTATATTGTCATAAAGAAACATTGAGGTTTTTTTGTGTATCTTTCCCAGCATTTCTCCCGCTCTGCTGTTACCACTGACCGTTTTGGCAAGCTCGGTATTAAGCATCTCAAAAGGCGCAAGATCAAGCAGAAATCTCCGTATATCAGGCTCCAGCCTGTAATATATTGCCTCCTGATAATACATAAACAGTTCTCGCTGAATCTCCGTTATAACGGTATTGCCGAAAACTTCACCCGATAACATATGGCGGGCCAGAATAGACAGCACCAGCGGATAGCCCTGTGTCTCCCTGTATATATTATCAAGCTCTTTGGGGCCTGCTGATATTCCTCTCGCTTCGAAAAATTTTCTGGTTTCTTCTCTGCCCAGCATCAGATCGTCTGTATCTATTATTATCATTGCGTCTGTATACTGAAGATGAACTATCCAGCTGGGCGCTGAGCCTCTTGACATCAGTACAAAACGCAGGGCGTTATGTTCTTTTATCAGGCCGCACAGCGCATGCTGCACTGCAGGCTCGTCTATCTTCTGCAGGCTGTCTACAAGGAGAACATCCCAGCTTCCGTCAGGTTCGGGTATTCGAAACTCCGGTTCTCCTGCCGAAATCTCCAGCACTCTGCGTCCCTCAAGCAGCGCATGTGCTGAGGCAGATTTGCCCATTCCGCATGGCGCGCTGAACAAAACCGCCTGACCGCTGTCCATTGCTTTTTTAAATTGCTTTGCAACCTCAGGTTTTATAGTGATATTGCGGTTCATATTCGACTCCCGTCACTTTTATCTTTGTATACTCTGCAGGTATTTCCCGCAAAAAAACAAGGGGCGGTATTCGCCCCTCTTTGTCATATATTATACTGGATATACACAGTTTTCTTCGTCAAGAAGATCGTGGTCTATCTGATACAGCTTAGCTTCTCTTTTTTTGAAGAAAGTTTCAGCAGGCTGAGGGAATAATGCTTTTGTGAGTACATCCTCTTCCTGATGCATCCACTTTGCACATTCTTTTTTCATCTGCTCAAGTTCAGGTTCAAGAAGGTCTGCCGGTCTGCATGTAACCTGATCTTCGCCCTTGAGAATCTTGTCTACAACTTCCTGCTTGATAGGAACAGTTGTCTTACCGTACATACCCTTTACAAGATCCTTTGCTTCCTTTGGAACCATCTTGTATCTTTCTCCCATAACAACGTTAAGCACAGCCTGTGTACCTACAATCTGTGAGCTTGGTGTTACAAGAGGCGGATATCCGAAGTCTTCTCTTACTCTAGGAACTTCCTTGAGTACCTCTTCAAATTTATCCATAGCATTTGCCTGTTTAAGCTGTGATACCAGATTTGAAAGCATACCGCCCGGAACCTGATATTTAAGAGTATTGATATCAACACCCATAAGCTTAGGATCCATTAATCCGTTGGCAATGTATTTCTCTCTGATAGGCTTGAAGTATTCCGATGCTTCGTTTAATAAATCAAGGTCAAGTCCTAAATCGTATTCAGTTCCCTTGAATGCGAAAGCTATAGGCTCTGTAGGAGGCTGTGATGTGCCCTCTGCAAATGGTGAAAGCGCAGTGTCTATCATATCAGCGCCTGCCTCTATTGCCTTCATATATGTTAAACTGCCAAGTCCGCTTGTTGCGTGTGTATGAATTTCAAGAGGAATTGATATTGCAGCTTTGATGTCTTTAACCAGTTTGTATGTGTTGTACGGGTCAAGCAGTCCTGCCATATCCTTGATACATACGGAATCTGCTCCCATCTGCTCTATTTCTTTGGCAAGCTCTACAAATACCTCGTTTGTATGGATAGGGCTGATTGTGTATGACATTGTGCCCTGTGCGTGAGCTCCGCATTTCTTGGTTGCCTGGATTGCTCTCTCGATATTACGCATATCGTTTAAAGCGTCGAAAATTCTGATTACATCTATACCGTTTGATACCGCCTTGTCAACGAATTCGTCAACAACGTCATCTGCATAGTGTCTGTAACCCAGCAGGTTCTGGCCTCTTAAAAGCATCTGAAGCTTTGTGTTTTTAACTTTTTTTCTGATTATTCTAAGTCTGTCCCACGGATCCTCATCAAGAAATCTGATGCAGGCGTCATAAGTTGCACCGCCCCACATTTCAAGAGCGTTATAACCGATATTATCTAAGGTTTCCAGAATAGGAAGCATTTCTTCGGTAGTCATTCTTGTTGCGATTAAGCTCTGATGACCATCTCTTAATACAGTTTCTGTAACTCCTACTTTTGCCATATTTCTCTCCTTACTGCAGCCTGAAACAACTGCTGTTTATCTTTAATATTTTAATTATATACGAAATTCAGAATAAATCTACTGATATTTTTAATGTATACATAATTTTTTAAATATCTTTTTCAAACATCTGCCTGCACAGCTCTGTTTTTGCGGGAATACTGTCCTCAAACACTATGATGCCTCTGTCAGTTTTAGGGTTTTCGAGTCCCGCGGCTTTGAGTCTGCGCCTGAGCTGCTTTGCCGTGCCGAGACTTCCGTCGATTATCCTGACCTTGTCTCCCGCCACTTTCTGTATTGTTTTTCTTGCAAATGGATAATGGGTGCATCCCAGCACTATATAGTCTATGTCCTCCTTAAGATAAGGCATCAGAAGCTCCAGTATATATTTCTCAAGCTTCTCGCCCTCTGTATTACCGTCTTCAATCAGGTCCGCAAGCCCCGGACACGGCAGCGGGTATACAGTGCCCTCGTCTGCATATTTTGCCATAAGGCTCCGGAATTTATCTTCCCTGATAGTCATGGGAGTTGCCATAACCACAACGGTATGCTTCTCGTCTCCCGAAACCGCAGGTTTGAGCGCCGGCTCTATTCCTATCACCGGAATATCTCTGTATCTGTCCCTGAGAAGCCCGATTGCAGCGCTGGTTGCCGTATTGCAGGCCACCACCAGAGCTTTAATCCCCTTTGAATAAAGATACTGCGCCCTGTCCATTACGATTTCCTGTATCTGCGAAAGCTCCTTGGTGCCGTAAGGTGCATTTACGGAGTCCCCGAAGAATATACAGTCCTCATTGGGCATCAGTTTTACTATTTCTTTCAATACGCTTATTCCTCCGATGCCTGAATCCATTACGGCTACCGGAAGCCTGCTTCTGTCGTCATTCATAACTGCCGTCCTTTAATAGTCTTTGTTTACCTTGTTTTCTATCCATTCCAGCACACCCGGAGTCGATATGTACAGGAATGAACATTGTTCGATTGCATATTCAACCTCTTCCTCCGAGCCTCTGCAGTATCCGCCTATGAAAGGCATATCATCGTCTTCGTCATCATAAATATCATCAATATCATCAATATCATCAAAATCAAGGAAAAAGTCATCAAAGCCCTCTCCCCTTATGAGCCTCAGGTATTTCTCCGCCGTCTTATAGCTGTCTGCTTTGTAATAAAGGGCTATAAGCGGCAGCAGCATATGCACCGAACACTCATTGTATTTTTTGTAAAGTCTCATTGCAGAAACCTCGTCTTCAAAATGAGCATAAAGTCCCATAAGTGTATACCTGATACCTGTATTGTCATTACTGTTCAGTTCAAGCATCTCCTCGCACTCTTCCACTGCTTTTTTGTATTTGCCAAGAGCAAGCAGAAGCTCAATATAATTGTATCTTGCTCTCATATACGGTCTTGTTTCAAATATTCCCCAGAACCTGCCTATGCAGTCATCATCGAAATATCCTTCTTCTCTAAGGTGCTTTTCTGTCTTCGTTATGATTTTTTCAAACTTCTTTTTGAATTTTTCAGGATCTCTGCCATACTGAATATCAGCAATCATCACCTCTGCATCCGTACAGTATTCATCAAGCTCCAGTGCTTTTTTTGCATATTTCAGTGCTTCTTTTTCTGTCGGAGCCTCCATTGCCATATCAAGATAATCCCACGGCGTTTCAGGCTCACGGTCTATATTAGAATTCAGACTTTCATTGTACTGCGCTATAAGTTCCTGCAGCGCCGCATTTGCCTGCTCCTCACTTTCAAATTCATTCTGTTCCATAAGCTTCTGCATTTCTCTAAAGATTTTTTCCGATGATCTGCTCATACCATTCTCCTTTGTGTATAAATACTGCTGCAACTCGTTATATTTGGCGCTGCTGCCTCTGCTCCTGTCTGCAGGATATTCTCCCCGTTCTTCTTTATTTTGCGCAGAAGCTCAGCTTTTAAATCGGCGTCTATTGCGTCCGCAAGCATTATGCAGTACAGCATAACGTCTGCAATCTCATCGCACAGAGCCTCTCTGTCATATTCATTGTTCCACTGGAAACATTCCAGAAGCTCCCCTGCCTCTATTGATATGGATTTGGCAAGGTTTTCCGGTGTGTGAAATCTGCCCCAGCTTCGTTCCTCATTAAATTTCCTCAGTATATCTCTTATTTCTTCCATTAAATCAGTGCCCTTCTGTGTATGTTATGATATAAGTATATATCAATTTCCTACATATTAAAAGGAGATTTTATTCATTCGTGCATAAAATTTATGCATATTCACGGTTTATTCATTATTTTTTTGCGTTTATGCGGTATTTTTTAGTTTTTTTAAATATTTATTCATATTTTTTTATGAAAACCTATTGACATATCATAAAAACAGTAGTAAAATCACAATTGTTCGTTACAATTAATAAATATTCAGCGAATATTATTATACATCTGCAAACAATAAGAAAGGAATTTAGTTATGAAAAAATTATTAGCAGTAATTTTAACCGTTGCAATGGTTTTCGCTTTCACAGCGTGTGGTGGCGGTTCAACAGATGAAAACGGTTTATCAACAGTAGAAGCAGGCAAGCTTCATATGGCAACAAATGCAGCCTTCCCTCCATATGAAATGACAGATGACAGCGGCGGATTCGAAGGTATCGACGTTGAAATCGCAGAGAAAATCGCTGCAAAGCTTGGTCTTGAGCTTGTAGTTGACGATATGGATTTCTCATCAGTGCTTACATCAGTACAGGGTGGCAAGGCTGACATCGCTATGGCAGGTCTTACAGTAACTCCTGACAGACAGAAGAACGTTGACTTTACAGACTCATATGCAACAGGCGTACAGGTTGTTATCGTTCCTGAGGACTCAGACATCAAGACTATTGATGATCTTGCCAAAGACAAAATGATAGGAACACAGGAAGGCACTACAGGATTTATTTACTGTTCAGACACTCCTGAAAACGGCGGATTCGGCGAAGATCACGTAATCGCATACACAAACGGAGCTACTGCTATTCAGGCTCTGCTTGCAGGCAAGGTAAATGCAGTTGTTATCGACAGCCAGCCTGCAAAGGAATTTGTGGCAGCAAACGACGGACTTAAGATTCTTGAAACAGAATTCGTATCAGAAGACTATGCAATAGGTGTTTCAAAAGACAACCCTGAGCTTCTTGAGGCTGTTAACAATGCGCTGAAGGAACTCATCGAAGACGGCACTGTGCAGGAGATTCTGGACAAATATATCAAGGCTGAATAAACATTAGCATTAATAAGGGGTGGCTGATGCCATCCCCTTTTTCATTGATAAGACAAAAGAAATGTGAGGTGAACAAATATGTTTTCAGGTCTTGAAGCGCAATTTGCCCAGAGTTTCATTGAAAACAACAGGTGGGTTGCATATCTGAAAGGTCTAGGAATATCATTTGAAGTAACGCTGGGGGCTTTATGCCTTGGCGTAATTCTCGGCGTACTGGTTGCGGTGATTCGTACATCACACGATCAGCAGTCTCCGGGCCATAAGAATATACTTCTGGGCATACTCAATGCCATATGCAAAATATATACAACCGTAATCAGAGGAACGCCAATGATGGTACAGCTGCTGATTATGGGATTTATAGTATTTGCATCAAGCAGAAATCTTGTTATGATAGCGGTAATCACAATGGGTATAAACTCGGGCGCATATGTTTCGGAAATCATACGTTCAGGTATTATGTCAATAGACAAGGGCCAGATGGAGGCAGGCAGATCTCTTGGTATGGGCTACGTTCCTGTAATGAGGCACATAATTATTCCTCAGGCAATAAAGAACATACTTCCTGCCCTCGGCAACGAGCTTATAACTCTGTTTAAGGATACATCGCTGGTAACTGTTATCGGCCTTGCCGATCTTACCAAGGTTGCCATACAGGTACAGGCAAAAACATATCAGGCGTTTATGCCGTTTATAGGTATCGCAGTCGTATACCTTACAACGAAGCGGCGAAAGTCGTTGCCGCTGCCGAAAAG
>URGK01000085.1 GCA_900547295.1 uncultured Eubacteriales bacterium
TTCATATCCAACCTCCTTAGTAATATATGTTATTAAAATTGTTCCACAGCAGGAGGAAAAATATACTTTTTTCTTTTTGAAACGGCAATGCAAATAAAAATACAGAGCGTGTATTGAGCTCTGTATTTAACGCTATTTTTTATTCTTAACAGCTGCCATAGCAGATGAATATGCAAACTGAAGATTAAATCCTCCCGTATCGCCGTCAATGTCAAGCACCTCACCGATAAAGAACAGATTGCTGTGCTTTTTTGATTCCATATTCCGGAGATTAACCTCATCAAGAGATACGCCGCCTGCGGTAACCATAGCTTCACTGAAGCTTCCTGTGCCGCTTACTGCATATCTGTGGCAGGTGAGAGCCTCTGCTATTTTTGTTATCTCATCGCCCTCAGTGCAGGAGGTTTTCATATACGGGCATATCCCGGCATTTTCTATGAGCTTTACTGCAAATGCGTCAGGGATTTTGAATATGCGGGATATATATGTATGAAGCTCTCTGCTGTTGCCCTGAAAGTCTGCTTTAATCATATCCGCTGCCCTCTGACCGGTAACCGGATATATATAGTTTATTTCAAGCTTGTGACCCTTGTCCGCATATCGTGATATATCAAGTATCGCAGGACCCGAAAAGGCTCTGTGGGTAAGAAGTATGTCGCCTGTCTGCGCGGCGATTTCACGATTGTTTTCAAGAAGCCTTACCAAAACAGCCTTGAACGAAATGCCTGAAAGGTTCCTGTAGCCGTAGCTGTGGGTATAAATCGGAACGAGAGCAGGTCTTGCAGGCATCATTTGTATTCCCAGTTTCTCTATGAGAGGGTACAGGGAGCCGTCTGAGCCTGTTTTGGGATAGGACATACCTCCTGCAGCTATAACCAGCTTTTTTGTCTTAAATGAGCTGTTTTCGGTTTTAACGATATATGTACCGTCGCTGTCGTCACTGCTGATATCCGTTATATGCTCCTTTAGAAGCAGTGGGAAGCCGTTTGCCTCGGATTTTTTTATCAGCATATTGAGAATTTCAGAAGCCTTGAGGCTTTCGGGGAATATCTTGCCGTCATCTCTTGTAACGGTCTTAATACCGTTTTTATTAAGAAACTCTACAAGGGATAGGTTGTTTGCGCCGTAAAGCGCGCTTCTGATATATCTGCCGTTTTGACCGTATCTTGTTATGAAGTCCTTGATAGAGCCGTCGTGGGTGATATTACATTGTCCGCTACCTGAAATCAGCAGCTTTAATCCGGGTCTTTCACTGTGGTCTATAATCAGGGAGTCTGTGCCGGGTTCTGACAGGGCGCCGTAAAAAAGCCCCGCTGCGCCTGCTCCGATTACTATGGTATCATACAGCTTCATTTTCAAGCTCCTCCAGTACAGGCAGTATTTCTTCGAGAGGGAAACCGATAACGTTGTTAAGTGAGCCTTCATAGCGTTCTACAAATCTGCCGAAATAGCCCTGAATTGCATATGCGCCGGCCTTGTCGTAAGGCTCATCGGTTTTGAGATAATCTGCAATATCATCTGCCGTATATTCCCTGAAATATACTTTTGTGATGCTGCTGAATACGGTTCTTGCAGTAGTGCCTGCCTTTATAACGGCAACGCCTGTTACAACATAGTGTGCCTTGCCTGAAAGGTTCATCAGGATTTCCAGGGCATCTGCTTTGTTTTCGGGCTTGCCGATTATTTTATCGTTATATACGATAGTATCTGCCGCCAGTATGTATGGATTTTTTTCTTTGAGCTCTGCGCTTAGATTTTCTTCTACGCTCAGAGCTTTTTTGAGCGCGAGAAACATGCAGGTTTCTGTTTTGCCGCCGTATACCGGAGCATTTTCTTCTATGTCGGCAGGAATAACGATGGGATTTATGTTATTGGCTTTCATCATTTCAATTCTTCTCGGAGATGATGACGCAAGTATTATATTATCTTTGTACATTTGATACCTCGCTTTTTCAGTTTCCCTTTTAGTATAGCATAATATTGCCGCAAGCTGTAAATAATATGTGTAAATGAATGAGGAGATTTTGTATGGAAAACAGGAAACCGGAGAAAAAAGATGTCGCCAAGGCGTATGAAAAGTATGCGACTAAATTTACGCCAAAGCCTAAATATTTTACCAACTGCCTCAAGGCTTTTGTCGTGGGAGGCCTTATATGCGCAGCAGCGGCGTTTGTGCAGAACAAGATAACTGCGGCAGGTATGAACGAGGAGGATGCCGGAATTTTTGTAACGATAATTCTGATATGCCTTGCCCAGCTTTTGACGGGAATAGGGGTGTTTGATACCATAGGCAAGTTTGCGGGAGCAGGGGTTATAGTGCCGATTACGGGATTTGCCAATTCTATGGTATCTCCTGCGCTTGAGTACAAAAAAGAGGGTGTTGTACTGGGCGTCGGAGCAAAGCTGTTTTCTCTTGCGGGGCCTGTGCTGGTATGCGGTATTTCCACAGCTACAATAATAGGCATCATATACTGGCTGATTGAGGTGGTTTTATGAAAAACAGAATAGGAAGACAGAGCCTGCTTTTCCGAAACAGACCCGTTATATCGGGGGCATATTCGATTGCAGGTAAAAAAGAGGGAGAGGGGCCTTTGAATAAGGACTTTGACTTTATACTTCCAAAGGACGATTACGGTGAAAAAACGTGGGAAAAGGCGGAGAGCAAAATGCTCAAAAAAGCCATAGAGGAGGCTATCGTCAAATCCGGTCACAGAAAAAACGAGATAGATGCCGTATTAAGCGGCGACCTGCTTAATCAGCTTATGTCGTCATCGTTTATGGCAAGGGATCTGCACATACCGTTCCTGGGGCTTTACGGAGCCTGCTCGACAATGGCGGAGTCGCTGCTTCTTGGCAGCGTGCTGGTCGACGGAGGCTATGCTTCAAACGTGACGGCAGGAGTATCAAGTCACTACTGTACGGCGGAAAGACAGTTTCGTATGCCTCTTGAGCACGGAAATCAAAGACCGCCGTCTGCCCAGTGGACCGCAACAGCGGCGGGGGCTATGGTGGTTTCCGAAAAGGACAGCCAGCAGGAGCAGTTTATTGATGAAAGCGGCAGCCTTGTCAATATGAAGAATATATGTATAGAAAGCGGCACTATCGGCAAAATCATAGATACGGGCATCAAGGACTCAAATCAGATGGGAGCTGCAATGGCTCCTGCGGCAGTGGATACGATATTGAGTCATCTTGAGGATACGGGCAGGACTCTTGACTATTACGATCTGGTGCTTACGGGCGACCTTGGGTTTATAGGGAAAGATATAGCAAAAGACTTGCTCTGTGATGCGGGAATATCGATAAATGAGATTGACAACAGATATAATGACTGCGGCGCTATGATTTTTGAAAAGGAGCAGGATGTGCATGCGGGAGGAAGCGGATGCGGCTGCTCGGCCTGTGTCTACGCGGGGTATGTGTATAACAGGCTGAGGCGAAACGAACTCAAAAGGGCCCTGCTTATATCAACAGGCGCTCTTTTATCAACTATAAGTCCCATGCAGGGAGAGTCAATTCCCGGAATTGCTCACTGCGTATCTCTGGAGGTGGAATAATGACATATTTGTATGCGTTTCTGGCAGGAGGGGGCATCTGCGTCATAGGTCAGCTTCTGCTTGATATGACAAAGCTTACAGCCCCTAAGGTCCTCGTTATATTCGTAGTTGCAGGAGCTGTGCTTCAGGGGCTTAATCTTTATGAGCCTTTTGCCGAGCTTGCAAAAAACGGAGCGACAGTGCCGCTTCCGGGCTTTGGATATTCTCTTGCAAAGGGCGCTATGGAGGGCGCTCAGAGGGGATTTTTGGGCGCTCTGACAGGGGCTGTCGAAAACACTGCGGCAGGAATAGCAACCGCCATAGTGTTCGGATATATAGTTTCCCTTATTTTTAATCCTAAATCTATACGATAGTGTTGGAATTTTGCACAGTTACTGGTACAATATCTGTATCATAGATATGAGAGACAATATGAAGTGACCTCCAGTTTGTAGCAACGTGGATTTACCCATATACTGAAGTTGCTAGAAACAACTCAGAAGCGGGGATTACCGCATACAAAAGGAGGCCACTATGAATACTATAGTTTATGTTGGGATGGATGTCCACAAAGAAAGTTATACGCTGTGCTGTTATAGCTATGACCGGGACAAGGTGGAATTCAAGCAGACGATTCCATCAGATTACAGATTGGTTCTAAAGTATATGGAACGAGTACGTGAGCAATATGAAGGCGAGGTAAAATTCGTTTGCGGATATGAAGCTGGTTGTCTTGGATACTCGCTTTACCATCAGCTCACTGATCATGCTGTAGATTGCAAGATCCTAGCGCCAACAACGATGGCGATTACAAACACCAATCGCGTCAAGACGGACAGAAGAGATGCAGGGAACATAGCAAGATGCCTTGCATTCCATACTTACAGCGAGGTATATGTACCTGACGATGAAGATAATGCCGTTAAGGAATATATCCGCATGAGGGATGACCAGAAGTTGATGCTGAAAAAGATCAAGCAACAGATATTGGCATTCGTACTCAGAAAAGGGAAGCGATTTGAAGGCGGCAAGACATATTGGACAATCACACACCTTAAATGGCTTAAAAATCTTGAACTGGAAGGATTGGACAAAGAGACGCTGTCAGAATATATGATCACATATGAATATCTGACGGATAAGATTCAGAGAATGGATGAAAGGATCCAGTCACTGGCTGAAGGCGAGAGATATTGCGAGCAAGTACAGAATATGAGCTGTCTGCTCGGGATAAAAACACATACTGCGCTTTCATTGCTTGTCGAGATAGGAGACTTTGACAGATTTGAGAAAGCAAGCAGATTTTCGGCATTCCTTGGACTTGTCCCTGGAGAGGACACAACATCTGACAATGTAAAGCGCTTGAACATAACGAAAGCCGGTAACAGCCACTTAAGGCGATTGCTGGTCGAGGCAGCTCAAAGCTATACGAGAGGGGCTATCGGACACAAATCGCAAGACTTAAAAAAGCGACAAAGTAAATGCTCACCTGAAGTAATCGCATATGCAGATAAAGCAAATGAGCGCCTCAGGAGAAAGTTCTACAGAATGACATTACAAAAGAACATAAACAGAAACGTTGCAGCTACAGCAGTTGCAAGAGAACTTGCATGTTTCATATGGGGGATGAACACCGGAAACATAGCATAAGAAAAAGTTTGGGTACAGAGGCAGAGTCTTGGAGCACTCTAAGGTCCGAATTATTTGCGATTCACCTCTGTTGACATTATATGTTTTATATTTTGATTCACGCTAGGAGACGGCAAAATTCACGGCGGACCATTGACCTGTTGGTAACCAATCCACGAATAACAGAGTGGCCAAGGCCGGGGACTGTTAGATCTGAGGCTCTGCCTCTGTACCCAGCGTTAAAACTGAAGAAAGGAGAAGGTTGTGGTGATCTCATAAAAACTGCTTGACAGGAGGTCACTTCATAACAGGTGAGTATATGTGCGGATACAGCATAGATGATATTATCGAAAAGGAATATACGGGAGAGCTGCCGTTTTCGGCTGTGTTTTTCAGACTGTATGACAGAAAAATAGCGTCGGGAGAGATTACATTTTCTTCTCTCAAAATGAGCAAGGCCGAATTTACGGCAATGTGTATGAACGGCGAATATGTGCCGGAGATTGAAAATATTCTGGAGCTTTGCGGCAGGATGCTGCTTGAAAAAGACGAAGCGGAGCTTTTGCTGAATGCGGCAGGTTATGAATTCAGATAAGTAAACCCCCTCAAATCGAGGGGGCTTTGTATTACTGTCCAGTTGGCTGATCGGGATTTTCCGGTTCAATCGGATCCTCAGGTTCCTCTGCCGGTTCATCCGGAACGTCAGGTTCCTGGTTGTCATAGGAAGGATCGGTTTTGTATTTATTCGGGTTGGAATTATGGAGATGGCAGTAATACTTAGGAAGCTTGTTTTCAAGAGCCTTTTCGGCATCTTTAGTTCCTGCGCTTACACTGAATTTCTTTTCCTTTACATCAGGGCAGTCAGGTGTAGCAAGTTCTCCTGTTTCTGCGCAAATCTCAACGCTTTTTGAAAGACTAGGTATTGAAATCTTTGACTGTGTACCCGAAATGAAATATTCACCGTTGTATCTGATTACATTTGACGGAGCAGATTTAAAGCTTGCCGCAGGCAGCTTTGCACAAATCTGTTTCATTATCTTTGACCAAAGTCTCGCAGATGCCGTAGATCCCTCTGTAAGCTGTATGTTCACGTCGTTACCTATCCAAAGCGATGCTGAGTACTGAGGTGTAAATCCGCAGAACCATGCGTCAACTTTGTCATCTGTAGTACCTGTTTTACCGGCAACAGGCTGAACGCCTATTGCGGCAGCATTGGCAATACCGTTTGTAACTGTGGTTCTAAGTATATCGTCCATTATCCACGCAACACCCGGATCAAGCACTTCGTGCGATTCCTGAGTGCTCTTTAAGATTACATCTCCGTTTCTGTCAGTAACCTTTGTATAAGCAACGGGCTCGGTGTAGGTTCCCAGGTTGGCAAGCGCTGTATATGCTCCTGCCATTTCGACAGGGGAGATACCTTTTGTCATACCTCCGAGAGCCAGTGCCGCAGCGTTCATATCGTTTACATCGCCTGTTTCAACAACAGAGGTTATACCGAATTTCTTAAGCTGCTCTGCCGCATATTCAGGGCCTACTTCTACGAATACCTTGACTGCGCATACGTTGATTGACTGCTGTACGGCTTCTCTCATTGTAACAAAGCCCTTGTAACCGCTGTAGAAGTTCTTAGGCCATACCTGACCGTTTACAGTCATTTTTGCATCGTTTATGACGCTGGCAGCAGACCAGTAGGAGCCGTATGTGCCTGATGCGTTTTCACCGTAATTGTCATATGCATATGTGAAGCTCTGCTTCTTGCCTGACTTGGCAGCTTCCATACCCTGCTGGAGAGCTGAGGAGTAAACTGCCAGAGGTTTGATTGATGAACCCGGCTGACGAGTGCTTATGGCTCTGTTGTAGAGCAGCCTTCCGGAAGCGCCTCTGCCGCCTATCATAGCTTTAATCTGAGCTGTTTCATTATCTATGATTACCATAGCGCTCTGTGGCTGGTTAATCTTCTGTCTAAGTGTATAGTTTGAAGATTTTATAACCAGATTTGAGCCTGATTTGATGAAGAAATCAGAAGCTTTCTTTTGCTTGAAGAAATCCGCACTTATAATCATATTGCCTTTTTTGCTAAGTGATTTGTACTTGGCATCAATGGAAATCACGCCGCCCTCTATTGAATAGAAGAAGCCGTTTTCCCTTGTGTACATATTCTTGAATTCAATATTGTAGTCTGTCTTGCCATCGACTTCCGTCTTATAGAATGCAAGACGTTTGTTTTTCTTAATCAGAAGTGATCCGTCTTTTCTCCATTTGAATTCTGACGGATAGAGGGTGAAATCACCGTCGCTGTTAAAATAGCTGCTGTAGTTGTAAAGCAGTATTCCGCCGCCTGTACCGAGAATATTGCCGTTTCCGTCAGTTCTGAGATTTGCGGTGCCCGGGAAGTTGCTTGTGTCTGCGTATTCTTTCTCTACAATTTCCTGTGCATCTGAACTTAAGGTTGTATAAATCTCAAGTCCTCCGTTGTAGACATAATCTCTTGCCTGCTGTTCACTCATTCCGTTGTTTTCCTGAAGATCTGCCACGACCTCATCTATAACGTAGTCTGTGAAATATGAGGCGAATGAACTTGATGAAGAATTGCTCAGCTTCATATGTTTTTTGAGACTTGCGGAAAGAGCTTTATCTTTTTCTTCTGATGTGATATATCCCTGCTCGCACATAAATTCAAGGACTGTATCTCTTCTTTTTTTGGAGGCCTTGCCGTTGTAGTAGTAAATCCAGTCGTTGTCCTGCTCCAATATGTTCTTGTCATCGGAATTTACAGAACCCTTTTCAACTCTGAGCACCAGAGCGTTGGTGGTAGGGGACTGCGGCAGTGCTGCAAGCGCTGCACATTCAAGCAGGTCGAGGTCTTCAACGTCCTTGGAGAAATATGCGTTGGCCGCGGACTGTATGCCGTATGTGCCGTAGCCGAGATTGATTGTATTAAGATACGCTTCGATAATCTGCTCCTTGGAGAGCTTGTTTTCAAGACATATCGTATAGTATGCCTCTTTGATTTTTCGCGCGTAGGTTCTTTCGTTGTCAAGGTATATATTCCTTGCAAGCTGCTGAGTAAGCGTACTTGTGCCGCTTATCTGCTCGCTGCTGAATATGCTGTCCTTGATAGCGCAACGCCGATTGTACGCTTCCAGTCAACGCCCTCGTGGTCGTAAAAACGTTTGTCCTCAATGGAAACAATGGCATTTATCATATTTTCAGGAATCTGGGTATATTCAACATTTGTTCTGTTGCCGTCATCTCCCGAATATATGCTGTATAGCTGATTTCCATCATCATCATACAGGATAGAGCTTTCGTTTAAGAAAGAATATATGTTGTCGGGATCTATCTTCGGTGCCTTGGCTATGACAACCGCAGCGTATACGGCTGCAACCAGTACTGCCGCAAGGATTGCAAGAAGCAGTATTCTGATTATACGTTTTGCCCGTGACGGTTTTTTGCCGGAGGATTTCTTTTTACCTCTTCTGCCGGCAGTTTTACTGTTTGCGGAAGTTTCCGAAGCAGTATCTTTATCATAAAAAGCAGCGGTTCTTCCCTTGCTTTTTTTTCTTGATTTCTTCACAGGTCTTTGTGGTATGTGTTCGTTGTTGTAGTTATCTGACAAAACTCCACCGCCTTTCAAGTTACAAAAATATAGTATATTTTATCATATTTAAGGGCAGATTTAAAGGTTTTTCTTGTAAACTGCAAAAAACCACTGACAAAACAGCATTGAAATGTTAATGATTTTACCTTGCAATATTGGTATATAGGGCAGGTAAACAGCCGGATAAAGGCAGGTATAAGTTTGCTTGATTAAAGTACAAAGAAGCTGTTTTAATTCCCTGCTCAGGCGTATTTCTGCCATCTGATACAAAAAACGACCACTTAACCGAAACAGCTTGAAACAAAGTTTTCCATATGCTAATGTTTAAAAAACAGAACTAGTTATATAAGGGAGAAATTACAGATGTTTAAGTATATGAAAGATGAAGAATGGGATATTCTAATTCCTGTTATATTAATACTGATTATATGTGTATTTGTTCTTAATCATTATGCGGAAGAAAACGCGGCAGAGAAAACATCTCCAGATGTAGGCGTTATGCTCTCTGACAGAGAGTTTGGTATAGCTCCGTATATTATGGGCTGTGACTGGATAGATGAGAAAGACGGACATAGAGAAAAAGTACCGTATGATGTAAGCAGTAAATATCTTATGGAAGTTGAAATAGGAGAAATGCAAAGGTTGTTACCGATAATGAACCGTTTACAAGCATACGGATAAAAGTTTTTCCTGAAGAATACCGCAATGATTATTCAAAGGGGATATTGATTTCAGAGAGCAGGGAGTTTATATGCAGTCCCGGCTGTACATATGCAATAGAAGTGGAATTCGGAAAAAATAAAAGAATGTATGCTTTTAAATGTGTTTAGGATATACTTGCTGATAGAAAGAGGTACTTGGAAATGACCGGTAAACGAGTATTGGGATTTATAATAACCATATGTTGTATTATGACAATAGTATCAATTTTTATTTCAATTAAATCCTTATTATTATCAGTATCAATAGGCTTATTGCTATTTTTGGGATATGTTGCGAAATTTACAAAGTTTAAAGGCAATAATAGCAAAACAGTGAGAGTTTGTTTCGGGATTATGGGAGGTATACTCGGGATTGTGATAGGAATGATTGTAACATCATTTTATTGAATATGGATTGCTAAATAAGGTATAAAATAAATATAGTGAAATCCCTTAGGAATGAGCGAGCAGCTGCTGTGAGGCGGCTGCTCCTTTTTGATGGAGCTCTTCCCAAGGAGCGGATCCGGGGTTGCAGGAAGAGGATGAAGAGCCTTGGATAAAGAAAGTGTGAGATCGGTAGCGGCTTCTCGGCGCTTCTCTGGCGAGGGGGATGGAGGGCCGGTCCAGGTCACTCTCCCCTGAGGCGAGACAAGCGTACACACCAACTATTGCGAGCGTATACATCAATAAATAAATGATTATAAAAAATGAAAAATATAGAAAAATGGCAAAAATTATATAATACAAAACATAAGAGAATGAAATCATATAATTTATTAAACATCAGATTACAAATTACATGAAAATGTATGGATGATTTCACAAATCTATTGGTCATTCAGCATGGATGCGCCTATAATGTAGTCATTGATTTTAATAGGTCAGGGCAATGGCGTCCATGGGGCGGCCGCTCTGGTGCAGGAGGGAAGAAATGAATCTATCTATTCAAATTTTCCTGTCATTGGTCTTATCTGTGGTGGT
>URGK01000086.1 GCA_900547295.1 uncultured Eubacteriales bacterium
ACGCAGTAGTGGTTGAAGCAGGAAGCTCCGACTTCTATAAGTCGGAGTAGTTCACGAGAAAACGCCAAAAGTGCGAGGCACGATTGGAAGAAAGTTACGGTGAATGGCCTGACTCGATTTGTGAAATAAATCGTTTTTATTCTATTATTTAGTTTGAAATACTCTTAATGTTGAATTACTCTGTTTTTTCAGATAAATTCAGTGAAAATTTTTATTAAAAAAGCACAAAAAACTGTTGACAAAGAGGGTTAAGAGGTGTAGTGTATATGTGGTTAGTGAAAGCTAACTATATATTTTGATGAAAGGTTAGCGTTTGCTAATCTAAAATTTAATGCTTGAGTTAGCTGCGACTAATTAGTGAGAGCTAACTGGATGTATGGAGGTAACTATGATGCCATTGACATTAACAAATGTTGGAGAAACCAACATCATCAAGAAAATCGGCGGCTCGCCGGAGGTTAAGAAACACCTTGAGAACCTGGGCTTTGTAGTTGGCGGTGACGTAACCATCATAAACAAGCTGGGCGGTAACGTAATTGTAAACGTTAAAGAGGCCAGAGTAGCGGTAAGCGAAGAAATGGCCCGAAAGATAATGGTTTAGTTTAATATGTAATTTATATATAAGGAGGAGTATTGTATGAACACGCTGAAGCAGGCCAAAATAGGCGAAACTGTGAAAGTTGTCAAGCTGCATGGTGAAGGCGCAGTTAAGCGTCGTATTATGGATATGGGAATAACCAAAGGCGTTGAGGTCTACATAAGAAAAGTGGCGCCGCTCGGAGATCCTATTGAAGTAACGGTCAGAGGCTATGAACTGTCACTTCGTAAAGCAGATGCAGAAATGATCGAAATCGAATAGCAATCAAAAGGGGTTTAATCCCCTGTATTTTTAGGGCACAGGTTAGCTTGTGCTAATTGAGGAAAGAGAGGAACTTAGACAATGAACTTACGAATAGCTCTTGCGGGAAACCCCAACTCCGGTAAGACTACACTGTTTAATGCGCTTACCGGTTCTAATCAGTTTGTAGGTAACTGGCCCGGCGTAACCGTAGAAAAAAAAGAAGGTAAACTTAAAAAGCATGATGGAGTTACCATCACTGACCTTCCGGGTATATACTCATTATCACCATATACATTAGAAGAAGTAGTTGCAAGAAACTACCTTATAGGTGAAAGACCCGATGCAATACTTAACATTATAGACGGTACAAACCTTGAGAGAAACCTTTACCTGACAACACAGCTTACAGAGCTGGGAATTCCGGTTGTAATTGCAATCAATATGATGGACGTTGTCAGAAAGAACGGCGACAAGATAAACACAGAAGAACTTTCAAGACAGCTTGGCTGCAAAATCGTTGAAATTTCAGCCCTCAAGGGTACAGGTGTTATGGAGGCCGCAGAGGCTGCAATAGACGCTGCAAACAATGCAAAGACAGTGCCTATGCATACATTTGCAGGCTGTGTAGAACACGCAATCGCTCACATTGAAGAAGCTGCAGTACACGAAATGCCTGAAGAACAGCAGAGATGGTATGCAATCAAAATCTTCGAAAGAGACGACAAGGTTCTTTCAGGACTTAACATCGATGCAGAGGTTAAAAAACACATCGAAGAGGACATCAAAGCTGCCGAGAAAGAAATGGACGATGATGCCGAGTCAATCATAACAAATGAAAGATACATCTACATAGCATCAATCATCAAGGCATGCTACAAGAAAAAGAACGTTGGACAGCTTTCAACATCAGATAAGATAGATAAGGTTGTTACAAACAGATGGCTGGGACTGCCTATATTCGCAGCTATTATGTTCCTGGTTTACTACATATCAATGGTAACAGTGGGAACAGCGGCAACAGACTGGATGAATGACGGTGTGTTCGGTGACGGCTGGCACCTGTTCGGAAGCGGTTCGGGACAGTATGAAAAAGCTGCCGAAACCTATGGAGATACTGACCAGATATTAGACGCATTCATTTCAGAATACGGCAATGACGGCATTGCAGATGCAATCGATCTCGAAAACGAGAATTACGATGACGCTGCAGCACAGGCTGCTCTTATGGATTTAGAGAAGCTGACTCCTGCAGATGCAAGCGTTACATATGAACTTGAAGATGAAGAAACACTCGAAGTAACTCAGGTTCCGGGAGCTACAAAGGCTGACTTAGAGGCTGCTGTAGATCAGTATCTTGATACTGACTACAAGGAAGGCTACGGTGCTCCTGATACATCAACATACGGTACATGGGTACCAAGTATTCCTGTGCTTATCGGTAACGGCCTTGAAAGCGCAGGAGCAGCAGACTGGTTAAACGGTCTTATCCTTGACGGTATCGTAGCCGGCGTTGGTGCGGTACTTGGTTTCGTACCTCAGATGCTCGTATTATTCCTGCTTCTTGCATTCCTTGAAGCGTGCGGATATATGGCTCGTATAGCTTTCGTACTGGACAGAGTTTTCCGTAAGTTCGGACTGTCAGGAAAGTCATTCATACCTATGCTTATCGGTACAGGCTGCGGTATACCGGGCGTAATGGCATCAAGAACAATCGAAAACGAAAGAGACCGTCGTATGACAATTATGACTACGACATTCATACCTTGCGGAGCTAAGGTTCCGTTTATAGCAATGATCGCAGGAGCAATCTTTGGCGGTTCGGCGCTTGTTGCAACATCAGCATACTTCATCGGAATGGCTGCAATAGTCGTTTCAGGCATAATGCTTAAAAAGACAAAGATGTTCTCAGGAGAACCTGCGCCATTTGTTATGGAGCTTCCTGCATATCATATGCCTACAGTAGGCAACGTGCTTCGTTCAATGTGGGAGCGTGGCTGGTCATTCATCAAGAAGGCCGGAACAATCATACTTCTTTCAACTATAGGCGTATGGTTCCTGTCATACTTCGGAACAGTAGACGGCACATTCAGAATGCTTGCCGAAGATGAGCTTGACTCATCAATACTTGCAGGTATAGGTAATGCAATTGCCTGGATATTTGCACCTCTTGGCTGGGGCACTTGGGAAGCAACAGTTGCATCAATCACAGGACTTGTTGCAAAGGAAAACATCGTTGGTACTATGGGTATACTTTACGGAGCATCAGGAGATGTTTATGCAACACTTCAGTCTGTATTCACAGGAATTACAGGATACTCATTCCTCGTATTCAACCTGCTTTGCGCACCATGCTTTGCAGCAATCGGAGCTATCAAGCGTGAAATGAACAACGCAAAATGGACTTGGTTTGCAATCGGATATCAGTGCGTATTCGCATATGCAGTAGCATTAATGATTAACCAGTTCGGCGGACTGTTCACAGGAAACATCAACGTAATCGGCTTAATCTTCGCTGTAGCAGTTCTTGCATTCATAGTATATATGCTTGTAAAACCATACAGGGAAGCTACTAAGCTGACTGCAAAATACTAATTTGAGATAATAATAATTACCACTATTTAAGAAAGGAGCTGACTCTATAATGTTTACTTGGATTACAGAAAACATAGCGACAATCATTATAGCGCTGGTGCTTGCATTAATTGTTGCTGCCATAGTTATTTACCTGGTGAATAATAAGAAACAAGGGAAATCCTCTTGCGGATGCAAGTGCGGAGGCTGCCCGATGAGCGGCTCCTGCCATAAACATTAATAAAAAACAAGAGAAGCAGGAGCTTTCCCGCTTCTCTTGTTTTTTAAGCGGAAAAAAGGAGAAACTTATGGCTATTGTTGAATTTAAAAATGTAAGCCGTATATATACCAGCGGAGAGCACGAACTCAAGGCTCTTGACGGCGTGGATATAAAGCTTGAAGAAGGAAAATTCGTAGTAATACTCGGTCCCAGCGGAGCGGGCAAGAGTACGCTGCTTAATATGCTTGGAGGACTTGACAGCCCTACATCAGGCAAAATATATGTGCAGGGAAGAGATATATCCCAGCTTTCAAAGGACGAGCTTGCCGACTACAGGGCTGCAACAGTAGGCTTTGTATTTCAGTTCTACAACCTGATACCTACACTTACAGTGCAGGAAAATGTGGCGCTTGTCAAAGAAATATCACCGGACTGCTTTCCGGCAGAAAAAATGCTGGAGGAAGTGGGTCTTTCAGACCATCTCAAAAACTTCCCGTCAGAGCTTTCGGGAGGAGAACAGCAGAGAGTGTCAATAGCAAGAGCGCTTGCCAAGAACCCTAAAATCCTGCTGTGCGATGAGCCTACGGGAGCGCTGGACTCTGAAACTGGTGTAATGGTTTTAAAGCTTTTGCTCAAAATGGCAAGAGATTACGGCAAAACCATCGTAATAGTAACCCATAACCAGAATATAGCCAGGATGGCCGATGTGGTTGTGAGAGTTAAAAACGGCAGAATACAGTCCTGTGTGGAACAGAATGAACCTGCTGCGGCAGATGATATTGACTGGTAGGAGGTGAAGCGATGCTGCTTAGAAAATTATGGAGAACAATGGGCCTTTACAAAGCACAGTTCATATCTATGATTATTATGATATCCTTAGGCATGGGAATATTTATCGGCTTCAATATGGAATGGGTAAGCATTGAAAAAAACACAGGCAGCTTTTTTGATGATACAGGCTTTGCCGATTACCGTATTGTGTCGGAGGCAGGCTTCACAAAAGACGACCTTAAAAGCATAGAGGATATGGATGGAGCAGACAGAGCATCACGTTATATATGTGTAAACGCTGATGTAAAAGGCAGAGACGAAGACAGTCTGGCCCTTACAGTTACCGAAAACGAAGATGTTTCGGGAGTTATGGTGGTGCAGGGCGATGCATATGACAGCAAAAGCGCCGACGGCATATGGCTTTCGGACAGCTATGCGGGAGCCAATAATATAGCTGTCGGCGACAAACTGACTTTGGAGTACAAAAACTTTGAGATTAAAGGTGAAGTAAAGGGGTTGATTAAAGCCTCAGAGCATATGGTGTGCGTTCGTGATGAAACACAGATTATGCCTGATTATGACACTTACGGATATGCATATATATCACCGGTGTTTTACGAAAAAGCGGCGGGTTTTGAATATTATCCGCAGATAAATGTCATATCGGATATGGATAAAAAAGCCTTTACAGATAAGGTCGATGATAAGCTTGACAGGACTCTGCTTATACTTTCAAAGGATGAAAACATATCCTATGCGGGAGCAGACGGTGAAATAGAAGAAGGCAAAACCATGGGTTCGGTGCTTCCTGTACTTTTTCTGCTCATAGCTGTACTTACAATGGTTACTACAATGCATCGTATTGCGGCAAAGGAAAAACTGCAGATAGGAACGCTCAAAGCGCTTGGATTTAAAGACCGGAGAATTTTAAGGCACTATACCTCATATGCGTTTATGATAGGAATTATAGGGTCTGTTATAGGTGTGGCGCTTGGATATTTTGTGGCGTATATGATTATGAATCCTGACGGAGCGATGGGTACATACTTTGATATGCCGGAGTGGAAGCTGTATCTGCCTTGGTTCTGCTATGTCATACCTGCAGGTATAATTCTGCTGCTTACGCTTATAGGGTATCTCTCAGTTAAAAAAATGCTTCAGGGAACTGCGGCAGACTCATTAAGACCGTATTCCCCTAAAAAAATGAGGCGCCTCCTTATAGAAAAAAGCCATATATTCGACAGACTTTCCTTTGGAGCCAGGTGGAACCTGAGAGATGCAATGCGCCACAAATCAAGAATGGCCATGAGCCTTATAGGGATAGTGGGCTGCACTCTGATAATAACGGCTACTCTCGGCATGAGAGACACCATGGACGACTTCCTCAAGACATACTATGATGATGCTACAAACTACAGCTCAAGAATATATATAGCAGAAGAGGCAACCCCTGATGAAAGAGACAAGCTGGCAGACAAATATGACGGTGACTGGAGTTCATCTGTAAGCGTGCAGATTGAAGACAAGGCGGTATCTCTCGATATATATGATACATCAAAGGATAGGGTGAGATTTCCTGCCGACAGGGACGGCTTTGCAGAGCTTTCCGATGACGGAGCGTACATATGCAGGCGAATTGCCGATGAGTTTGATCTTGAGCAGGGGGACAGCATTAAAATAAGTCCGTACGGCTCAAATGACGAATATACCGTTAAAGTGGCAGGCATCATACGCTCTGTAAGTGAGAATATCGTAATATCACCGGAATATGCAGATAAGCTGGATATCAGTTATGTTATGGATTCCGTTTATACACAGACACCTAAAGCGGATATAAAGGCGGACGGCGCGATTAAGAGCGTACAGTCAAAGCAGGCCATAATCGACTCATTTGATTCGTTTATGGAAATGATGAACCTTATGATATTCATACTGATACTTGCGGCAGTTGTTCTGGGCATAGTTGTACTGTACAACCTGGGAGTTATGAGCTATACCGAAAGATATACAGAAATGGCGACATTGAAGGTTACAGGCTTCAGGGACAAAAAAATAGGCAGGCTCCTCATAGGGCAGAATTTGTGGATTTCTGTGATTGGAATAATCATCGGAATTCCTGCGGGCGTAGGTACGCTGAGCTATCTGATGACTGCCCTTGCATCTGAATATGAGTTGAAAGTAGTGGTCGGACCTGTTACATACATTGTCAGTATTCTGCTTACCTTTGGAGTTTCAATGGCTGTAAGCCTGATGGTAGCGCGCAAGAACAGACATATTGATATGGTAGAGGCGCTCAAAGGAGCAGAATAGCAGGAGGATTTGCATATGAGTTCTTTGAAAATGTGTGACAGAAAAACTGAAATAGAGGCTGCGGGGAAGAGGGACAATGCCGCAGGAGGCAATTTGCCCGAGGGCGTTTCCATGACTGCCTATGATGTTTTCCCGGGAATTACCGTAATATATAACGATATACGCGCGGAGAGATTTTCGGGCAGGCGCTATGAGAGCGGCAGCATTTTTGAAATAAATCACTGCCGCAAGGGCAGGATAGAATACGAACTTGCAGAGGGCGAGGGTGATGAATTCAGATATCTTGCTCCGGGAGATTTATCCATAAGCTGCAGGAATGATTTCAGAGAGGAAGCATATTTTCCGCTTCGCTATTATCAGGGAATAACAATTCTGATTGATACGGGACAGACACCGGGCTGTCTGTCCTGTTTTCTTGACGATGTGGAGGTGCACCCTGAGCTTCTGATGAAGAAATTTGACAATAACGGCAGGGGATATATCACAAGATCAAATGAGAGTATTGAGCATATCTTTTCGGAGCTTTACTCTGTTCCGGAGGAAATAAAAAAGGGATATCTCAAGGTGAAGATTTTGGAGCTTCTGCTTTTTTTAAGCGCAATGGAGCCGGAGGCTGCGGAGGAAACCAAAATGGTATCGGCAGCCCATGCCAGACTTGCAAAGGATATATGCAGATATCTTACAGAGAGAATGGACAGAAAGGTTACTCTGGATATGCTTGCAGAAACTTTCCATGTGTCTGCAACTCTGATAAAAAACTGTTTCAAAGACGTATACGGTGTATCTATATACTCATACATACGGACACAGAAGATGGAAAAGGCAGCTGTAATGCTGAGAGAAACAGACATGCAGGTAACTGAAATAGCAGGTTCGATGGGCTATGACAACAGCTCTAAATTTGCTAAGGCTTTTAAGGATGTTAAAGGTGTTACCCCGGGGGTATACAGGAAAAAACAGAGGCTTTAATATATGTCCGAACGGAGCATTATCAGTTCTTTTTGGAGTGGCAGGCAGAAACGGAAAATACTATAATATAAATGTAAAATGCCTCAGGGCATTTCATTTCGGGATAGAGTTAGCTTATGCTAACCAAATAGAAAGGATTAGATTAATGAGTGTTGTAATAATAGGCGGAAATGAACGAATGGAAAGAAGATACAAGGAGCTGTGCGAGTCCTACTCCTGCAAGACGAAGGTGTTTACCAAAAAGGCGGGAAATATGAAGAATCTCGGTTCACCTGACCTGCTGGTTATGTTTACGGATACTATGTCGCACAAAATGCTCAAGGCCGTAATGAGCGAAGCAAGAGGCAGGAATATACGAATTGCTCACAGCAGATCAAGCTCTATGGCGGCTCTCAAAAGCATACTTGACGAACATATAGAGGGAGGCGCATGCTGATGTCTGAAGATATGGTAATAGCGCAGTGTTCGCCGACTATGGCGGGACTTAAAACAGGCAGTCTGTTCGCATGTCCTGTGGAGGACAGAGCAGAGCTTGCAGGCAGTATGAGGAGACTGAATGCGACACTTGTGCCGAGAGGTCTTCGAATGGTGCCTGTGAAATATACGGAGAACAAGGCTCTGATATATATGTACAGGCCTGACAGACTGCAGCAGGATCTGAAAGATGAAACCGCAGGCAGAATACTTGCTCAAAAGGGGTATCCTCTGGACAATACAAGTCACTGCGTTGCAGAGCTTGCTCGCAGACTTAATTACGGCAGTGAGTTTCCCCATGAAATAGGGCTGTTTCTGGGGTATCCGTCAGAAGATGTGTACGGATTCATTAAAGAAGGCTCAGGAAATGCCAAATATGTAGGTACGTGGCGCGTATATGGTGATGAGCAGACTGCCATACGAAGATTCAGGCAGTTTGAGAAATGCACCAGAGTATACAGTGAAGTGTTCAGAAAAAACGGTTCCTTTAAAAAACTGATTGTAAATGCTGTGAATTAACACAAAGAAGGAACTCTCCTCATGCAGACAGGCGCCGGGAAACCGTATCCCCAAACAGAAGGAACGCTATTGCCGGCTGTCTGTCTGCAGAACAACCAAGGGAGGTGCTGACATTGAAAAGCATTAATCTTAAAATATGCGACATATACGGCGCTGAAAACAGCGAAGACATAAAGAAGGTGCTGGGATGCTCGGAGGGAATAA
Organism: uncultured Eubacteriales bacterium; assembly: GCA_900547295.1. Classification (GTDB taxonomy): domain Bacteria; phylum Bacillota; class Clostridia; order Peptostreptococcales; family Anaerovoracaceae; genus UMGS973. Next base: position 8,880 of record URGK01000086.1, read on the forward strand.
AAAACATTATAATAGATGATGAAACAGGAATTGCGGAAATACTTTACATACCGGAGCTTATATCGGTTGATGACATGAAAAGAACTATCTATGAAATCGGCTACAGGGCTGACTGAAATTCCTTTACATAATTCATAATATGCGGCAGGGAGATTATTCTTCCTGCCGTATATTATTTACTGCAGCATCTGTGCAGCAGTCTGATTCTGCAGCAAATTTCACTGTCATGGTAGTGCCGTTTTCTGAGCTTTCCTCCGCATAAATCTCACCGCTGTGAAGCGAGACTATCTCCCATACCAGCGAAAGCCCGAGTCCTGCTCCGCCGTATTCCCGGCTGCGGGATTTGTCTACCCGGAAAAAAGGCTGAAAAATACTTTCCCGGTATTCTTTCGGAATACCGCAGCCTGTATCTGAAACCCGGATGATAAGCTGATCTGCCTCCTCGGATACGCAGATGCGGACAGTCCCGTTCGGACGGTTGTACCGTATGGCGTTTTCGGTCAGATTAAAGAGCAGGCGGTATATCAGGGTGTCGCTGCCTGTCATGACTCCGTCACCGTCATGCTCCAGACAGATACCCGCATTCTCTGCCAGCGGCGCAAGATCTGTAAAAATCTCCTCGACAAGAGGCGCCAGCTGAATATGGTCGGTACATGCTACTGTGCGCAGCTCACTCATATCCAGCAGTGTTTTTGTCATCTGCGCCATTTTTTCTGTCTGTTCGCCGAGAAGCCGGAGAAAATCCGATGTGTCCGAAGACATTTCTGGATGTTCGGCAGTAAACAGCTCAAGCTGCGCCTGCATCAGCGCCAGCGGTGTGCGCAGCTCATGGGCGGCATTCCCGGTGAACTGGCGCTGCGCAGTAAAACCGTCATCCAGACGGTCCAGCATTCTGTTGAAGGAGCTGCTGAATTTCTGAAACTCCGGCAGCACATCTTCGGAGAACTTCATATCTGAAAGATTGTTGGGATGTATCTGCTCAACCTGTGAGGCAAACCGGCGCAGA
>URGK01000087.1 GCA_900547295.1 uncultured Eubacteriales bacterium
AGTTGCGTAACACCGCAGCCAACGCAGTAGTGGTTGAAGCAGGAAGCTCCGACTTATATAAGTCGGAGTAGTTCACAAGGAATTCATCTGATGTCAATATATCGTAAAAATAATTTTCCCGTGGTATATAGCTATGAGAAATGATATAATATACAGTATCAAGAGGACAAGTGAAAGCGCTTACCTTCCAAAAGCCAAAAGGGATTTTGGATTAAAAGGAAGGTGATAATATAGTAAGAATTACAATTACTTTTGGTAAGTTAAGAATTACCGTTTACATAAAAAAATGACCGCCGTGACCTTGAAAACTACGGCGGTTATATAATCGTATCAGGGTAGCCGTTTTCAACGGCTTTCCTCTTGATGTCAATATATCATAAAAACAAGTGTAATTCAATAGCAAATCTTGATTATCGGCTATATTCAGGCGCTTTTTACATACTTGCGCCTGATTTTTTTTGACTTATTGCCCGTTTTTAGGTATAATAAATGGTGGTTTGCACTTTTTCGGGCAGACTAATAAACAGAGCAAAAGGAGAAACAACTATGCTACTGGCATTCGATGTAGGCAACAGTAACATTGTACTGGGTGTTTTTAAGGACGGCAAGCTTATACAGAACTGGAGGCTTGAAACCGACAACAACAAAAGTGCAGATGAATACGGTATGATTATCAACCAGCTTTTTTCCTATGAGGGACTGGAGATAAATCAGGTAAAAGACGTTATAATCTCAACTGTTGTTCCGTCAATGCTGTTCACATTACAGCATCTTTCATCAAAATATTTCAACAAGAGAGCTATAGTAATAGAGCCGGGCGTCAAAACAGGGCTCATTATTAAATACGACAATCCAAAGCAGGTGGGAGCCGACAGAATTGTAAATGCAGTTGCTGCATATTCAAAATACGGCGGACCGCTTGTAGTTATAGATTTCGGTACAGCGACAACTTTCTGCGCGATATCCGAAAACGAGGAGTACCTTGGAGGAACCATAGCTCCGGGACTCAAAATATCATCAGAGGCGCTTTTCGAAAAAACAGCGAAGCTGCCAAAAGTAGAACTCGAAGAACCGGGACATACTATATGCAGAAACACAATACAGAGTATGCAGTCCGGACTTGTATACGGCCATGTGGGAATGGTTGATTTTGTAGTAAGAAAAATGAAAGAGGAACTCAGGGAATGCACCAAATCCGGCAAAGAGCCTCTTGTAATAGCAACAGGCGGACTTGCCACCCTTATAGATCAGGAGAGCAGCTGCATAGACTATGTGGACAAGATGCTTACCCTTGAGGGTCTTGAGATAATCTACAGAAAGAACAAAAGAGAAAACGGTAAAAGAAGATAATGACTTTAAAAATAGGCGATATAACTTTGGAGAGCCCGTTTTTACTGGCACCGCTGGCGGGGATAACAGACGCCCCCATGCGCCGCATATGCAAAAATCAGGGCGCGGCTCTGGTGTACTCGGAAATGATAAGCGCCAAGGGTCTCTGGTACAAAGACAAAAATACAGAAAGACTCCTGTATATGTATGAGGACGAGGGACCTGTAGCATTGCAGCTTTTCGGAAGCGAGCCGGAGATTATGAGCTTTGCGGCCGCAAAGCTTGAGGAGCGCAAAAATGTCATACTCGATGTCAATATGGGCTGTCCCGTTCCCAAAGTAGTCAAAAACGGAGAGGGCTCCGCGCTGCTCAAAAACCCGGAGCTTGCAGGCAGAATAATAGAAGCCATGATAAAAGAAACAGGCAAGCCTGTTACGGCAAAGATAAGAATGGGCTGGGACGAACATTCCGTCAACTCTGTTGAGGTTGCGAAAATTCTCGAACAGGCGGGAGCTTCGGCTGTTGCGGTTCACGGCAGAACCAGAGAGCAGTATTACACAGGCAAAGCCGACTGGGATATAATCCGGGAGGTCAAGCAGGCTGTGAATATTCCCGTAATAGGTAACGGAGATATATTTTCGGGGCAGGATGCCCTTGATATGATGAAACAGACAGGCTGCGACCTTGTTATGATAGCAAGAGGCGCGCTGGGAAACCCATGGATATTTGCAGAGGCAAAGGCTCTGTGGGAGGGCAAGGAACCTCCAAAAGCGCCTGATGCAAATGAGAAACGTGAAATGCTGGAAAAGCACTTCTGCGACCTGCTGGAGCTCAAAGGAGAGTATGCGGCAGTCAGAGAAATGCGCAAGCATACAGGCTGGTACCTCAAGGGAATGCCTGGTGCAGCAGCTATGAGAAGAGAAATAAACCAGATAACCGACGCACAAGAACTCAAATATAAATTAAGGAGAATAAGATGATTTTCTGGTCAGTTTTTTTAACAGCCCTGATTGCTACGGCTATATTAACGCCGGCGGCAATATGGCTTGCTCCTAAAATCGGCGGAGTGGATATACCAAAAGACAACAGACGAATTCATACAAGACCTGTACCAAGAGTGGGCGGCATAGCGATTTTTATCGGAGTTACGCTGTCGATAGGCATTATTCTGGCAAGAGATAATATGCAGCTTACAGGCATACTGATAGGTGGAGCGATAATCTTCATACTGGGCCTTATAGACGACCTCAAAAACCTGCCGCCGGTAGTCAAGCTGCTGGGACAGATAGCGGCCGCTGCGGTAGTATACGGTTTCGGCACCAAAATCGAATTTATGAGATACCTGTTTTCAATGGACAAGCAGTTTGTGCCTGAGATAGCAGCGTGCATAATAACTATAATATGGCTTGTGGGAATTACCAACGCCGTAAACCTTATAGACGGAATGGACGGCCTTGCGGCAGGCGTTGTTGCCATAGCCTCATGCTGCATCGCATATGTTGCATATATACACGGCACATATCATCAGTGCCTGCCTATGCTGGCGGTTGCAGGCGGAGCCCTTGGATTTCTGCCGTTTAACTTCTATCCGGCAAAGACATTTATGGGTGACTGCGGCTCGCAGTTTCTGGGCTTTATGATAGCGGCAATTTCAATAATGGGACTTGTCAAGAGCGCAACTGTTGTTGCCCTTGTAATTCCGCTGCTGGTACTGGGACTTCCTGTATTTGATACAGCCTATGCAATACTCAGAAGACTCATAAGACATAAGCCTATAATGGAGGCCGATAAGGAGCATATACACCACAGATTTTTAAAAAGCGGTATGGGACAGAGAAGAAGCGTTCTGTGCATGTACGGTATCTGTGCAATAATGGGTACTGCGGCAGTGCTTCTGTCAAGGCAGCTTTATGTTGAAACCATAGGCTTGTGCGTTATAGCGCTTGCATATATCTACATCGTTATAACAGACAGAAACCATACAATGCCTACAATTGTAGAAGAAGTAAAAAAAGACGTTGAAGAAGCAGTTGCAAAACACAGAGGAGAAACTGATGAAGATACTGATATCAAATGATGACGGAATAAATGCAATCGGAATATATGAGCTTACAAAAGCGCTTTCAGAGGTTGCGGAGGTGTATGTGTGCGCGCCGCATCAGCAGAGAAGCGCGGCAAGCCACAGCATATCTTTCAGAGATCCGATCAGAGTCAGAAGGACGGAGTTTGACAATGCAGTTATGGCTCTTGAAACCACAGGTACTCCGGCAGACTGTGTCAAGCTGGGACTTAAAGTCCTCGGAGATATAGGTATAGAAATAGACATGGTGTTCTCCGGCATCAATCTGGGAGGCAATATGGGTACGGATACTCTGTACTCCGGAACTGTTGCGGCAGCTATTGAGGGCAGCGTATGCGGCAAGCCGTCTGTGGCTGTTTCCGTAAACAGTCACAATGCAGCTCACTTTGAATATGCATGCAGGCTGGCGGCAAGATGCGCGCAGAATGCCTGCGGCAGACTTGAACCGGGAACCGTACTGAATATAAATGTGCCTGATCTGCCGGATGCAGAGATAAAAGGCACCAGAATTACAACACTGGGCAAAAGAAATTATGAGCCATGGTTCGTACTTGAATCAGGACAGGAGCATGATGCAGATAATATTGATCTGTGCTACAGGTATGGCGGCAATCCGATTAACTATGATATGGAGGACGAAAACGCAGATGTGGCTGCAGTTGATGAGGGGTATGCTTCCATAACGCCGCTTATGCATAATCTTACAGCAAGAGATATGGTAGAAGAAATAAAAAAATGGAGGTTAATATAAATGTTAAACAGAGAAAACACACTTTTAGTGGTAATTGACCTGCAGGGCAAACTGATGCCTGCAATGAACAAATCAGCAGAGCTTGAAGAAACAGTAATCAGGTTCTTTAGCGGTATGAATGAATTTAATATTCCGAAGCTTGTTACAACACAGTATTCCAAGGGACTTGGAGGCACTGCGCCTGCAATAGCAGAGGCGCTGGGTGATTTTGAGCCTATAGACAAAAGCTCTTTCTGCGTAATGGGCTGCGAGGAATTTGTCAATAAATTTAATGAAGTCAAAAAAGAAAACATAGTTATATGCGGTGTTGAGGCGCATATATGCCTGCAGCAGAGCGCTCTTGCAATTAAGAAGCTGGGACATAACGTATTTGTGCCTGTTGACTGCATAGGCTCAAGAAAAGCTCTTGACTATGAAACAGCATTAAGAAGAATGGAGCAGGCAGGCTGCGTTCTGACAACATATGAATCAGTTCTTTATGAGATTTTAGACAATGCCAGGGCTCCGGAATTTAAGGCTATATCCAAAATAGTGAAATAGATTTCAGGGGAAAGAGAGAGATTAATGTATATCTTTGATAATAAAATAACAATCAAGAATAAGGCGGTGCTTGAGGAGTATCTTAACGGATATGAATATGAAACATCGGGACTGTCATTCTCGGCGCTTTACATGTGGAGAGACATCAATGAGTTCTGCTTTGAGATTATAGGCGACTATATGTGCATATCGGGCATCAGTCACCTTGAGCTTGATCAGAAGCTTAACTTTATGTTCCCTCCGCTGACCAAAACGGGCAGTTACGACAGAAACAAGCTGAGAGAAACAATCCTTGAGGCAAAGAAGATTTTCGAGTCTAAGGGAGCTGTATTCAATCTCAGACTTGTGCCGGAACATATGACACAGCTTATATGCGACGCTGTACCCGAAATAGAATTTTCTGAGGACAGACCTAACTTCGACTATATATACAGGAGAGAGGACCTGGTGGAGCTTCGGGGCAAGAAATACCACGCCAAGAAGAATTATATAAATTCTTTTAAGAAAAACTACGAATATGAGTATGAGCCGATAAATTCAGGTATGGCCGATGAGCTTATGGAGTTTATAGAGTTTTTTAACAGCAGGAAAGAAATCCCCGAGCACGAAATGGAGCTTCTCAAAAATGAAGAGGCTGCAATGAGAGATGTTTTTGAAAACTTCGAAGCCTGCGGCTATTACGGCGGCATCATAAGGATTGACGGCAGGGTTCAGGCTCTTACGGCAGGCGGCAGACTGGGAAGCAATATGCTTACCCAGCATATCGAAAAGGCCAATACCGATTACAGAGGACTCTATCCTATGATATGCAATGAATTCTGCAAAGCTTTGCCTGAGGATATAGAGTTCATCAACAGAGAAGAGGATATGGGTATCGAAAATCTCAGAAAAGCCAAGCTTTCATACAAGCCGGTCAAGCTGTTGGAGAAGTATATAGGTAATTTTAAAGCAAAATAGTTAAAATAAAAACGTGCGAAAGCACAAGATGATACAAGAATAAAAAGCATTTGTTATATTTTTAACAATATATTTATAAATATATTGCACTAATCGTTTTTTGTGTTATTATATAGCTATAACAAAGTTATTAATAATAAATTTATAATATTTTTAGGAGGTTACAGAATGAGAGAAGTTGTTATCGCTGGTGCAGCAAGAACTCCGCTTGGAAGCTTTGGAGGAAGCCTTAAAAACGTTCCTGCAAGAACTTTAGGCTCAATAGTTATTAAGGAAGCTTTAAACAGAGCAGGCGTTAAACCTGAAATGGTTGACGAAGTACTTATGGGTTGTGTTCTTCAGGGTGGTTTAGGACAGAACGTTGCAAGACAGATGTCATTAGACGCAGGTCTTCCTGTTGAAATCCCTTGCATGACTATAAACAAGGTTTGCGGATCAGGTCTTAGAGCTGTAAGTATGGCAGCACAGATGATCAAAGCAGGAGATGCAGAAATAATCGTTGCAGGCGGAGCTGAGAATATGTCAGCGACAGCATACGCTATTCCATCAGCAAGATGGGGAGCTAGAATGAACAACGCCAAGCTTATCGATATGATGACAAATGACGGTCTTATTGACGCATTCAACGACTATCATATGGGTATCACAGCAGAAAACGTTGCAGAACAGTGGGGACTTACAAGAGAAGAACTTGACCAGTTCGCATTAGAGTCACAGAACAAGGCAGAAGCAGCAGTAACATCAGGAAGATTTAAGGACGAAATCGTGCCTGTTACTATTCCTCAGAGAAAGGGAGACCCTATCGTATTTGATACAGACGAATATCCTAAGTTCGGAATGACTATAGACAAGATGGGTAAATTAAGACCTGCATTCAAGCCGGATGGCGGTATGGTTACAGCAGGCAACGCATCAGGAATCAACGATTCAGGCGCTGCTGTAGTAGTTATGTCAAAAGAAAAAGCTGATGAATTAGGAATCAAGCCTCTCTGCACAATCAAGTCATATGCATCAGCAGGCGTTGACCCTAAGATCATGGGCGTAGGACCTGTTCCTGCTTGCAAGAAGGCTCTTGACAAGGCTGGATTAAAGGTTGAGGACCTTGACCTTATCGAAGCTAACGAAGCGTTCGCAGCTCAGTCAGTTGCAGTTAAAAAAGACCTTAACTTTGACCCTGAAAAGATTAACGTAAACGGCGGAGCAATCGCACTTGGGCATCCTATCGGAGCATCCGGCTGCAGAATTCTCATCACTCTGATTTACGAAATGATGAAGAGAGACTCAAAATACGGTCTTGCTACATTATGTATCGGCGGCGGTATGGGGACAACTATGATCGTTGAAAGATAATTGATAAATTCTTAAAGGTACATAACAATTAAGATTAGAAGCTGCTGTGTGGGTAATTCCATACAGCAGTTTTTCATGTTAGGTATGGAAACAAAAATAATTATTGATAACAAAGCCGATAAGTAATAGAATAAAGCTGACAGACAATTGTTCTGCCGACTTTTACTTGTAATGAAAGGAAACAGTGAAATGAAGAAATTATCAGTAGTATTTCTGGCAGTTGTTATCGCAATGGCTCTTGCAGGCTGCGGAGGAGAAAAGCTTCCGGAATCCTGTATGCTGTATTATGATTATGCGGGAATTTCCGTTGTGGCAGATGACAGCAGCGATGCAGAGCTTGCAGAGAAAGCCTATGACGGTGTACCTGAAACAATGGGAGTTCACATCTCGGGCAAAGCTGACGTTGACCTCATAACAGGGCAGTTCCAGGAGGGAACTACAATAGAGGAACTTACAGACGGCAAGGCCTCAAGCGAGAACAAGGTAGGCGCTGTTGTATGGAACGGCGAAGCCTACAATGCGTTTAAGATAACAGCGGATAACTGCAACATACCTAATGTGTTTACAGGCGAGGGCGGAATACTGCTGCTTGATATAAAGGGTGACTGTACCGCAGGCGGCGGTGGTGATATCCCTTGTTTTGGCGGCTTTGATACAGTAGTGATAACAGGAGACGGCACACTTGACTTCAAGGATTGCAGCGGGCTGGAAGCAGGCGCAGGCAACCTGCCGCTTCCGTCGGTTATAGTTTCAGGCGCTGATGTGCGCTGCGCTGACGGCATAAGTGTGAAAAACAACAGCGAAGATGTTCCTGCGGTTTTAGTGCTTGACGGACAGCTTAATTCTGGAAGCGTATATGCCATAGATGACAGCGCAGATGTATGCGTTGCGGGAGGAAGCTTCACTACTGAATATATAGACGGTGCAGGTGATCTCGTGTTCAGAGACGGAGTTTCCGTTATTGATATGATAATGGAAAGAGAGCAGGCGCCGGCAATTACAGTATCGGGAGGTCAGGCTTACTTTAACGAGGCACTTCCGAAAGCGACAGCCGTTGAGGCAGGCGCAGGGTCAATTACGGCTCCGGGACTTTCAGGTATGGATACTGTAAATACATACAATCAAGCCGAGGCGACAGACAGCGAGAAATCGGGCACAGGATATATATATACGGATTTTAATTCCGAGTGGACAAAAGGAATAACCTGTGACAAACTGTGCATGGCTGATGTCGATAACGAATATTTCTTCAAAGGCTGTATGAAGCTTAACAGCTCCAAAGCAGACAAAATCGAGCCATGGGGCGGACTGTGGCTTAACGCCAAAGGCAAGAGCAGCACCAATCTTCTTTGCGGCACAGGACTCCTTATTACAGGAAACGGCAGCATAGATGCAGATGAACTTTCACTGTTTGGCTGGGGTAATGTGCACAAACCTGTATTTGCAGTAAGAGATGATGCGGCAGTAAGCTGCGGCAGCTTCACAATGGACTCCGAAGCAGGTGAAGAGGGCAGATTTATCATAGACGAAAATGCGGCTTTCAGTTGCAGGGGTAATCTGTGGATGAAAAATGCGGCGGTTATGATAAGAGGAGGCAATGCTGAATTTGCGGCAGATTTTGCAGTGGAAACAGGCAGAGTTGAAATCTCAGGAGGCACAGTCGTACTCAATACGCTTTACCTTGCAGACGGAGATTTAGAAATAAGCGGAGGCAAGGTCATAGTTGCACAGAACATAGATGTTCCGAAGGGTAACGTTACTGTCACAGGCGGCGAGGTTATAATTCCGGGCGGCGAAGACGGTTTCAATGTATCGGAGGGCAAGCTTACCGTCAAGGGCGGCAGCATTCACGAATAGATAAATTAATTTAGAACAGAGGGGAGAATTTGTGATGAACAGAGCAGAAGCATTTGAACTATTAAAAAAATACAACAAAGAGGAATTCCATATTAAACACGGCGAAACAGTAGAGGGCGTTATGAGATATTTTGCGCAGGAACTGGGTTATGGCGACGAGGTTGAATTCTGGGGAATGGTCGGCCTGCTTCACGATATAGACTTTGAGGAATATCCTGAGCAGCACTGTGTCAAGGCTGTAGAGCTTTTAAATGACGCTGGAGCAGAAGACCGCCTTATAAATGCGGTGGTTTCTCACGGCTGGGGACTTACGGATACAGACGTGGAGCCGACACACGAAATGGAAAAGGTGCTTTATGCAACCGACGAGCTTACGGGACTTATCGGAGCTGCGGCGCTGATGAGACCGTCAAAATCGGTTCAGGATATGGAGCTTAAATCAATCAAAAAGAAATTCAAAGACAAGAAATTTGCAGCAGGCTGCGATAGAGATGTAATCCGAAAGGGCGCGGAGATGCTGGGCTGGGAGCTTGACGATTTAATGACAAGGACTCTTGAGGCTATGAAAACCTGCTGCGAGTAGTATTTGATACAGGAGAGCTGTTTTATGAAAAATTTAAAGAGTATATTAACCCTCATATCTCTGCTGTGCGTTATTTTGTGCTTTGCAGGCTGCGGCAGTACGCAGGCAGAAGAACCCCCTGATAATAAGCCGCAGGCGGAGGAGCCGCAGGATACTGCGCAGGACTCTGCAGATAAGTCGTCTGACGGTTATACCGATAAGTCTTCCGATGCTTATACAAATAAATCTTCTAAGAACACTTCGCAGGGGATAACCGAAAAGTGCTCCCGTTATACTGTAACACTTCCGTCAGACTGGCAGGGCAGATACACAAATGAAACCGTTGTAAACAGGGGTTGTATATTTAACGGCTTCTATCATAAGGCAAGCAAGGAAGCAGATTGCGGCGGACATCTGTTTTCTATAGTGCTTCTG
>URGK01000088.1 GCA_900547295.1 uncultured Eubacteriales bacterium
TTTTTTATAACATAGGAAATATCGACCTGTAGATATTTCCGTATGTTTCAAAGAAAGTACCTTGAATGTTATCGCACCTTACGTGCGATATGTGGGAATAGGAATTTCAATTCCGTACATTTCCACTTTTTTTATTGCTATAAATCTCTGCTTTTCTGAAAATCATCGGGAGTGTTGAAATCACGGCTGCCGTCATAGATTTTGATGAAGCTGCCGCTTATCTGTCGGGATTCAAGAGGCCCTCCGGTAAAGGACTCATATATCTGCCAGCCTACGCAGCGGCTGATTTTACCGGCAAGAAACAGCTCCTTTATTCTGTCAAAATGTTTTTTGAACACCTCGCCTGAGCCGACCTTGACTGCTATTATGGAGCGGTCGTTTCCGAAGAACATCATGGGGTCGGCTTTGGTTTTAATTATAGTCTTGAGCGCGAACTCCGAGTAATAGGTGTCGCCGTAGAGGAAACATACATTGTCCTCCAGCAGCTCTTCTGTAAACCTGTCAATCTCAAGTACGTTATTGGAAGGCTCATGCCTTACGGCGCCGGGTATATCGTATCTCGGATCGTGAGAGGTGATAATAACGCTGCAGCCCGGGTCCATTTCGTTCAGAAGCCTTACTGTTCTGAATATTATTTTCTCTCCGTCTATTTCTATAAAGTGCTTGGGTATATTATTAAAGTTGTTCCATCTGGTGCCTTTGCCGTCGGCCATAATAATATATTTCATAGGCCCTCCTATTTTATTACTTTGTGATGCCTGTAGAAATCTCCAAGCTCGCCGTTTCTCTGTCCGCCCCAGAGCTGTATTATATTAACTCCCGAAGAGGTGTTTGCCTCTATAATGCAAAATCCGTCAGGTGTGATGAGAATATCCCACGCCACGAAATACATATAAGGGAGCTTCTTTGCAAGTCTGAGCATACTCTCTTTAAGATTATCCCAGTCCGGAATGCGAACGCCCTCAATCGGCGCGCCTGAATCAGGGTGAACCTTGTGAACATCTAAATTGTGAAGGCATCTCGCTTCGCTCAGGGTACCTGTTTCAAGATCAATCTTTGATACAAGTCCGCCTCTGCTGCCGTTGTCAACAGGAATTGTCTCCTTGGTGCCTATACGCTGTACCGCAAAGAATATCTTGAACTCATCGGTCTTTGGATCTCTGAGAGTTATAAGCCTGATGGTGTTTACTGTCTTGTCATAAATCTGAGATGAATAGCTGTGCTGACTCATAGCCTGACATATCATCCAGTCCTCCTGCTTTTTGAGAAATGCAATCATATCATCATATGATACCTGCTTCTCATCTATGCATGGACAGCCGTTTTTGTAATCCAGTCTGAATACACCGTTGCCCTTGCCCTTGGCATAAGGCTTGATAAACAGAGGACTGTGGTGCTTTATTATTTCATAAACCTGCTCATAGGTCATATTTGAATTGCTGAAATCAAACAGCAGTCTGTCGCGCTTCATGGCATATATCTTAGGTACGGTCACATACTGCTGAAGCACTTCGTTGCAGGCGATTTTGTTGTTCAGAAGATAGTCAAACGGTTCGTTGATATACCTTGACCTGTACCAGTCAAACTCCGACAGATATTCTTTTTTGTCGTTGTGCTTAAAATCGTAGAGTATCCACTGATCGGCCAGATAGCCTCCGAATATGTTGGCGCGAAGCTTGGTGAAAAAAGAACATTTGAAATTGTTTTTGGCAAACAGTATTCTTCTGAAATAAAGGACAAAGAGCCTTAATTTATTGAAGCATTTCCTTGCAAATTTAAGCATAATCAGTTTCCTTTCAAAGTTAATATCATATCGGCTAAAAGCTTTGTGGAGCAGCCCAGAGGTTCAGGCAGAAATCTCTGTCTGTAGCTTTGAAGTGAGCTTTCCGGGTATTCGCCGTCTATGGCGCGGCACAGCTCCTCTGCCGATTTGAATACGCAGCCCGGCATTTCTTTGAACAGATCTATGTTCGTGCCGTTCTTCGAGGTGTATTCCTCATAATCATATACGAAATAGTATGTTTTGCGGTTTAATATCGCGCCCTCTATGGCTATGGCCGAATAGTCTGTAATCAGATAATCGCAGACCGAAAGCAGCTCCACCGATTTGAACTCATCACAGGTATAGACCTGTGGTATGTCGCAGGAAAGGGGCTGATTCGGGTGACCCTTAACCACAAGTATATATTTATCAAAATCTATATTTTCCGCAAGGGGCAGCCAGTTTACTTCGATGCCCTTTCTGAAAGTGGGAGCATAAAGCAACACTGTCCTGCCCTTAAATTCGGGATAGCTTTTGTATATTTTTTCGCGGTTTGCAGCTTCCTGATTTAAAAGGTAGTCTATTCTCGGAAGCCCGATATTGACAAGCCTGTCCTCGGTCGTGCCAAAGGACGCGCAGTAATAAGGGTTCCAGGCCTTGCCTCCCGCGATTATATAATCATAATTTCTGTGCATGCACAGCTCGTCTGCCACAAGTCTGCCTCTGCCGCCTGCCTTGCCCACAGTCTGATATCCCGACTGTTTGATTTTGCCAAGGGCATGCCATATCTGAATTACCGTAAGGCTGCTTTTGTGGTTCAGCATACATACAGCAGGCCAGTATGAGTCTATGATACATACATTTGAAGTTGCCAGATGGTACATACTTCTCAGCATACATATTCCAAATGAAAGATAATCGGCCTTGCTGTCACTGGAGCGTTTGCATATGGTGACGAAACGAAGATCCGCCTCTCTCTTTGCAAGCTCCTCCTGAAGCATTGCAAAATCCAGAGTTGTCTCGTTGGACTGTCTGCTGAGAAACAGAATTTTGCTTCTGTTCACAGGAAACAGCTTCATCGGAGCGTATATAATTCTGAGAAGCAGCTTGAATATTTTTAATATAAGTTTCATCATTAATGTTTCCTTTTAGTCAATCATATATAATTTACCATAAGTCAGACTCAAAGTAAATAATTGCAGGCAGGCTAAAGGGGGAAATGTTGATTTTTTTATCTGTATGGAATATAATAACTCATAGAAATTTTAAAAGCTATATGAGGACAGGGCATGCGGCAGGTGTATTGACGTATGTCCGACAGGGGAAACTATGTTTAAAGTATTAAAAGAGATAATTAACGAGCATATATCATACAAAGAGCAGATAATAAGTCTTGCCAGGGTTGATATAGACAAGAATTTCAAAGGCTCGGGACTGGGCTGGCTGTGGGCTTTTGTGAAGCCTACAATGACGATATTCGTATACTGGTTTGCAATTACAATAGGCTTCAGAGGCTCCAAGTCAATAGACGGAATTGTATGTCCGTATTTCCTGTGGCTTGTTGTCGGTATGATAGCCTGGTTTTATATGAGGGATATGATTTTCAGCGGCGCATCGTGCTTCCGCAGGTACAAGCAGCTTGTTACCAAGATAAAATTTCCCGTTTCGGTAATTCCGACGTTTGTAAGTGTATCTAACCTGTGCAGCCATGTTCTTCTGATGGGCGGAGTTGTTGTTCTGTTCTTCTGCTTCGGATTTCCGCCGTCGATTTACTGGATACAGCTTCCTTTATATACTGCATTTATGCTGCTGTTTACTATTGTATGGAGTATGGCGACAGGTCTGCTTTCTGTTGTAAGCAGGGATTTTCACAATATGCTCAAGGCTATGGTATCCGCAGTGTTCTGGCTTTCGGGTATTCTTTTCAATGTGAAATCAATTCCGTATGTATGGATAAGAAGGCTGTTTTATTTCAATCCCGTAACCTATATAGTCGAGGGCTACAGAAACTGTTTTGCAAGGCATATATGGTTTTTTGAACAGTGGAAACAGCTGCTGTGCTTCCTGTTTGTACTGTTTGTATTCGCAATGATTGCGCTGTGGCTTTACAAGAGACTGAGAAAAGAAATACCGGATGTTCTGTAGGAGGGCGGCAATGAGTGAACCTATTATAAAAGTGAAGAATGTTACAAAGGTCTACAGACTCTACAAAAGCAACAAAGAAAGAATGAAATCCGTTCTTTTCAGAAAGGGCAAATACAAAAAGAAAAAGGCTGTCAACAATGTTTCTCTTGAAATTTACAAAGGAGAAACAGTAGCCTTTATAGGCAACAACGGCGCAGGCAAATCCACTCTTATGAAGATGATAACAGGGGTTACCTTTCCTACTAAGGGCGAGATTGAGGTAAATGGCAACATAAATGCTATTCTTGAACTGAGGGCGGGCTTTGACCCTGAATTTACAGGCAGACAGAACCTGTATTTGAGAGGCAGGCTGCTGGGGTGGAGCGATGAGCAGATTAAAGAGCATGAGGATGAGATAATAGAATTTGCGGAACTTGGAGAATATATAGACCAGCCTGTCAGAACCTACTCCAGCGGTATGGCTGCAAGACTGGGCTTTGCAATTAATATGACTATGAAGCCCGATATACTGATAATAGATGAAGCCATGGGAGTAGGTGACAGGGGTTTCAGAATTAAATGTATAAACAGGCTGAAATCAATAGTTTCAGATGAAAACGTCACGCTTCTGTTTGTTTCAGGCTCCATGCTTCTTAACAAGCAGCTTTGTACCAGAGGCATCGTTATAGATTCCGGCAAGGTGGCGTTTGACGGACCGGTAAAAGAGGCCGGCAAGTTTTATGATACTCATTTTGTCAGGAGAGAGCCGATTGAAAAGTCTCTTGAAGAGGAGCTTGAAGAGCGTTCCCTCGAACTCGACACAGATGACGATGACGACGATGAAAGCGAAGAAATGTAAGGATATATCTGCTCAATGTTTGCAATTCGGAACATTGAGCAAATTAGTATTAATTTTGAGCAAAACCATAGTTGTATCAAAAGTATGATATGGTAGAATAAAAGTACAGACAAGTGTAAAACAGCAATAATGCTGAACATAAAATGGAGGTAATGATATGAAACTTTTAATCATCGGAGCTGGCGGAGTTGGTACATCAGCTGCTAAGATTATAGCTAGAGCAGGAGCAGACGGAGACTGGGCAGAAAAAGTAGTAGTTGCTGACTATGATCTTGAAAGAGCAAAGAAAGTTGCTAATGAAATCTGCGGCGGAGGAAAATTCGTTCCTGAACAGATCAACGCAATGGATGCAGAGAGCATCAAATCAGTTGCAAAGAAGCACGGTTGCGATTTCGCAATGAACGCTTGTGACCCAAGAATGAACGAAACTATATTTGATACTTGCTTAGAAATCGGTATCGGATACTTAGACTGTGCTATGACATTAGGTACAGAGCACCCTGAAAAACCTTATGAATTAACAAACATCAAACTTGGTGACTATCAGTTCGCTAAGCAGAAGGAATGGGAAAAATCAGGAAAGATCGCTATCTGCGGATCAGGCGTTGAACCAGGTATGGCTGACGTATTTGCTAAGTATGCAGCTAAGCACTTATTCGACAAGATCGACGAAGTTAACGTAAGAGACGGAGATAACTACGGAAATACTGATTCAGACTTTGGTTTCTCAGTATGGACAACTATCGAAGAATGCTTACAGCCACCAGTAATCTGGGAAAAGAACGAAGAGCATCCTGAAGGACACTGGTTCTGTACAGAACAGTTCTCAGAACCTGAAATCTTCAACTTCCCTGGCGGAATCGGCGACGTAGAAGTAATCAACGTTGAACACGAAGAAGTACTGTTAGTACCAAGAGAAATCGATTGTAACAGATGTACATTCAAGTATGGTGTACCTGCTGATTTCAGAAAGAAATTAATGGTATTATTTGAATATGGTCTTTCAGACAAGAGAAACAAGATCAAGGTTGGCGACAGCGAAATCACTCCTAGAGACTTCGTATGCAAAGTTATCCCTAGCCCAGTTGATGCTACAATGACAATGACTGGTAAGGGCTGCGCTGGTACTTGGGTAACTGGATGGAAAGACGGCAAGTACAGATCAGTTTACTTATATCAGATCGCTGACAACCAGGAATGTATCGCTAAGTACACTACTAACTCAGTAGTTGCTCAGACTGCAGTAGGTCCTGTAATCATGATGGAACTTATCGCTAAGGGAATCTGGAACGATGCTGGTGCATGGGGTCCAGAACACTTCGATCCAGATCCATTCGTAGAAAGACTTGCTAAGTACGAATTCCCTGCAGGAATCAAAGAAATGGATTCAGAATATGCAGATGAATTAAACGAAAAGGCTTTCTTAGACGCAGTTTCAAAATAATTTAAATTGCAGATAATAGCGAGGTCGTATGACCTCGCTTGTTTTTTTCTCAGATAAAAATGAACAGGAGCATTGTCCTGTTCATATAAAAGTCTATTTGTTTTCAAATTCAGCCGCAGCCTTTTTCATAATATCGGAAATAGGCAGGCTCTGCGGACAGTGGGATTCACATTTTTTGCAGGTTACACATTTTGACGGCAGATGAGGTGCCATCCAGCTGTATTCCATCCTGATACCGGCTGTATTATCATATATGCCAAGCTGGTTATATAAATCAATAGTTCTAGGTATATCTATTTTTTCAGGACATGGCATACAGTAGCTGCATTTGGTGCAGTCATATTCGATAAGTTCATGGAATTTATCTGCCACTGCGGAGATTACTTTCTTTTCATCAGATGAAAGGCTGCCCGGTTTCAGATCTTCAAAGATCCTCAGATTGTTCTCAAGCTGCGCATAGGAGCTCATTCCGCTCAGTATTGTCGTAACCTCCGGAAAATCGGCAACCCATCTGAATGCCCATTCCACCGGAGTTCTTTTTTCTTTCATCTGCGACCAGATTTCATCTACTGCGGGAGGCATTGTGCTTGCCAGCCTGCCGCCCTTGAGAGGTTCCATAATAATTACGGGGAGACCCTTCTCACCTGCCAGCTTCAGACCTTTTACTCCTGCCTGGAAATTCTCATCGATATAGTTTAACTGTATCTGCACAAACTCCCATGGGAATTTATCTATAACCTCTTTAAAGAATTCATAATCATCATGGAACGAAAACCCTATATGGCGGATCTTGCCTTCTTCTTTTTTCTTTGTGAGGAAATCGAGTACATTGTATTTTTCGGTGAATTTCCATAGTTTGCTGCCTACATTGTGAATAAGGTACATGTCTATATAGTCTGTCTGCAGTCTTTCGAGCTGTTTGTTGAAAATCTTTTCGATATCCTCCTCGCTTCTGGCAAGCCATGGCGGCATTTTGTCTGCCAGCAGAACCTTTTCTCTGTAGCCGTCTTTGAGAGCTTTGCCGATTACTCTTTCGCTGAAGCCGTTGTGGTACATATACGCAGTATCAATATATGTGATGCCACTGTCAATGCCATGCCTTATGACTCTGATTGCCTCTGCTTCATCGACCTTGTCATCGGCTCCGAGAGGAAGTCTCATACATCCCATTCCTAGCAGGGAAACTTTGTTATCTTTAAAATTTGTGTATTTCATAGTATTTATCCTTTCCCAAAACTGATTATATTTAGTATACTTAATATATCAAAAAAAGTAAAGGAGCGAGTTTTGAAGAATTTAGGCAGATATCTCGAAGACACATATTTTTATCAGGACCTGCCGGGTCTTGTGGTGTCGGTAAAGGCGGGAGATTTGATATACAGGAGAGCTTTCGGATATTCGGATTTTCCTGCGAAGAAGCCGATGGAGTTAAGCGATGTATTTCACTGCGCCTCTGTTGCCAAGCTGTTTACCTCAACTGCCGCAATGCAGCTTTCAGAGAGCGGAAAGATTGATATTAATAGCAGAGTGGCGGATATAATTTCAGGGTTTAAAATAAATGATGATAGGGCGGAGAAAATTACAGTTAAAGACCTGATGCAGCACACATCGGGAATAGGTATGGTTTATGATCTGCACTGGGACAGACCGGAAACCTCGGAAACTGCGCTTAAAGAGTATGCCCTGAGTGATGAAATAAGGAAGAGAACCCTGCTGTCAGCGCCGTCAGAAAACCGTTTCTGCTACAGTGATGCGGGATACGACATACTGGGAGCAGTCATATCGGAAATTGCAGGTATGAGCTTTGAACAGTATATAGATGAGAATATATTTGCGCCTGCGGAAATGAAAAGTTCATCGTTTCTCACCTTTGCAAGAGGCGATAAGGATATGCTGGTAAGGCCTCATACCAAGGATATATCAAAGCATATTGTTTATGAAAAATATTATCCGTATAACAGAATTCACGCGCCAAGCTCGACTCTGACATCGAATGTATATGACCTTGAGAAATTCGCCCGGCTTCATATAGACGGAAGCCTCGGAAAGGCAAAGAAGCCGCTGCTGGCACAGGAAACCTACAGGTATATATGGCAGCCAAAGGTAAAGACTCTTAATAAGAATGAGTATATGGGCACAGGCTGGTTCATATATGAGAGAAACGGATATACATATTATGGGCATAACGGCGGTGATGACGGATTTTCATCGGCCTTCTGGATATGTCCCGAAGAGGACTTTTATCTCTTAGCTCTTACAAATACAAGGCAGGCGGAGATGAAAAAAATATGCAGACAGATTTTTGACATATTATTAAAGGCGAAGGATTGATTTCCCTCGCCTCTGTATTTTTTACAGTCCTGCTTCTTTTCTTAATATTTCAGCCTTGTCGGTATGCTCCCAAGGAAGATCTATATCGGTTCTTCCGAAGTGGCCGTATGCCGCAGTCTGTCTGTAGATAGGTCTTCTCAGGCCTAAATCTCTGATGATTGCAGCAGGTCTTAAATCGAAATGCTCTGCAACCAGTGAGGATATAGCTTCCTCTGAGATTTTGCCTGTGCCGAAAGTATCTACAAGGATTGATACAGGCTTTGCTACGCCTATTGCATATGCAAGCTGTATTTCGCATTTGTCTGCAAGTCCTGCCGCAACGATGTTCTTTGCAACGTATCTTGCAGCATAGGTAGCCGAACGGTCAACCTTTGTAGGGTCTTTGCCGGAAAATGCGCCGCCTCCGTGCTTTGCATATCCGCCGTAGGTATCAACGATTATTTTTCTGCCTGTAAGGCCTGAATCTCCGTGAGGTCCGCCTATTACAAATCTGCCTGTAGGATTTACAAAGTATTTGGTATCCTCGTCAAGCAGCTCTGCCGGAATTACAGGCTTGATTACATATTCAAGCATATCAGCTCTGATCTGCTCAAGTGTTACATCAGGGTCGTGCTGCGTTGAAACAAGTACGGTGTCTATTCTCTTTACCTGGTGGTCGTCATATTCAACTGTAACCTGTGTCTTGCCGTCAGGTCTTAAATATTTAAGAGTTCCGTCTTTTCTTACCTTTGCAAGCTGCATTGCCAGCTTGTGCGCCAGCGCGATAGGCATAGGCATTAATTCCGGAGTTTCGTTGCAGGCAAATCCGAACATTATACCCTGATCTCCTGCGCCTGTTGCTTCGATTACAGCCTCGTCGTGAAGAGTTCCCTCTTTGTATTCAAGAGCGTTGTCAACACCCATTGCAATATCTCCCGACTGCTCGTCAATTGATGTCATAATTGCGCAGGTGTGGCCGTCAAAGCCGTATTCGCTTCTGTCATAGCCTATTTCAGTTATTACATCTCTTGCAATCTTGGGAATGTCTATATAGCAGGATGTTGTGATTTCTCCCATTACCATTGCATAGCCTGTGTTTACTGTTGTTTCCGCAGCTACTCTGCCCATCGGGTCCTGTTCAAATATGGCGTCTAATATTGCATCTGATATCTGGTCGCATATTTTGTCAGGATGACCCTCTGTTACTGATTCTGATGTGAATAGTTTCTTCATTGTGTTATCTCCTTTAATCTTTAATCCTTATC
>URGK01000089.1 GCA_900547295.1 uncultured Eubacteriales bacterium
TATCTGTCCATAAGCTCCTCTGTCACATCGTCAGGATTTATATACCAGAAAAACAGAATGTCAAATCTGCTTATGAACATTTTAACTATCCGCTCCGTTATATCATTTATCCTGCCTGTGTCAGGCTCAGGTGTGTCGATCAGATATTTGAGCAGCGAAATCAGCGTACCCTTGAGCTGCCTGAAATCTGGCCTGTCGAGGTTTTTGCCTATGCCCTCACATACAAACAGGATTGATGTAATAAACGGATATTTTGCTTCAAAGCTGTTGAGATTGATATAAAAGGAGATACATATATTGTCCGCTCCGTCGCACAGATAGTATGCATCCTTGTCTATGGATACAAACTCTCCCGCCCTCAGAGGTATGTCCTCATAGCCGTATGACAGAGTAATCTCTCCTTTAAGACAGAATATTATTTCAAGTATATTTTCATCGTGAAGCTGTGTGGGTATTCTCTCCGCCGAGTATATGCTGATGCCCAGAGGTGTGCCCTCAAACCAGCTTATTTTTCTTTCTTCTGACATAATTTTTACCTGCCTTTATAATAAATACATAATATTCTATCAGAGTTTTTTCGTCAATAACCAATTTAGCTCCATAACAAAAGAACCCCTAAAGGTCCTTTGTATATGATATTCGGGCAGGCTGTAAGCCGGGTTCTGTATCAGACAATCATCTATCTAGACCTGCTGTCACCAGCAGGCTCAAGCGACCCACCAACCCGGGCAGCGACGGGCAGCCGCCTTTTATGCCCGCTTTTGGTCTTGCTCCGAATGGGGTTTACACGGCCAGCATGTTACCATACTGCCGGTGAGCTCTTACCTCACCATTTCAACCTTGCCACAGCCAAACTGTTTCGGCGGTATGTTTCTGTTGCACTTTCCTTAAGGTTACCCTCACCAGACGTTATCTGGCATCCTCGCCCTGTGGAGCCCGGACTTTCCTCACGCCTTACGGCCTGCGATTGTCTGCCTGCCCGAATAATATCAAATTTTTTCAAACGGATTTATATCTATACTGCTTATGATAAAATCCACTTCTGTAAATTCATTTGAATACATCAGTTCTGTAAAAGCATCTGCAAATATCCTCTCCGTACCGAAATGACCCGCGTCTATAACGCACATTCCCATTTCTCTGGCATTAATCGCCTCGTGATATTTAACATCTCCCGTAACAAACACATCACAGCCGTTTTTCATTGCAGGCTCTATGTATTCAGACCCTGCGCCGCTACATATTCCCACCTTGCTTACCGGAGTATCAGGCTCGCCTGTAATTGTAACAAAGCTTCTGTCTATTCCAAGTCCATCAGCCAGTGTATGCGCAAGCTCTAGAAGACTTGTCTGCCTGCAGTAGCCTGTTCTTGTGATTTCATCATCACAGCCGTCTATAATCAGCGGGTATATTTCGTCAAGGTCAAGGATATTCGCAATATAGTCGTTGTTTCCTCCCGGAGCCTTGTCAAAGTTGGTATGCAGTGAATATACGGATATGCCGTTGTTTATAAGGTCTATTATGTATCTGCCCCTGACTTCATCCGCATCAACGCTTTTAAGCCCCGTAAATATAAGGGGGTGATGAGTTATAATCATATCGGCTTTTTCTCTTACGGCCTCCTCTATAACCTCAAAGGTTATTTCCAGCGCCACAAGAGCTCTTCTGATTTCTCTGTTGCCGCAGTTTATCTGTATTCCGCTGTTGTCCCAGCTCTCCTGTGTTTCCTCAGGAACTATGCTGTCCAGCCTGTTTATAAGGTCATACAGTTTCATTTAACAGTCCCTCCAGATACTCTATATTTCGGTTTACAATAATTTGTTTGCCGTTATCTTTACTGAATTTGAGCTTTTCTGATATATCTTTCTCAGAATTTATTCTTCTCTGTATAAATTCCCTGCCAAGAGGCTCCTCTGCAAGCCATGGCGGCATCTCAAGGCGTATGTCATCCTCGGCAAGTGATGAGAAAAACGATATATTCTCCTGAAGCTTTGTCAGATTTCTGCCTGCTTTCGTTATGGCAGTTATGATATTGCATATAAATCTGCCCTCTCTGACAAGTCTGTCGCCTGTAATACTGAAGCCGTTTGACAAAAGCCAGTGTCTGAGCCTTCCTGACGATATTCTCGGCTGCAGTACATATTTGCCCATGCTCATGGTCTTATTAATATCAGCAGACATAATCTGCGTCATCAGTATGCCTCCCATACCAGCTATTACAACGGTATCAACCTCACCGTCCTCCAGAACCTCAAGTCCGCTTCCCAGTCTTAAATCAAAGACTTCGCCGGGATAAAGCATGGCGCAGTTGTCCCTTGCCTTGTCAAGAGAGCCTCTGCTGACATCAGCCATTATAACCTTAGGGCATATTCTGTTTTCCCACAGATAAATAGGCAGAAATCCGTGGTCTGTACCTATGTCAGCCATGGTTTCCCCTGTATTTATCTCGTCTGCTATCATTTGCAGCCTGTCTGTCAATATCATTATTCTAAGTAGTCCTTTAATTTCTTGCTTCTGCTAGGGTGTCTGAGCTTTCTCAGCGCCTTTGCCTCAATCTGTCTTATTCTTTCTCTTGTTACATCAAACTGCTTGCCTACTTCTTCAAGAGTTCTGGCTCTGCCGTCCTCAAGACCGAAACGGAGCTTTAATACTTTCTGTTCTCTTTCGGTAAGGGTGTCAAGCACCTCAACAAGCTGCTCTTTTAGCATTGAAAATGCCGCAGCTTCTGCCGGAGCCGGAACCTCCTCGTCAGGTATGAAATCTCCCAGATGACTGTCTTCTTCTTCACCTATAGGTGTTTCAAGTGAAACAGGCTCCTGAGCTATTTTTAATATTTCCCTTACTTTTTCTTCGGAAATATCCATTTCTGCCGCAATTTCCTCAGGTGACGGCTCGCGTCCGTATTCCTGAAGCAGCTGTCTTGAAACTCTAATGAGCTTGTTAATTGTTTCAACCATATGAACCGGTATTCTGATAGTTCTTGCCTGATCCGCTATGGAACGTGTAATAGCCTGTCTTATCCACCATGTCGCATATGTGGAGAATTTATATCCCTTTCTCCAGTCGAATTTATCTACAGCCTTGATAAGGCCGAGGTTTCCCTCCTGTATAAGGTCGAGGAACAGCATACCTCTGCCTACATATCTTTTGGCAATGCTGACTACAAGTCTGAGATTGGCTTCGCAAAGCTTTTTCTTTGCTTCCTCATCACCCTTTTCCATTTTTTTGGCAAGCTCTATTTCCTCATCTGCCGAAAGCAGAGGCACCTTGCCGATTTCCTTGAGATACATTCTTACAGGGTCATCTACTGTAATTCCTTTAGGAAGTGAGGCCTCAAGGTCAACGCTTCCGTCCTCTATAACCATATCGTCATCGTGTTCAAGGTCGTCTACATCAAGGTTAAGAAGCTCCGCCTCATCAGGCTCTATATCTGTATCATCGTTTCTGATTTCCATTTCGGATTCTATCTCAATACCCATGTTCATTATTTTTTCGTACACATCGTCGATAAAATCCTTATCCATATCGAGATTTCCTATTATTTCTGAAATCTCTCCGTAGGAAAGCTTGCCGCCCTTGCTCTTTGCTTTTTCCTTGAGCAGGGTTATACACTCTTTCTTTTTGTTTTCATCTGCTTCATTGTAGGCCATATGCTTCTATCCCCTTTCTTTCATCTGCTGCATCAGTTTCTGTATTTCCATTTGTTCTGTCATAAGCTGCCTTATTTTTTCCTAATTTTCGGTTTCATCGGCAAGCTCTATTATTGTGCTTATCTCTTCATATCTGTCCCGGAGTTTTTCTATTTCCAGGGTAATAATACAGTCCTCGAGTATTTCCTGATCCTTGCCGCCAAGATAAACATTATCGACAATATTCCTGAATACTGCCATAGTCTGCTCGTCAAGACTGTCTGCAAGCTTGTTTATATCTATATCCTCTCCGTCTGTATACATCGCTTCAATACTGCTGAATATATTCTCGCCCTCACGGCTTTTGAATATGTATCTGTAGGGCCGTATTGTCTCAAAAGTTCTGCTGTCATTTATAATCAGTTTTATGAGGTTTTTTTCCATCGGAGATATGTTCTCTGCAGGCTCCTGCTCCCTGTGACCTCTCTCCGGCGCTCTGCTGCGCTGCGTCTGCTCATCTTTATTATTGCCACGAAATTCAAGCCTTATAGCGCCCTCCGATATTTTTGCCTCTGCCGCTATTTTTTTGATATAGATATCCCTTTCGGCAGGTCTTAAATCCTGAAGCGCCGCTACGGTGTCCTTTACGAATTCTATTCTTCCGTCGGTTTCGTTAAGGTTGTGGCGGCTTTTTAGAACCTCGATTTTGTAGTCCGCATATGCAAGGGAGCTGTCTACAAGCTCCAAAAATGCCTGTCTGCCTTTTTTCTTTACGAACTCGTCAGGGTCCTTGCCGTCTGTAACGTGCAGAACTCTTGCTCTGCACCCCTCGCCGTGAAGTATGTCTATACCACGCAGCGCCGCTGCCTGTCCCGCATTGTCCGAGTCATAGGACAGTACAACGTTTCTGGTGTACCGCTTGAGCATCTTGGCCTGATTTTCGGTAAGCGCCGTACCCAGCGATGCCGACACGTTTTTAATGCCGCTCTGATAAAGCGATACCACGTCCATATATCCCTCGACAAGTATGGCGCAGTCCTCTTTTGATATCTCCTGTCTTGCAAGGTTCAGACCGTAAAGGTTGTTTTTTTTGAGGAATATGGGTGACTCGGGCGAATTGAGATATTTAGGCATACCCTCGCCTATAATCCTTCCCCCAAAGCCTATGACCTTGCCTCTTGTATTTATTATCGGAAATATGACCCGATCTCTGAATTTGTCGTAATATTTGCCCTTGGATTTTGATAAAAGGCCGATTTCAACAAGAGTATCCGCATCAATTCCCTGCTCCGTCATATATCTGTACAGACTGTCCCATTTGTCATCGGCATAGCCTATGCCAAATTTTTTGATGGTTTCATATGTAATGCCTCTGTCCGTCATATATCTGTATCCCGGACTTTTGGCGCTTGCTATGGATTTAAAGAAAAATCTGGCCGCAAGCCTGTTTATCTCATACAGTCTGTCTTTTTTTTCGGTGTTTCTGCCGCCCCTGTGTTCAAGCGTGACTCCGTATTCCCTGGCAAGCTTTTCGAGGGCTTCGTTAAAGTCCAAATTGTAATAGCGTTTTACAAATTCAAACACATCTCCTGTGGCTCCGCAGCCGAAGCACGTAAATATCTGTTTGCTTTCGGAAACAACAAAAGAAGGTGTTTTTTCGTTATGAAACGGGCAAACGCCCTTGTAGTTGCTCCCCGCTTTTTTGAGGGTGACAACCTGTCCTATGACATCAACGATATTACACCTGCTTTTAATTTCTTCAACTGCATTCTCGTAAACAGACATTCTTACCTCCTGCGAAAAAATCACATATTCTTATTCGACAAAACAATGCCTGTTCCTTTTTTTTATTTTTAAACAATTTACATTAAAATTCAAGATACCTCAGTATCTCTGTGAATATGAGCCTGCCGCATGGCGCTGCGGTCTGACTTCCGTACCTTACTCCCTTTGGATTGTCTGTAATAACGAGTACTGCTATTTCAGGGTCTTCCATAGGCGCCATACCTATAAACGAGGACCATGTTTTATTGCTGTAGCCGCTGCCGTCTTTTTTTGGCTGCTGGGCCGTACCTGTCTTGCCTCCTATGCGGTAGCCCTTGACCTTAGCAGTACCTACGCCGCCCTTGTCTACAGCATACTCCATAATATCGCAAACTTCCTGCGCTGTTTTTTGAGAAACCGTATACCGTATTATCTCAGGCTTTATTTCCTCTATAACATTGCCGTCACTGTCAAGCAGCGCCTTTACAAGTCTTGGCTTCATCATTTTGCCGCCGTTTCCAAATGATGAAACAGCAGTTATGAGCTGAATTGGAGTTATGGCAACTCCATGCCCGTAGCCTCTTGCCGCCAAATCAACATTTCCCACATTTTTTGCTATAATCGACTCTGCCTCTCCCGGAAAGTCTATTCCTGTCTTTTGTGTCACACCAAAGGTTTCAAGATATTCATATGACTTGCGTGCGCCTATTCGGAGCGACAGCTCCATAAAAACAGGATTGCACGAATTTCCCACAGCCTCTTTGAGGGTCTGGGTTCCGTGAGGCTTCTGATAGCTCCAGCACTTGAGAGTTTCATTGCCTATCTTTTTGAAACCATTGCAGTAAAATGTTTCGTTTACATTTGAAATTCCCTCCTCAAGAGCCATAGCTGTTGTAAGAAGCTTGAGGGTAGAGCCGGGCTCATACAGGTCGGTAACAAGTGAGTTTCTCCACATTGAACTCCAGTATTCTCCCTTTTTAGTCTCGGACATTTTATCAAGCTTTGCTCTTTCGGATTTCAGAAGCGGCACTCTCGGATTGTTGAGGTCAAATCCCGGAGTCTGCGCCATTGCAAGTATGTCGCCTGTTTTGGTATTCATTACAATAGCGGAAACCTTATCGCTTGAGGTTTTCTTTTTTGTCTTTGCTATTGCGGTTTCGACATGAGTCTGTATGACCTCATCGACAGTCAGCATAAGTCCGTATCCGTCAGAAACCTGATTATCCCGTTTGGTTCCTCCTGTCAGCAGGTTGCCTCCGCCGTCTGTAACTCTGACCGCTCTGCCTGATATACCGGACAGATAATCGTTATATTGAAGCTCAAGTCCAAACAGTCCGTTTCCGTCATCATTGACACCGCCTAGAGTATGAGCAAGTGAGGTGCCCTGTATGTAGTATCTGACAGGCTCCTCGGCAAGCTCTATGCCTGTAAGCTCCGCTTCCCTTATTTTGTCTGCCTGCTCCCCGGTAAGGTTCCTGGCAATTCTGACAAGGTATTTATCAAAATCTATTTCATTAAGAACATCTTCACTCCTGCAGTCAGCGGCATCAGCCACGGTCTTTGCTATTTTTGCCGCATATTCATCTCTGTCTTTGATGCCTGCATTGTTTGTTACACTGCCGCTTCTCAGCCACACCGCATACCTTGTAAGGCTTGCCGCCAGCATTTCACCGTTTATGTCATATATGGCTCCGCGTTTGGCTGTGACATTTAAATCTCTTGTCTGCTGCACAGATGCCATCTTAGACAGTTCTTCTGATTTTACAATCTGAAGCCATGCCGTTCTGAAGCACAGAGCGACAAGCAGTATAAATGCAATCAGTAATAAAATGGTAAGTCTTTTTCTGCTTATATTCATTGTACCCTCTTTCGTCTGCCGTCTATTTTTCAAACAACTTTTCGTACATCATTATGGAATATCTGTCTGTCATACCTGCCACATAATCCTTGACCATTTCATCTGTACCGAATTCAGGTATAAGCTCCTTGTAGTCCTCCGGCAGCTTATCGGGATTGTCCATAAAATACTCGTAGAGCGACACGATTATCTGCTCCACTTTCATAAGCTGCTCTGTTTTTTTAACCTTTTCGTTGTGATACACATTGATAAACATAAAGTTTCGCAGCTTATCCATATAGTGTCTGCATTCCTCGCTTTGCGATATGAAGTCCTTGCCGGAATTATTCTCTATCATATCCGTAACCAGCGTGTCTATGCGCTTGCCGTGAGTGTCTCCCAGATATCTGATGCACTCTGCCGGCAGGTCATCCTTGGATATAACGCCGCTTCGCAGGGCATCGTCTATATCGTGATTTATGTATGCAATTCTGTCGCTTATCTTTACTATCTGCCCCTCAAGAGTAAACGGCACTCCCTTGCCTGTATGATTTAGTATGCCGTCCCTTACCTCTTCTGTAAGGTTCATTCCTCTCATACCGTTGTGGCTTTCGAGAACATCCACAACCCGCAGACTCTGCACATTGTGAGAAAATCCATCGCTGTGTATACTGTTTAAAACAGCCTCTCCGTTATGCCCGAAAGGTGTATGTCCCAGATCATGCCCCAGAGCGATGGCCTCTGTAAGATCCTCGTTGAGCGCCAGTCCTCTTGCAATGGTTCTGGCTATCTGCGACACCTCCAGCGTATGAGTAAGTCTTGTCCTGAAATGGTCGCCCTCCGGAGCCAGAAACACCTGTGTCTTGTGCATCAGTCTCCTGAATGCCTTGGAATGAAGTATTTTATCTCTGTCCCTCTGAAACTCGGTTCTGAGTCTGCATTTTTCCTCTGCTCTGGCTCTGCCTCTTGAAGCGTCTGCCTTTGCGGCGGCCTCGCAGTAAATCATATATTCTCTTTTTTCTAAGCTGTTCTCCATAGTAATGCTCCTATCTTATTAAAAATCTTATCCTGGTTGTAAATAAACATAGCTATTTTTACACTATACTGTTACGATCCGGTCTATGTCGCCGGCTAACACCGCTTGCGGGCAAAAAAGCTCTTTAGCAGGAATGCAGCTTCTTCAGCCAGCAGGCCCCGCTCTACTATAAGCTGATGGTTCAGCCCAGCGCAGCGGGTAATGTCCAGCACGCT
>URGK01000090.1 GCA_900547295.1 uncultured Eubacteriales bacterium
GCCTGTATTTGAGTAAACCTCTGTATCAAATACAAGAATGTTTACGTTTTCGCCTGTTGCAAGCACGTGGTCAAGTCCGCCGTAACCTATATCGTAAGCCCAGCCGTCACCGCCTAATATCCACATTGACGGTTTAATCAGCATATCCTGGTTTTCCACTACGTATATAGCTGACTTATTACTGCTCTGCTCACAGAGCTTAACAAGCTTCTGTCCGTATTCCTCTGCCTTTGCGGCATTGTTCATATTGTCAAGCCAGTTGTTTGCAGCTTCTTCAAATACAGGGTTTTCAGCCAGCTGCTCAACCTCGGCTTTAAGCTCGTTTCTTCTTACCTTTACGGAAATAGCCATACCGAAGCCAAACTCTGCGTTATCTTCAAACAGTGAGTTTGCCCATGCTGGTCCTCTGCCCTGTGCGTTTACGGTATATGGTGTGCTTGGCGCAGAGCATCCCCATATTGATGAGCAGCCTGTTGCGTTTGCAATATACATTCTGTCACCAAAAAGCTGTGTAACCAGCTTGGCATACGGTGTTTCTCCGCATCCCGGACATGCTCCCGAGAACTCAAGCAGCGGCTGTCTGAACTGTGAACCTCTTACACTGCTGTCATCATAAGGCGCGCTGTCATAGTCTGCATGTTCAAATACATAATCAAACAGTTTCTGTTCTTTTTCGGCGATTTCCTCTGCAGGAACCATTTCAAGAGCCTTGTGTCTTGACGGGCATACGTTTGCACATGAGCCGCAGCCTGTGCAGTCCATAGCTGATACCGCAACGATAAATTTAAGGTTGCTGTCGCCTCTCATTTTAACCGCCTCGTCACATTCGCATTCAGGCTTTAATACAAACGGTCTTATTGCTGCGTGAGGGCATACATATGAACACCAGTTGCACTGCATACATTTGGTGCTGTCCCACTTAGGAACTGCATATGCAATTCCTCTTTTTTCGTATGCTGCAGTTCCCGACGGAACAGAGCCGTCTGCTGTCGATACGAATTTTGATACAGGAATGCTGTCACCGTCCATTGCATTTGTAGGCATGAGTATGTTTTCAACATAGTCTGTAAGAGCTTTGTCTCTGCCCTTTATTCTCTGTTTTCTGCTGCTGTCGGAAGCGTTTTTCCATGATTCCGGAACCTCTACCTTAACAACATTGGCAATACCTGCATCAACTGCGGCGCAGTTCATATTTACAACCTTTTCGCCCTTGTTGCCGTAGGTTTTCTTAATTGCTTCCTTCATATATACTGCGGCTTTATCAATAGGAATTATATCCGCCAGCTTGAAGAATGCCGCCTGTAAAACTGTATTGGTTCTTCCGCCCAGACCCAGCTCTCTTGCTATTGTAACAGCATCGCAGGTATAGAACTGTATATCGTTAGATGCTATGTATTTTTTAACGTGCGCAGGCAGATGCTTTTCGAGTTCCTCATCGCTCCAGCTGCAGTTAAGCAGGAATATGCCGCCCTTTTTAACATCCTCAACCATATTGTATTTGTTAAGATATGAAGGGTTGTGGCACGCTACAAAATCGGCCTGCTTTACGTAGTATGTGGATTTGATAGGCTTGTCTCCGAATCTCAGGTGGGAAATAGTGATACCGCCTGATTTTTTGGAGTCATACTGGAAGTATGCCTGTACTTTTTTATCTGTGTTATCGCCTATGATTTTAACGCTGTTTTTGTTGGCGCCTACCGTACCGTCTGCGCCAAGGCCCCAGAATTTGCATGATACCGTACCTTCTGCAGCTGTATCAGGGTTTGATAAAGCTTTGATTGAAAGGTTTGTCACGTCATCGTCTATTGAAACCGTAAATCTCTGCTTAGGTTCCTTTGAAGCCAGATTGTCAAATACAGCAACTATATCTCCCGGCTGTGTATCCTTTGAGCCCAGTCCGTATCTTCCCCCGATAATCTTAATATCCATATCTGCAAGGGCAAGCGCAATATCAAGATACAGAGGCTCTCCTATTGAGCCGGGCTCTTTGCATCTGTCAAGAACCGCAATTCTCTTAACGGACTGAGGAAGAGCTTTTTTGAGATATTCTGTGCTGAAAGGTCTGTAAAGTCTGACTTTGATAATACCTGTTTTTCTGCCGGAGGCATTGAGGTAGTCGATTACCTCCTCGATTGTATCGCACACTGATCCCATGGCAACCACAACATCTGTGGCATCAGGGGCTCCGTAGTAGTTAAACGGCGCATAGTCTGTGCCTGTTCTTCTGTTTACCTCGTCCATATATCCTGCAACAATTTCAACTGTTTCGTCATAAAATCTGTTGCAGCTTTCTCTGTGCTGGAAAAACACCTCAGGTGACTCAGATGAACCCATATTGTACGGATGCATAGGGTGGCTTACGCGTTTTCTGAAATCCCTGATAGCATCCCAGTCTGCCATTTCTTTTAGTTCCTCATAGTCCCACGCTTCTATCTTCTGGTATTCGTGGCTTGTTCTGAAACCGTCGAAGAAGTGCATCATAGGCACCTTGCCTGATATCGCTGAAAGGTGCGCAACTGCTGCAAGGTCCATACATTCCTGCACGCTGTTTGAGCAAAGCATTGCAAAGCCTGTCTGTCTGCAGCTCATTACGTCCGAATGATCTCCAAAGATAGACAGTGCGTGTGTTGTCAGCGCCCTTGCCGCAACGTGAAGCACTGCGGGAGTCTGTTCGCCTGCCAGCTTGTACATATTCGGAATCATAAGCAGAAGTCCCTGAGAAGCCGTAAATGTGCTTGTCAGCGCGCCTGCCGCAACAGAACCGTGTACAGCGCCTGCCGCGCCGCCCTCGGACTGCATTTCAACTACATGAACCTCCTGTCCGAATATGTTTTTTCTGTTTTCGGTTGCCCACTGGTCGATGTTTTCGGCCATTGTTGACGAGGGTGTAATCGGGTATATCGCTGCAACTTCTGAAAAGGCGTAAGCCACGTGGGCGGTTGCAGTGTTTCCGTCCATTGTTTTAAGATTTCTCATATTACC
Organism: uncultured Eubacteriales bacterium; assembly: GCA_900547295.1. Lineage (GTDB taxonomy): Bacteria > Bacillota > Clostridia > Peptostreptococcales > Anaerovoracaceae > UMGS973. The sequence goes on from URGK01000090.1 coordinate 2,983, forward strand.
TGTCCTCCTTCATTTTGAGCGCTTTTTTCTGCAGATAGTTATATTCGGGAACGTCCATACGCTTGATTACGTTTCGCGAGCACATATATGTGCAGACGTCGCAGTTCTCGCATATGTTACCGTTTACTATGGCGTGGGAATCCACTATTTCTATCGCCCGGTTAGGACAGTTGTGCACACAGTCGGTACAGTCGATGCAGCCGCTGTAGCACAGATCATATCTATCGTCTATAGGTGCCTTTGAGGAACATGCAACAAGCTTGCTTCCCACATAAGGAACCTCTACTATCAGGTTTTTAGGACATGCGTGAACGCAGTCAAGGCAGCCAACGCATTTTTCAAAATCAACTGCAGCAGTACCGTTTACTATATGTATTGCATCGTATCTGCATACTTTGGTGCAGTTGCCAAGGCCTGTGCAGCCCTCATTGCATATATTCATAAGGCCTGCGTCAAGCTTTGCGGCGTGAGCGCAGTCCTCAAGACCCAGAGCCTTGAATTTGTCGTTGGCTTTTTTGCCGCCGTTGCATTTTACAAAGGCTACGGTTTCCTTGAGCTTTGTAAGGTCGTGAGCCTCGTCCTTTATTATCTTCTTCCTGCATTTAACTGAGCATACAATGCAGCCAACACATTTGTCATAGTCTATAACAGCGCAGTTGTTCACCATTGTGATTGCTTTTTCAGGGCATGTATCAGCGCATTCACCGCAACCGATACAGCCGTAGCCGCATATTTTCCTTGTGTTCACCTCACCCAGCTGTGATGCGCAAGGAATAAATGTACTTGCATCAGGCGGCACCATCTGTACCAGATTCTGAGGACATACGTTCTGACAGGCTTTGCAGCCGTTGCACTTTGCTCTGTCTACAACTACACGTCCGTCAACGATACTGATTGCGCCTGCATCGCACACCCTGGCGCAGGAGCCCAGTCCCACACAGCCGAATTTACATTCGTTCTCATTAAATCCAAGCTTCACAAACTCAGCACAACTGTCTGCACCTGCATTGCGGCTCTGTCCTGCAGAAGTTCCGCTGCAGCGTACAAACGCCACTTCGTCGATGACCTGCTCTGTTTCTCTGCCTAAGGCCTCTGCTATCTTGTCTGCATCATCCTGTGAACAGGCAGAGCATAAATTTACCGCTCCCCCGGAAGCTATAGCCTCGGCGCAGGCTTCACAGGTTTCAAATCCGCATCCGCCGTAGCCGCCGCAGTCTCCACCGGGCAGTACCTTTAGAATTTCTTTTATCATCGCTACCTCCAGTATTTATGTATTGCATAGTTTGTGTGTATGTGTTTTGTGTTCTGTATACAGTGTATTGTACTACTTTTTTTGAAATAATCAACACTTTTTGATAATGTTTTAACAAAAAACAAAACGCCCAAAATCATTAAAATTTCAAGCGTTTTCTGTCTATTCTGATTATGAATTTAAAGTATAAATTAATTTTTGTACTGGTTTTAATACAATATTATGTCTTTTTTTAACAAATTATGTTTTTTTGTTTACCTGCTGCACAAATCAATAAATGCCTCCTTGACCGGCGACATCCATTTGCGCCTGTCATATATGACCTGCAGGTAAAGCTCCGCTTCAAAGTCGTCTACATATATCTCGCTGATACTGCCCTGCTTCAGATACTCTGAAATGCAGTATTCCGGCAGGAGTGATATACCAATATCCTTGCTAACAAAATCAATTATCGCCATAGTATCCCCTATGTCAAGGTTCCAGTTAAGCTCAATATCTCTGGCCTCTATGTAGTCGTCTATGACCTTTCTGTAGGTGCAGCCCTTCTCTGTCAGGATAAAATTCTCTCTGCCAAGTTCTGCAAGCTCTACATGTTTTCCCGAAAAGCCGTTGCTGTTTCCCGCAAAAAACAGCAACGGCTCTTTTATCTTTACGGGACATTCCCAGTTGTCACTCTGAACTTGCCTGTCATATATGACTATTACATCCAGCATGCCTTTTTTGAGCATATCCATAAGCTCCACTGTTGTGGCTATTTTTACAATAAGTTTTGCCTCCGGATATTTCCTTACAAACTGTTCTATAATCTCTTTGTAGTAAAAGGAAGCCACAGACTCAATCATTCCCACTGTAAGCATACCCTTTATTTCTGATTTTTCCTCCATTGCAGAGCGAGCCTCCGCTTCTGTCTTGACAATACTGTAGGCATAATTCATAAATTCCCTGCCCTTTTCCGAAAGCTCAATTCTCTTGCCTGTCCTGTTAAAAAGCGGCACTCCCAGCTCATCCTCAAGCTGCTTTATCTGCAGGGTTACAGTTCCCTGCGAGTAGCCCAGTTCATCCGCTGTTTTAGTGAAATTTCCTGTTTCCGCCGCTCTGATAAAGGTTTTAATATTCCTTATTTCCATATGCTCCCCTTATTTGTTATTTTAATATGCTAATTCATATCTTTTAATTTTACTGATTTACATAAATATATTAATATAATTATATACAAAAAACAATATCGCAGGAGAATATTTATATGAATAACACAATAATGGACAAAATAAACGGCAGACCTTACGGACTCAGGATACTTTACGCGGCACTGGGACTGTTCATATTTGCTTTCGGAGTATATCTTACCATACAGGCAAATGTGGGACTTGCTCCATGGGATGCTTTCAGTATGGGCGTCAGCTATCATGTTCCCCTTACATACGGCGACATTGTAACTCTTACAGGGTTTGTAATTCTGGCAATAGACCTGCTGCTCAAAGAAAAAATCGGGCTGGGCAGTATCCTTGATGTATGTATTGTAGGCAAGTCCGTAGACCTGTTTACATGGCTTGATATAGTGCCGCAGCTTCACAATATATGGATAGGTATTCCAGTGCTTCTGGCAGGGCTTGCAATCGAGGCCTTTGCAATGGGAATATATATGGCTCAGGGACTTTCCTGCGGACCGAGAGACGCTCTGCTTGTCGCTATGGGCAAAAGACTTAAGAAATTCCCTATCGGCGCAGTGAAAATGATAATAGACGGCTTTGCAGTTGCCATAGGCTTCATTCTCGGAGCCAAGGTGGGAATAGGCACTGTGGTTGCCGTATTCGGAATGGGATTTATATTGCAGGGCGCATTTAAGGTTATGAAATTTGATGCAACGGCGGTTACACACGAAAGTATAATCGGAACAGTTAACAGACTCAGGAGGATAAATGAAAACACAAGGTAACGGTAAAACATATTTCTTAATGGTTATAGCAGCGCTTGTATGGTCAGGCGCATTTATCGCGGGTAAATTCGCTGTTCCCTATGTGCCTGCCTTTACTCTGACGTTCCTGAGGTTTCTGATATCCTCAGCTGTGCTTTATCCTGTTATGAAACTATATAACAGGGCTCACCCGAAGGATAATTTCAAACTGACAAAAAAATATATACCGCTGTTTCTCTTTAACGGTATTGTCGGTATGCTGGGTTACCATGCTCTGTTTTTTACGGCACTCAAATATACATCTGCCATCAACTCCAGCATAATAGGCGCTATGAATCCTATAGTTACAACAGTTATAGCCTCAATAACCATGAAACAGAAAACACCGCCGGTTCAGACTGCAGGTATTGCTCTTTCATTTACCGGTGTGGTTTTAACAATAACAGGAGACAATCTCAGTATGCTGGCCTCTTTTGATTTCAACAGAGGCGACATATTTATGGCGGCCGCTGTTATCTGCTGGGCCTCATATGCCGTAATGAGCAAAGCAAAGGGCGCAGAGGTTCCTCCCCTTGTCCTTACATTTTACAGCTTTGTGTTCTGCACCATAACCCTTATACCGTTTGTGATATGGGAGCACCCATGGACACTGGAAAAAATACCCGTATCCGCGATACTTGCAATAATTTTTATGGCGGTATTTTCATCGGTTATAGGGTATATGCTGCAGCAGATAGCAATAAAAAAAATAGGAGCCTCCAAAAGCTCCATATTTGTAAACCTTGTTCCTGTATTTTCGATAATTCTTTCGGTAATCATACTGGGCGAGGAACTTATACCCGTCAAGATATTCACTTCGCTTCTGATTATTGCAGGAGTATGCATATGCCAGATGTCAGGAAAGAGAAAACATCAGACAGAAGCTCTCAAGAATAAATTTTCATAATTACACAAGGTAAAACAGCTGCACAGGATATTACCGGCGGCTGTTTTGCTGTTATCTGTTTGCTTTAATTTTCTTTTCGCTTACCGATTTTACCTCATCTCTCAGGCTGTTTATGTACTCATTAAAGCTGCACTCCTCTATACCATAGGTCAGCTGCAAATCATATTCGAGAGGCAGCCATGTGGAAATATCGGCTTCATTGTGCTGTATTACAGCCTCCAGCTTGTCAAGAGCCTTGTAGAGCTTTGCCTCAGGGGTTTTAAGCTCGTTCATTTCACTGTACATCTCACCAAGCTGTTTTTTCCAGTATTCCGGCAGCTGATTTACAAAGCCTGACACCGCGCTGTCCTCTGCTGCCTCGTCACTGTCTGTTTTTTCAAATGACGGTATATCTCCTGTGATAGCCTCTCCCAAGTCGTGTATAAGGCACATTCTGATTACCTTGTCCGTGTCTATTTCAGGCACCTCATCGCTTACCATATATGCCATAAGTGCAAGTCTGAAGCTGTGCTCCGCCACGCTTTCGTGTCTGTCAGAGCTTGTATATGAATGTCTTGTATTGCATTTGAGCTTTTCGGCCATTGCCAGAAATTCAAGCAGTTCTGCCGGTTTCATTTCTTATTGTACTCCTTACATCTGTATCTTCTTTTGCCCACGCTTTTTTTGCCGTATTCTATGGCTTCTGCCGGACATTCGCATATGCACGCCATACAGTGCGTACATTCTCTGCCCCACTGCGGTCTGTTGTCTATAAAGCTGAGTCTTATGTTGTCAAGAGGACAGAGCTTTTCACATTTGCCGCAGCCTGTACATTTGTCATCTGCATAAAAGGCTGTGGCCCTTATCGCAAAGTTTCGAAACAGAGTATTTACAAAGCCGCTTTTACATTTGTCTGTAAAGCGGGTGCTTCTCTCATCAAAATCAAGGTTTATCTTCACCTTTTCGGCCGCCGCATCCATATCTCCGTAAGCCTGATCTACGATTTTTTCGGATTCCGCTTCATCAGGCACATTAAACATCGCTATATAGTTTTCGGGCATAACAATCTCGAAAACGCCCCGATAATTAAAGCCCTTGCGACTGCACAGCTTTTTGATGCGCTTTTCGGGCATACCGATATCAGTCCCGCAGTCCATTACAAAATATGCTTCTTTGCTGCCACTGAACTCCGAGGAAATTATAAATTCCTCCGCTATTTCGGAGAGTAGCCCAAGTCGCTCAACAATAATGGACGAAGTCTTGGAG
>URGK01000091.1 GCA_900547295.1 uncultured Eubacteriales bacterium
GGCAAGCTCTTAGTGAAGTCGGTTGCTCAGCAACAAGGAATTTTCTAATCGCCTCAGTCCATACTTCTGGGCAGTCCTATAACAACGGTATCGCAGTCATATTCCTTGATGTAATCCATTACCTTACCCGCGTCTTTTCTAATCCCTACCCTTTCAATAGTAGTTATACCTTGTGCTGTGATATTTAATGCATCACTTACTGCAACACCAATCGTCTTATCTCCTACGTCTAAACCTATTTTTCTCATAATGTCCTCATTCTTTTTAATATTACAAAAGAAACGGTATCAGGCAGATTGACCGAATACCGTTTGCTTCAATGTCATTTATTTGTTCAGAAATGCTCTGAGCATTTCTTCTACAATATCATCTCTTTCCAGCCTGCATATAATATTACGAGCATTGTTGTGGCTTGTAATATATGAAGGATCTCCTGACAGGATATAGCCGACCATCTGATCAATAGCGTTATATCCTCTTTCGTCAAGCGCATTATAAACATCTGTAAGTATGTCTGCAGTTGATCTTTTTTCAAGCTTGTCAGCGTTATACATAATAGTGTTTCTCTTATCCATAGCTTACCTCCTATATATTACCTATATTATACTTGCTTCGGAAGAAATAAACAATAAGTATTTTTACTTATATTAGAGTTTCTGCAACCTTAAATGCATCTGCAACCTTGCCTGAATCCTTTGCGCCGGCCTGAGCCATATCAGCCTTACCGCCGCCGCCGCCGCCTGCCGCTGCTGCAATCTTTTTAATCATATTTCCTGCGTGATATTTATCAAGTAAATCATCAGTAATTGAAACCATAAATGTTACCTTGCCGCCGTTTACTGCCGCAAATACCATTATAACTGATTTGTTTGAAGCCTTAATATCATCTGACAGAGTTCTCAGGTCGTTTATAGTCAGGTCATCAAACTGCTTTGTAATCAGCTTAACACCGTTTATATCCTTAGCTTCTGCCAGAATATCACCCATCTGGTCGCCCATTGCCTGTTTTTTAAGCTCCTCTATTTCCTTTTTCAGTGCTTTTACTTCCTCAGCAAGCGCTGCAGCTTTTTCGGCTATGCCTGCAGGGTTTGTCTTGAGAATTTCAGCAGTCTCATTGATTACGGCTGTATTCTGATTATATTTTTCATAAATACCGTAACCTGTTGCCGCTTCTATTCTTCTTACGCCTGCTGCAACACCGCTTTCGCTTGTTATTTTAAATGCGCCTATTTCACCGATATCCGAAACGTGAGTTCCTCCGCAGAGTTCCTTACTGAAATCACCGATTTTTACGACTCTTACTGTATCGCCGTATTTTTCGCCAAACAGTGCGGTAGCTCCGTCTGCAATTGCTTCCTCTGCTGATTTGATTTCTGTTTCAACATCTGTAAATTCATTGATTTTTGCATTTACAAGAGCTTCGACTTTTGCAAGGTCTTCCTTGCTTACAGCTTCATAATGGCTGAAGTCAAATCTCAGGTTTTCCCTTGTAACCTTGGAGCCTGCCTGGTTTACGTGGTTTCCGAGGACTTCCTTAAGAGCCTTGTGCAGAAGATGTGTTGCAGTATGGTTTCTCGCAATATTGTTTCTTACTGCGAGATCAACTGCTGCCTTAACCTCGTCACCTGCTTTTAGAGTTCCCTTGTTTACAGTTACTTTATGCACAAATATTCCGTTTGTTTTCTGAACATCTGTTACTGCAGCTTCAGCGCTGTCTGTACTGATTATACCTGTATCTGCAACCTGTCCGCCGCTTTCTGCATAAAACGGTGTGCTGTCAAGTATAACAGATACTTCACCTGCCGCAGCATCTGACTCTGCAATCTGTGCGTTGTCTTTGAGTATAGCAAGTATCTTGGCAGTGCATGTCTTTGTTTCGTAGCCTGTAAACTGTGTCTTGTCAAAGTCAAGCTCTGCGCCTGCTTCTTTCCAGCCTACGCTGTCCTTGTCTTTGATTGCAGCTCTTGCAGTTTCCTTTTGCTTTTCCATGTAGCTTTCAAATTCTTCTATATCTGTTGTATATCCCTGTTCTTCAAGGATTTCCTTTGTAAGCTCTATAGGGAAGCCGTAAGTGTCATACAGCTTGAATGCTTTTTCGCCCTCAAGTCTGTCTGTACCTGCTGCTTTCATTTCCTGCATATATTCATCAAGGATAGCTGTACCCTGATCTATTGTGGAATTGAATTTTTCTTCTTCGATTGAAAGTATTTTTTTGATGTAGTCTGCTTTTTCTTCTAATTCAGGATATGCCTTGCCTGAAACCTTTATTACTCTGTCTGCAAGCTCCGGCAGGAATGATCCTGTAATTCCGAGAATTCTGCCATGTCTTGCCGCTCTTCTGAGCAGTCTTCTTAGTACATATCCCCTGCCCTCGTTGCTTGGCATAATTCCATCGGCAATCATAAATGTCAGTGATCTGATGTGGTCAGTTATAATTCGGATGCTTACATCTGTGTCCTTTGCGCCGTTGCCGTATTCGATACCTGATTTTTCAACAACACCGTCAAGTATGTATTTGATAGTGTCTATATCAAATATGGAGTCTACGCCCTGCATAATACATGCAAGTCTTTCAAGTCCCATACCTGTGTCGATATTAGGGTGTGCAAGGTCGCTGTAGTTGCCCTCGTCGTCTTTGGAGAATTGAGTAAATACGTGGTTCCAGAATTCGATGTATCTGTCACATTCACAGCCCGGTTTGCAGTCAGGACTGCCGCAGCCGTATTCCTCGCCTCTGTCATAGTATATTTCCGAGCACGGACCGCACGGGCCTGTACCGATTTCCCAGAAGTTATCGTCCTTGCCCAGTCTGACTATTCTTTCGGCAGGCATGCCTATGCTTTTCCATATTTCAACGGCCTGTTCGTCATCTTCGTAAACTGTCGCCCATACCTTGTCCTCAGGCATTTTGAGAACTTCGGTTATGAATTCCCAGCCCCATGTGAGCGACTCTTTTTTGAAGTAGTCACCGAACGAAAAGCTTCCCAGCATTTCAAAGAATGTACCATGTCTTGAGGTATGTCCCACGTTGTCTATGTCGCCTGTTCTGATACATTTCTGACAGGTTGTCATTCTTTTGCTCGGCGGTGTTTCAAGGCCTGCAAAATATGGCTTCAAAGGCGCCATACCTGAGTTGATTATAAGGAGGCTCTTGTCGTTTTCGGGTATAAGTGAAAAGCTCTGCCTCTTATAATGTCCTTTGCTTATATAAAAATTCTGGAATAATTCTCTGATTTCATTTAAACCTAGTTTTTCCATTACTCTCCTCCGTAAAATTTGCTTTATAACTTATTTATTCTACCACAAGAGAGGCGTAAAGTCATCAGTTTTCGGACATATTGTAAAAACTTCTGAGAGTAACTCCCAGAAGTTTAAGGTTTACATCATATCGTGTATCATTTTGTTGGTGTCATCAGCGATATCGCATACATTGTTTTTTAAATGTCTTCTCTTTTTTTCAGGCATTGACGCATATAGCATTGTTCCTGCAATAGCTCCTGCTATTCCCAATCCTAAAATACATTTTGCTGCACTGGCCATAATATCCCTCCTGTTCAATTACTTTTAATATTATGGTTTCCACATCTGCGCTAAATATGATATAATTTTTTGAACCGGGAGGAGTAATATTATGAAATACAGTGAATTAGGTAAAACAGGAATTAAGGTAAGCAGGATAGGCTTCGGCGTTCTCACCGTAGGCGGCTCACAGCTTAATCTGCCGGTTGCAGAGGGCGCTGCCGTACTGAGATATGCTTTTGAAAAAGGCATCAATTTTCTGGATACAGCCCAGTATTATCAGACCTATCCGTATATACGAGAGGCTCTGAAAGGCGGCAGGTTTGAGCCTGTAATAGCCTCTAAATGTCTTGATTACACATACAGAGATATGGAGTTTGCCATTGAGGAGGCCCGAAAGGAGCTTGACAGAGATATTATAGATATATTTCTGATGCACGAGGTCAGAAATGATCCGGATTTAGAGCTCAGAGCCGGCGCGTGGGAATGTCTTAACGATTACAAGGCAAAAGGCATTATCAAAGCTATCGGCGTTTCGACTCATCACACAGATGTGGCTCACAAAGTTGTTGATATTCCGGAGTGTGACATACTGTTTCCTCTTATCAATTACCAGAGCCTCGGTATCAGATGCGGCGACGGCCCCGGTACCAGGGAGTCTATGGCAGAGGCTATAAAGCTGTGCTCTGAAAAAGGCAAAGGCGTTTTTGCAATGAAGGTTTTTGGGGGCGGTAATCTTACAGGTACCTATCAGCAGGCTCTTGATTATGTAAAAAATCTGCCGGGAATTGATTCTATGATGATAGGCTTTGGCAAAACTCACGAGATTGATCAGATTTGCGATTATATAGACGGTGTTATGAAGCCGGATTTCCAGCCTGATGTTTCTAAGAAGAAGATAAGAATTGATCAGGGCGACTGTGAGGGCTGCGGCGCATGCATTGAAAGATGTCCAAATCACGCTATATTCAGAAATTCAGACGGACTTGCGGAAGTGAACCACAGCATATGTCTGACCTGCGGATACTGCGCCCCTAAATGTCCCGTTCGGGCAATTATTATGTTCTAGATATGTTTACAGCGCATCAGATATTACCTGCTGCGCTGTTTTTTGCTATTCTATGAAGCCTCCGCCGATTACCATGTCTTTGTAATAAAATACAATGGACTGTCCCGGAGTTGCAGCTCTCTGAGGCTCTGTAAATACAGCCTCTACCGTATCCTCACCGGTCTGCCTGATTACTGCTTTGGCAGGTCTTGCGGCGTATCTTATCTTTGCCTCGACTTCCGTACCGTCAAAGTATTCGGGCATAGTACCGTTTCCTGTGGCTGTAAAGAAATTGTTTTTTGAATATACGGTATTGCTGAAAAGGTCTTTGTTATCTCCAAGTGTTACCGTATTATTATTATTGTCAAGCCCAAGTACAAACATCGGTTTTCCAAATGTCATGCCAAGACCCTTGCGCTGTCCTACCGTAAAGTTGACAATTCCCTGATGCTCCCCTATCACATTGCCGTCAAGGTCGATGAAGTTTCCGGGTTCTGCCCTGTATCCCATCTCATTTAACAGGTCAAGATATGTCCTGTCATCAGGTATGAAGCATATTTCCTGACTATCTTTTTGGTGCGCGTTGCTCATGCCCGCATCATCTGCTATTCTTCTGGTTTCGTCTTTTGTTTCAAGGTTTTCAAGAGGCATCAGAAATCTTGATATAACTTCCTGCGGAAGTCTGTATAGCATATATGTCTGGTCTTTTTTGAGATTTTTGCCTCTTCTGATATACCATGAGTTTGTTTTTTCGTCATAGCAGGATGAGCCATAATGTCCTGTCGCTATGTAGTATGCCCCTATATGGTCTGCATATTCTGTCAGTGTTTTAAATTTAACGTTGGGGTTGCATACGATGCATGGGTTTGGCGTCCTGCCGGATATATATTCGGTGCAGAAGTTATCGACAACCGTTCCGTAAAATTCCTCGTGAACATTTTTGTACACAAAGTCTATGCCGGCTTCTGATGCAACTTTCTCAGCTGCCGCTTTGCCTGCCTCGTTTCCCTCTGATATGTCAAAGTAGAGACCTGTAACCTCATATCCCTGTTCTTTTAATAATAAAGCGGCGATAGTACTGTCCACCCCGCCGCTTAAACCAAGAACTACTTTTTTCTTATCTAAATCGTAATTCATCTTTGTTTTCCTTAAAAATTATTCTTCCTCTGTACAGCCGTGTTCGTCGTCATCGTCTGCATCAGGATCAAAGCCCTCAAGTCCCGCATATGTCTTGCCGTTTTTCTGGGCATAGTCATAAATTGCTGATTTGATTGCGTGATCTGCCAGAACTGAGCAGTGAACTTTAACAGCCGGAAGTCCGCCGAGTTCGTCTATAATCTGCTTGTTTGTAATTGCAAGGGCTTCATCTATTGTCTTGCCGATAATCATATCGGTTGCAACGCTTGATGATGCGATTGCCGAACCGCAGCCGAAAGTTTTGAATTTAGCATCTTTGATAACATCATCTTCGATTTTGAGTGTTATCTGCATCATATCTCCGCATACAGGGCTTCCGTATGTACCTGTACCGTCTGCGTTTTCTATTTCTCCGACATTATGAGGATTCATAAAATGATCCATTACTTTATCGTTATATAATCCCATAAATCTGTTACCAACCTTTCTTTTCTGATACTGAAGATATTTCTCTTAATTTTGCTACTGTTGCAGCAAGTTTTTCTACTACATAGTCAAGGTCTTCTTTTGTAGTAAATTCGCCTACTGTAAATCTCAGTGAACCGTGGATTTTTTCAACCGGTACTCCCAGTGCTGAAAGTACGTGTGACGGCTCCAGTGATTTTGATGAGCATGCTGATCCTGTCGATACGCTTATGCCCTGCGCATCAAGGTAAAGAAGCATAGCTTCGCCCTCTATATATTCGAATGTAATGTTTGCATTGCCTGGATGTCTGTGCTCCATACTGCCGTTTACAAAGACGTTTGGTATGTTCTTTTTGACTTCGTCTATGAAATAGTTTCTAAGGCTGCTTACTCTTTCGATATGCTCAGCCAGATTCTTGTCAGCAAGCTCTGCTGCCTTACCGAAGCCTACTATGCCCGGCAGGTTCTCTGTGCCTGCTCTTTTTTTGTTTTCCTGAGCTCCGCCGTGAATGAAGCTTGGAAGTCTGACACCTTTTCTGATATACAGCGCGCCTATTCCTTTAGGTCCGTATATTTTGTGTCCTGACATCGACATAAGATCCACACCGAGATCCTTGACATCAATAGGTACGTTTCCAAGGCCCTGAACTGCATCTGTGTGCATTATGATGCCATGTTCCTTTGCAATTGCCGCGATTTCCTTGATAGGCTCAATTGTACCTACTTCGTTGTTAACCAGCATTATGCTGATTAAGATTGTTTTATCTGTAATAGATGCCTTTAACTGCTCAATGTCTACAAATCCTTCGCTGTCAACATCAAGGTAGGTAACATCATATCCGTGCTTTTCAAGCCATTCGCATGAATGCAGTATAGCGTGATGTTCAATTCTTGATGTGATTATATGATTGCCCTTTGAAGCCTTGGCTTCGGCAATGCCTTTGAGAGCCCAGTTGTCTGCCTCGGTACCGCTGCCTGTGAATATGATTTCCGCAGGTGCAGCTCCGATAAGTGCTGCCAGCTGTTCTCTTGCTTTGGTTATAGCGTCTTTTGATTCAAGACCCATTGTATATAAACTGGAAGGGTTTCCATACATATCAGAGAAATAAGGCAGCATTTCTTTTAATACTTCTTCTTTAACCGGTGTTGTTGCTGAATAATCTAAATAAACGTTTTTCATTAAATACTCCTTTTTCTATCTTATACACTAATCTTTATTATAACAAATTCCCGCAGAATTTAAACAGTTTTTGTTAATATTTTTATTAAAAATACGCATAAATATCATTAATTTTTTTATTGCCGTACAGATATTCCGGCAATCTTACATTTTTCACCTGTTTTTTTGATAACCACTGTGTATCTGATGCTCTCATACAGCCCTTTTTCGAAGCGCCAGTCTATAACCGCGCTGTAAACCTCATAGCCTGATTTACTGACTGTACGCTCAAGCTTTTTTATGTACATCTCCTCTACTCTGCATATTTCCGTATTAGAAAAGCTCTCCACATATCCAATATCGGCCTCAAGCTGCTGCCCTGTTTCTATTTCATAGAGCCGCTTTATGGCTGTATTCTGTGTAAGCTCGCCGTATTGCAGCAGTTTAAACAGGTTTGTCCTCTGCTCAAGCAGATACTCTGCATCGCTTCCGGCATTGTTAAAGCCTGTAAGCAGTATACATGCATCTATAAGAATTACCACAGTTAACACAAGATACCTTTTTTTCATAATCCCCTACCCCCTGTAAGAGATATTGTAAAATAAAAAGGAAGCAATATGTGAATATTGCTTCGTCTTTTGTCTGCATTTAATTGGTTTTTTCTACATCATCCACGATTTCGATGTTTTCAAGCTGGGCTCTGAAATTCTCTCTGAAAGCCTTGAGGTAACGCTCTCTGAGCAGCTTCTGCTCAACTTTCTCCTCATTTGTAAGCCCCTCTGCCTTGCTCTTCCTTGCAAGTACGTTTATTCTATCTACAAGATCCTTGGTAATTCTGTTTTCCATTATTAACTCCTCTGTATATTAATTCTATCTATTCTAACACATTTCTTAAATATATGTTAATTATATCATACAGGCAGACAAATTACAACAAA
>URGK01000092.1 GCA_900547295.1 uncultured Eubacteriales bacterium
ACGCAGTAGTGGTTGAAGCAGGAAGCTCCGACTTCTATAAGTCGGAGTAGTTCACCAGAAGAATAAAAGAATAAACGTAAATTAAAGGTGTATGATACAGAGCTGCTGCTTTATCATTACCGGCCTGCTGTGCATATAGATATGTATAGGAGGTTTGCCAAATGAAGAATACCGATTTTAAGAAGTGGATTAAAGCGGCGGGTATCAGATGCATCAGAACAGCCTGTCAGAGCGCGGCGGCTGTTATAGGCACGGCGGCGCTGATGAGTCAGGTGGACTGGAAACTGGTAATATCGACAGCAGTTCTTGCAGGAATTCTGTCGGTACTGACTTCCCTTGGAGGTCTGCCGGAATGCCCCTGCAAAGAAAATTCAGAGGAAATCAAAAAATGAAACTATATATAGACGGACTTAAAGACAAATATATCAGAAGCTTTTTTACAACTGCACAAGGTGCGGCTCAAACGCCATATGCAAATAAGGCAGTCAGAGCTGCACTTGATATGGAGGATACTATCTGGGTCAGAAGCAGGCAGGTTCACAGGGACAGTATACTTGCGATAGAGCAAAAGCCCGAAACCGACCTTATTATTGACGGATATGATGCATTTGTAACGGATGTTCCGGGCGTGTGCCTGATAACAGCTCATGCCGACTGCATACCTGTACAGCTTTATGACCCTGACCGCAAAGTCATAGCGGCAGTTCACGCCGGCTGGAGAGGTACGGCGCTTGGTATTGCGGCAAAGACTGCAGAGCTTATGAAAACAAGATATGGCTGCGGCAATATCAGAGGATATATAGGACCCGGAATATCGGAGTGCTGCTTTGAAACGGACGCTGATGTCCCAGAGGCTATGCGGGAAGCTTTTAATTGGGCGGACGAATATATATCAGAGGGCAGAGCGGCAGGCAAGTTTTATGTGGATCTCAAGGGCGTTAACAAAAGGCAGCTTGAGGAGGCAGGTGTCAGGAATATTGAAGTAAGTGATATATGCACCTGCTGCAATGAGAATTTCTGCTCTCACAGAAGAAATCCTGCCGTTAATCTCAGAATGGCATCGGGAATATGTCTTTTGGCCTGACACTGTGTATGACCGGCAACAGAATATGCTGAAACGATATAGAAAAGCGCACCGGAGGTGCGCTTAAAATCTTTGTTATGTTCTGATTAAGCCATTACAAAGCCCGTTATTGCAAACAGAACTGCTGAAATTCCTGCAGCAAGCAGGCCGAACGGCATTTGTGTGATTGCATGTCTGAAGTTGTCACATCCGCATGCTGCCGATGTTATAACTGTTGCATCTGAGTAGAAGCAGATATGGCTTCCGAATACACCTGCTGAAAGACAGGCTGCTGTAAGAAGCGGAGCGCTGCAGTCTAGCTGGTATGCAAGAGGAATAACAATTGGAAGTGCTATGATGTACATTCCCCAGTTGGTCCCTGTGATAAATTCCGTGAATGCAAGAATGATGAAAATACACAGAGGAGCAGTAGCTGCTGTCATATGTTCTGAGCCTGTTTCAATACACCATCTTGTGAAACCGATAGTTTCATTCATAGTTCCGAATTCGAATGCTGTTACCATAAGCAGCAGAGGAAGGGTCATATTCTGGAGTCCCTTAATGAATACATCCCAGAATTCATTGGCAGTCATAATACCCTGTGCTGTGTAAATTACAAGCATGAAAACAACAGTACATACAACACCTACCTGCATTTCTGTTCCGGCAATTATAGTTGATCCTACAAGAACAACTATTGGAAGCAGGAAATTAAGCACTCTTGGATTTTCCGGTCTTTCAATAGTTTCTTTATCTGACGAAAGAATTGAAATCTTGTCTGAACCTTCCGGCGCAAGAGGACCGCCGTTTGCTGTTCTTTCATAAGCCTTCTTCATAGCGCCGAATTTAGGAACGAGTCCGAAGATTACACAAGGAACAAGAAGCGCTGCAATCCAGCCGTAAAAGTTGAACGGTATCGTTGTAATAAATGCGCTGACAGGTGTTGTCTGACCTTCAGCCCAGCCGGAGTCAATCATAATTCTTCCTGCAAAAACGCCCCATGTAGTGAACGGGATAATTACGCAGAGCGGAGCGGCTGTTGAGTCGGCAACGTAAGCCAGCATTTCTCTTGGAGTTTTGTACTTGTCAGTGATATTAGCCATACATGAGCCTACAGTACATGAGTTCAGATAGTCATCTATAAAGATTATAACTCCAAGGATCCATGTCCACATAAGCGCTGCCTTTTCAGACTTGGCTCTCTTTGCAGCCCATTCGCCGAAGGCAAATGCACCGCCGGATCTTTCGATAAGTGCAATGATGCCGCCCATAGTGCCGCATACGATAATAAGCCAGCAGGCGTCGCTTCCTGTCTGCATGGTTGCAAGGAATGTTTCATTAAATGTTGTAAGAACATTTCCGCCTGGCTGCGCACACATGATCCAACCTACAAATGTTGCAAGAACAAGGGCTTCGATAATTCTCTTTGTGATGAATATGTAGACTACAAGAAATAATGCCGGAAGAGTGCTCCAAGCGCCGAAGTCTTCAACATTGTCAGGAAGGAATAACTGTTTGATAAGAATTGTAACTGCAATAGTTGCGACAAGTCCTATCAGTGATTTCCACGCGTTGAAATTTTTAAATTCGTTTTCTACGCGCCTGTTTTTAAAAGACATATAAAACCTCCTTCTTAAAAAAATATATTATAACAATAACATTATATAACCAAACAGTTTAAAAACGACATTTTTCACAAAAAAGTTTTCTGAATTTTTGGCATTTTTCGCAATAAGGATTTGCGGTTCTAAACAGTTAAAACCCATAGATTTCAAGGGGTTTGTTCGCATCGGATGTAAAAAAATCTGCCAAAATTTATTGAGTGTAGCTATTTGCAAATTTCACTTTTTTGGCAAAGTTGTACTATTTTAAAAATATGCGCAACAAACTTGTTCATACGCCTGTCGCGATTGACCTCTAAAAATAAAGCAAAAACTATCTTAAATGAATATGTGTTTTGATTGACAGGGGCACTCAATATTGTGTATAGTAAATAGGTAAAGTATGCCTCCGTAGCTCAGGGGATAGAGCGGTAGTCTCCGGAACTATGCGCATGGGTTCGAGTCCCATCGGAGGTACCATATGGATAGCCGTCTGGGAGTATTTTGATATGCAAATTTCAGACGGCTTTATTTAGCAGCAAGAATAACCGGCGCACAGGAGAAACGAATGATAAGAATTGGAATATGCGATGATGAACAGGCAGAGCTTCAGAAAGTGAGAGGATATGTTGAGAACTGGCTTGACGACAGATATGACTACAGCATTTCGTGCTTTAACAATCCCATGGAGCTTATGAGCTACACAGACAAAAAAGGCGGCTTCGATCTGCTTCTGCTGGATGTGTATATGCCTCAGCTTCTGGGCACCGAAATTGCAAAGGAGCTGCGCAAAAAAGGCGATCAGAGCAGAATTGTTTTTCTGACAAGCTCCAGAAATCACGCAATAGATGCTTTTGCTGTCAGAGCTTCGGATTACCTTTTGAAACCGATAAAAGAAGAAAGCCTTATCAGGACCCTTGAGGAGATTATACCTGCAATATATGAAAACGAAAGCAAGCTGTTCACGGTAAAAACAGCAGACGGCATTATCAATATAGAGTACAACAGCATTTTATATATAGAGCTTAACGAAAGAAGACTCAACATATATACGACAGACGGCAGACTGGTAAGAAGTGTCATACTGAGAGGCGCCTTTGAACAGGAGATAAGTCCGCTGATAGATGACAGCAGGTTTGTCCATTGCCAGAAATCATATATTGTGAATATGAACCACGTCAGAATAATGGAAAACGACAGATTTAAACTCAGAGACGATCAGATTATACCTATTTCAAAGAGAATGTATCAGGACACAAAAAAGAAATATATGACATTTCTTTTGAGGGAAGAAATATAGAAACGGAGAAACTATGCATATTATAGAGTATCTGCAGTATGCGGCATATGTGCTGTTTGTCTTGGTTTTCATACTTATGACTGTAAAATGGAAAATATCAACCGGCGTAGTTATACTGACAGGAGCCTTATCAGCAGCAGCATTTACGGCAGGAGGCTACTGGCTGTACACAAACTGCAGCGCCGAGTATTTTGACTTCTTTTTCCCTGTGACGGGACTTGTTATAGGCGGTACATATACCGTATATGTGGCAGAGTATGAGGGGCAGAAGGCGATTTTTAACTTCCTTGTGGCAATATTTTTTGTAACCATAGCAGAAACAGCGGCAAGAGCAGTGGCGCTCAGCACAGCAGGCAGCAACTATGCCTACCTTGCAGTTGAGTTCATAGTATTTATATCCATAATGGTTATAAGGGAGTTTTTCACAAAATCCTTTTATGAAACCATAATGAAATACAACGACTCCGGCTGGGGTATGCTGGATATGGCAATTATCATATACCTGTTTGTGATATATATGATGACTATGACAACCGGTTACGAAAAAATGCTGCCTGTCAGAATAGGTCTTGAGGTTATAATGCTGGTGGGAGTAATAGCGATATTCGTATTTGCGGGAAAGACTCTTCAGAACCAGGAAAACCAGCATAACTATACACTTCTCAAGGAACAGGCCAAATCGTGGGTAAAACAGGTGGAGGAGCTTTCTCAGAATGAGAAACAGATTTCCATACTGAGACACGATATGCGCCACAAAATCAATATAGTCAGTCAGCTTGTGGAAGAGGGACATTACGGAGAGGCTCTCAATGTTCTGGACAATACCGACAAGGAACTTGAAAAGAGCCGTCCAGAGAAGTACTGTGAAAATATATATATAAACTCAGTCCTTATTATGCACAGGAGAACAGCGCAGGACAACGGGATATCAATAAGCTACAATATAGATATTCCGGAGGAAATAAGCGTTAATGTGTATGAGCTGTCGGTAGTTATGTCAAACCTGATAGAAAACGCCATAAATGCCTGTGTTAAAATTCCTGATTACAGTGACAGATATATTAAAGTTAAAGCAAGAAGCACAGAAAACAATCTGGTGCTTGAGATAGTAAACTCCTGCATAGCAAAAGCGGAAACAGATAAAAACGGTATGCCTGTGACAGACAGGGAGGGTCACGGCATAGGTGTCATTTCCGTAGAAACCTTTGTAAACAAATACAACGGAATGCTTGATTTTACGGCAGAGGAGGACAGGTTTACAGCCAGAGTTCTGGTAAACTACTACTGATTTTCACAAAAACACTTACAGGCACAGCGGTTTATGTCGACAGCTGTGCCTTTTTTCGTGCAGAAAAAAATAATAACATAAAAAAACAGACATACAGCAAATTAGTGATTTATTGACGAGAAAAGACAGAATATTACAAAACAAGACTTCGCAAAAAAACGCTGGTTTTTCGCAATGTGAAGATTATGTGTACTTTTATGATATAATCGCCGTAATAAAATGAAAGGAGAAACTTATGGGTAATCGACTGAAAAATGAAGCCGAGAATTTTCACGGACCACGGACTATAATAATTGCACTCGCAGTAATCGCTGCATCATTTATTCTGGCAGCAATCATACCTCCCGTTGATCCTGAAAATCCAACCATAGTAGCGTGTGTACCTGCAATATTCCTTATTGTGTACATATTCACTACTAAAAGAATTCTTGAAGCATTATTCCTTGCTTCAATTGTAGGACTTATTCTTGTAAACCCTACCGACATTATGGGAAGTCTGAGTACCACTATGACTGAAGTAATGATGGACGAAGACACCGGCTGGCTTATTATCGTATGCGGACTTATGGGAAGCATTATGACTCTTATCGAAAGAGCCGGCGGCGCAATTGCGTTTGGTGACTGGGTATCAAAGAGATGTAAAACAAGAAAAGGAACACTTATGTGGACATGGTTCCTTGGAGTTATCATCTTCATAGATGACTATCTGAACTCACTGACAGTAGGTTCTTGTATGTCATCTGTTACAGACAGATACAAAGTATCAAGAGAATATCTGTCATACATCGTATCATCTACAGCAGCACCTCTTTGCGTGCTAATCCCTATTTCAACATGGGCTGTATTTGCAGGAAGAATACTGGAATCCTCAGGCTGGGCATCCCCTGGAGACGGAGTATTATATTTCATTAAGACAATACCGTTTAACTTCTACGGATGGATCGCGGCAATTATGGTTCCTTGCGTAATCTACGGAATAATCCCTATCTTCGGACCTATGAAAAAGGCAGAGGACAGAGTAGCAAACGGCGGACCGCTTGCGCCTCCGGGATCAGAATCAATAGATATGCATGCAGGTGAAGAAGCAATGCCTATACCTGAAAAGCCAAGTGTATGGAACTTCTTCCTTCCAATCATATGCTTAATCGCAGCAACAATCATCTGTGACGTTGATATGCAGAGCGGCGTAATAATCACTCTTATCTTTATGTTCGCATTATATATGTTCCAGAACCTTATGTCGGCATCGGAATTCGCAGACCTCTGCGTAAAAGGTATCAAGAATATGGTACTTCCTCTTATGCTGATGGTACTGGCATTCATATTCGCTAATATGAACGAACAGATTGGATTTACATACTATGTAATCACAACAGGTGCAAAGATTATGACTCCTGCACTGATGCCTGTAATGGTATTCATACTTCTTGCGTGCACAGAGTTCATAACAGGTACCAACTGGGGAATGTACATTATAGCGCTTCCTATCGTAGTTCCTCTTGCAACAGAACTTGGCGTAAATATGCCGCTTGCAGTAGCAGCAGTATTAAGCGCAGGCGTATTCGGAAGCCACGTATGCTTCTACTCAGACTGTACGGTTATAACATCGTCTGCGACAGGCTGCAACAACTTCGACCACGCCTATACACAGGCCACATTCGGAGTTCTGGCCGCCGTTATTTCGGCAATATTGTTCCTCATAGCGGGCTTTGTATTTGCATAATTAAATCACGATATATAAGCTGGCAAAAACTACCCGATCAGCGTATATAACACAACTCTCAAGGGCACCGGAAAAACATCTCCGGTGTCTTTTTCTGTGCTTTTTGTGATATTATCGGGTTTGAAAAATATAATAGGAATGAAAGGAGATGCTCATGGGTAATCGGTTAAAAAATAAATTTTAGAATTTTCACGGACCGCGAACTATAATCATAGCGCTGGCAGTAGTTGCAGCCTCGTTTGCAGCAGCTGCGCTGCTTCCGCCTGTCGATCCTGAAAATCCTACAATAGTGTCGTGTATACCGGCAGTATTTCTGATAGTATACATATTCACTACCAAAAGAATTCTTGAAGCGCTGTTTCTGGCATCAATAGTGGGGCTGATACTTGTAAATCCTGCGGACATTCTGTGGAATTTAAGCGGCTCGATGACAGAGGTAATGATGGACGAGGATACCGGCTGGCTTATTATCGTATGCGGACTTATGGGGAGGATTATGACTCTT
>URGK01000093.1 GCA_900547295.1 uncultured Eubacteriales bacterium
TTCTTTATTACCCTCAAGCCATTCACCTGCCACAGTTTTAATATTATCAACAGCCTCTTCTTCAGTACTCCCGTCTGCCATACAACCTGCAAGAGCAGGAATTTCTGCAATATAGCAATTATCATCTTCGCTTAAATGATAGCAAAAAGAAATAAGCATCCTACAACCGCCTAAAGTTTAGGATACTTATTTAAAAAACCTATACTGAGGGCAAATCGGATATTGTGTCCGATTTACTTCCTAAGTAGATTATACAATGGGGCACCTGATTTATCAAGTGCCCTTTTACTTTTAATTTACTGTGTTTCCTTCATTATTCGGGTATATTCCCTATTTCAGATAATACTTAACAGACCATTCCATTAACTCTCTCTGTTCTCCCTTAGGATCATTTACCATCTTCATACTGCAGTCATCCCCTATAACCATAGTTGCTCTGTCCGGCAGTGTATATTTATCCCACACTGCGTTATCATTGCCCGGATCACCTGTTCTTGCAAAATTAGTCCACGAAGTACACATATCATCAGCAAGCTTCTTGTCCACTGTGCCTGAGGATATGGTTTCATCAGTATTATGGAATACATATGCGAGTTCTGAGGCATGGCAGGCGCCTATGAAATCAAAATTGTCGGATTTTTTGCAGAAATAATACATATATGCAGTTCCGCCACCCTCGTTCTGCGCTTCTGCCACTGCTATAGAAGGCATTCTGAATCCTGTTTCATTACCTATCTCAGTGTATTTCCATACAGTCTCATCTGCATCAACAATATCAAGGAATTTCTTGAGCTTTGATTTTTCTCCGGATGTCGCCGCTGCCATAGCGCTGTCGTATTTCTCCTGAGCAACATATTCCTCATACATTGCCATATTTTCGGCAATACCGTCATCATCCATTTCGGACATTTCAACATCGCCCATTTCATTCACCCAGTATCTCCACTCATCTGAGTTTGTACCTATCATCATAATAACGTCTTTTGCAGCTCCGTCTTTGAGCGCCTGATACGGATCTTCAGGTATGATGCTGCCTTCTCCTCTAAGCGGCATATTGTAGAGGTCATTAAGACAGTTGCCTTCTTCATCAGGTGCGGTATATATTTCAATCAGCTCATCCTCAGGAATTGCCATAAGATCGTCCATATTCTTTGCACCGGTCTTATCCATCAGCGCCTGTGTGAGTCCCCAGTCATCAAAATCCTCTTTAGTATATGTAAGATTAAGTGAACCGCTCTGCGCTATAGCTTTGGCAAACAGACCGTCGGCCTCATCCACCGCGCAAAGAATCGATACGAATGCTCCGCCTGCAGACTCTCCGAAAATTGTTACATTGTCCGGATCACCGCCAAATGCTTCTATGTTCTGCTGCACCCATTTAAGACTCTGTATCAGATCGAGTACACTGAGATATCCGCTGTCAGGAAAGTCCTCGCCGCCCTCAACATCACTGAAATCCATAAGACCCATCATTCCTACTCTGTAGTTAGTGGTAACCACTACCACATCTTCGTTTTCTTCCACTATATATTTGCCGTCGTACAGGCTGTCGGCAGTACCGCCCCACGCAAATCCGCCTCCATGAATATAGAACATTACCGGTTTGTTTTTGGTCTCAAGGTCCTTGGTCCATACATTAAGAGACAGGCAGTCCTCTCCTGTTTCATTGTATGAGCCGCCCTCTGAATGCCATTCGTACTGTATTGATGATTTACCGAATTTATCTGCGGTAAAGTCTTCATCGCTCTCCTCTGCCGGCTCGGGAGCCTTCCATCTGAGATCTCCCACAGGCGCCTTGGCATACGGTATGCCTTTGAATGACATTACACCGTTGTCCTCTACCACCCCTGTAAAGTTACCGTTATGGCAGTCTGCTGCAGTATTTTCACTCTGGCCGCAGCCTGTAAATACAAGTACTATGCAAAGTACTGTTAAAGATATAAATACTGATAATTTTTTCATTGAAAATTCCTCCTTTTCTGAATATTAACCTGCGGTCATTTTAATAGAAAAAGAGGATTTTTGTAATTACCCATATGGGTAGTTTTTTGTTTCTGTCGTTATTCAGGTTATTTTACCGGAGGTTTTGAGTTGACAAGATGTATCAGTTCCATTCTGTTTGATACTCCCATTTTTTCGTATATACTCTGTATATGCTTCTTGACTGTATTCCTTGAAATGTAAAGTTTCTCAGCTATTTCGGGATTGCTGCAGCCCTCATACATCAGCTTCATTACTTCGCACTCTCTGACGGTAAGCCTGTGTTTTTCTGCTGCAATATCCAGACTGCCTGCAGGATCTTCTTCTGTCTGCACAAAATAAAGCGGACTGAAGTCCTCTCTGAAAACAAACAGAAACACCATAAGCGCAATAATGAGCATCACAGGACCTGTCGGATCAAATATCTCAAGCATCCATACGGATTTGCCGAATCTGCCAAAATAAAGTCCTGCGTCAACTATAATCTGATTGATATCCCACATAACAAGAAGCGCCGAAACCACAGCTGTAAATTTTTTCTGGCATGCCTCCGCATTGTCCCTGATGAAAGCTATGGTATACCAGATTATAGCGACAGAAGTTGCAAAAACTGCCGCCGCCTCAAAGCAGGAATAAAAATTTCTCGCCGCTGTATTCTCTATGTAATAATAAGAATCCATATATCCTGCTGTAACAACTGCGCCTGCAAGTGAGCGAACAGTACCTATGATTACGGCCACTCTGAATATATGTCCTTTGGTTTCTTTGAATCTGCCTATAACTGTAAGCCAGAAACAGAAAACAAAACTGCACAGAATATAGTCTGCAATCCTCCATGTCACAGGTATCTCATATATTCCCTGTACATTCTCTCTGCAGTAAAAGAAAAAATACAGAACTGATATCAGCAGAATACTGACTGAAAAATTCCTGACGCTTTTAAACCGTTCAGTTGTTTCCACTCTGTTCTTCATTACAACAAGAACAATCAGAGCTATCCCTATAAGCGCCAGAAAAACTGCAAAGATATATCCTAAAAATACAAAACTCACATACATAAAGTTTCTCCTTTGTTTCCTGTATTTTTATTGTAGCAGATATACTCCGCATTAAAAAGCAGATTCTGTTTTTTTCTCTTTACTGTTTCAAATTCTCCTAAACTCCTCGAATACAACCAGTCAGCCCGTCAAAAGAAAACTTATACTGTGTACGATCCGTCAGATATTACTCTGCATCTATACTGCGCAGCAGGTTAACCATTTCAATAGCGCCCAGAGCGCAGTCGTATCCTTTGTTTCCTGCCTTTGTGCCGGCTCTCTCTATTGCCTGCTCAATATTATCCGTTGTAACAACTCCGAACATAACAGGGACACCGGTTTCAAGTGAAATTGCAGCGATACCCTTTGATACCTCGTTGCATACATAATCATAATGACTTGTTGCACCGCGTATCACTGCGCCAAGACAGATTACGGCATCGTAATTTCCGCTTTTGGCCATTTTTGAAGCGATAAGCGGAATCTCAAAAGCTCCCGGCACCCATGCAATATGAATATTATCTTCATTGACATTATGTCTTACAAGACCGTCCATAGCCCCGCTGATCAGCTTAGAAGTAATAAATTCATTAAAACGTGCAGCAACAATTCCTACTCTGATATCCTTTGAAACAAGATTTCCTTCAAATGTTTTCATAATATATATCCTCATCTTTCTTTTTAATATTTTAAAATATGGCCCATTCTCTTTTGTTTGGTCTTGAGATAGAACAAATCATGCGGCGTGGCATCCATCTGGATCGGAACACGCTGCAGAATCTCCAGTCCAAACTCTGACAGCTGATAGACTTTGTCCGGATTGTTTGTAAGCAGTCGCATGCTTTTGACTCCAAGCTCTCTCAGAATCTGCGCGCCTATATAGTACTCTCTTTCATCACCATGAAATCCCAGAGCAATATTAGCTTCCAGCGTATCCATTCCCTGCTCCTGAAGCTCATAAGCCTTCAGTTTGTTTATAAGGCCTATGCCTCTGCCCTCCTGACGCATATAAAGGAGTATGCCCCTGCCCTCCTTCTCAATCTGCGTAAGCGCTGCAGCCAGCTGCTGTCCGCAGTCGCATCGGAGAGATCCGAAAGTGTCACCTGTCAGACACTCGGAATGAACACGACACAGAATATCCTCACCATCACCTATATCACCTTTAACCAGCGCAATATGATGCTCGCCGTTAACAAGGCTGACAAATCCGTATGCCTTGAAATCTCCGTATTTTGTAGGCATATTCACCACTGTGGCGCGTTCAACAAGTTTGTCGTGACATTTCCTGTATTCCTGAAGATCATGAATAGTAATAAACTTTATATTAAAACGCTCCGCAAGTTCTGAAAGTTCAGTGGTACGCATCATTGTGCCGTCCTCTCTCATAATCTCACAGCAGAGCCCGCATTCCTTAAGGCCTGCAAGCCTGCACAGATCAACAGTCGCCTCAGTATGACCGTCACGTTCCAGAACGCCGTTTTTCTTTGCAAGAAGCGGAAACATATGCCCTGGCCTGCGAAAATCCTCTGCGGCAGCATCATCCGAAACACATGCCAGCGCAGTAACCGAACGTTCTGCTGCCGATATTCCTGTCGATGTCGATACATGATCTATGGATACGGTAAATGCGGTTTCATGGTTATCGGTATTCTGCTGCACCATCTGAGGAAATTTCAGTTTTTTTACAAACTCATCAGACATAGGCATACAGATCAGACCTTTACCGTATGTTGCCATAAAATTAATATTCTCTGTAGTGGCAAACTCTGCCGCGCATATAAAATCCCCTTCATTTTCTCTGTCAGGATCATCAGTTACCATAATAATCTTTCCCTGCCTTAAATCCTCAAGAGCTTCTTCAATAGTATTAAAATTTGTCACCTGTATACCTCCTAAAATCCATAATAAGATAACATTTCCTTTGTCAGCGTACTTTTTTTCTCCTCCTGCACAGCAGGCTGCATCAGTTTCTCCACATATCTTCCGATTATATCGGTTTCAATATTCACCATATCGCCTTTTTTTCGCAGGCAGAGATTTGTATATTTAACTGTATGGGGAATTGCAGATACCGAAAAACCCGTACTGCTTACCTTTGCTACAGTAAGACTTATTCCGTCTATTGTAACCGAGCCCTTTTCTACGATATAGCGCATAACCTCTGCGGCAGCGCTGACAGTATACCAGACTGCATTGTCATCACGCCTGATATCCGTAATACTGCCCGTACCGTCAACGTGTCCCGAAACTATATGACCTCCAAATCGCCCGTCTGCCCTCATGGCGCGTTCAAGATTTACTGTACTTCCGACCGAAAGTCCCGCAAAAGCGGAGCGATTAAGCGTTTCGTGCATAACATCGGCGCAAAAGCTTTCTCCAAGAAGTTTTGTAACTGTAAGGCAGATCCCGTTTACAGCTATACTGTCTCCTGTTTCAGTACCCTCCAGAACTGTTTTGGCTCTGATATTCAGTACTGCGGAATGCTCTCCCCTGTCAATGCGGCT
This sequence comes from uncultured Eubacteriales bacterium, assembly GCA_900547295.1. Classification (GTDB taxonomy): domain Bacteria; phylum Bacillota; class Clostridia; order Peptostreptococcales; family Anaerovoracaceae; genus UMGS973. The sequence continues at coordinate 5,522 of URGK01000093.1, forward strand.
TATGACTCCCGTTTCTTCAACTATTCCCGTAAACATCATATATCACCTCGCTTTCTATAAGGAGATCTTCTCCCAGTTTTTTAAAAGTACTGTTCTCAAGTATAAACGAATCGGCAGGATCAGCCACTCCCTTGCCCTCGACAGGCGTAAGAGCTGTCTTTCCTCCCAGTATTTTCGGCGCAACATATGCCTGCACCTTTTTTACAATTCCGCTCTGCAAGGCAGCCCAGTTAAGTGTGCCGCCGCCCTCAAGCAGAATACTGTCGATATGCAGCTTTCCCAGTTTTTCCATAAGCTGCTTCAAATCCACATGACCGTTTTTTTTGTCGGTGTGCAGAATCCGGCAGCCCTTCTGCTCATATATCTCACACCTGTCTGCATCTTCACAGCATGTTGCAATTATTGTCGGCACCTCTCCGGCAGTAGCAACAACCTGCGCTTCAGGCGGTATGCGAAGATTTGTGTCACAGATTATACGAACGGGATTCTGCAGTCCGTCAATTCTGCAGGTAAGCTGCGGATCGTCTGCCAGTACAGTTCCTGCGCCGACCATAATTCCGCTGAATCTGTGACGCTGTCTGTGCACATGTTCTCTTGCGCTGCTGCCTGTGATCCATTTCGATGCGCCTGTATAACATGCGATTTTTCCGTCCATAGTCATGGCATATTTCATAACGACAAACGGAAGCCCTGTTCTGATATAGTGGAGAAACACTTCGTTAAGCCGGTCACATTCATCTTTTAGTACATTCTCTGTTACCTCAATACCTTTAGATCGCAGCAGCTTAATTCCTTTGCCGGCAATCAGGGGATTGGGATCGGATGATCCGACAACTACTCTGCTTATTCCCGCTTCAATAATTGCATCTGTACATGGCGGCTGTTTCCCGTAGTGACAGCACGGCTCTAAATTCACATACATAACTGCGCCCTCGGGATTTTCACTGCAGGCTGCAAGAGCATTTCGCTCCGCATGCGGTTCTCCGTATTTTTCATGCCATCCGCTGCCTATAATTTTTCTTTCTTTAACAATCACCGCCCCCACCATCGGATTAGGTGATGTAAAACCACAGCCGTTTCGGGCAAGCTGTAATGCTTTGCGCATATAATCAGTGTCTTTGTTCATAATCCAAACATCCTCCTGAAAAATTAAAAACCCCGAACAAATCGTTCAGGGCAAAACAAAGAATCATGCGAAGTAATATACAGAAACAAAAAACTCCGCGGATTTTTACCTGTACGCCGTGCGACAGCTGGAGGCCGCAGGCTATCGTCAGTACG
>URGK01000094.1 GCA_900547295.1 uncultured Eubacteriales bacterium
AATTCGTTTTGAATTATTGTCTTTTTTAAGAAATTGTCGAGAAACTTTCCGCTAATTGTCTTACCAATTCGCTGATTGTTTCAAATGCTTGTCAATTTTCCGCTATGCTTTGTCGCTTTCGGTCGAATCGGTACTCATGTACAAAAGTACACTCCGTTCCGTTCTCCCTCGGCTTCGCGCCTATCGAAAAATTTACTTCGCATTAAAATTTATTTGACTAAATTTCTACACTATGAAATTTTCAAGGTTCAGGTTCAGCGTTTTGCTGAACGTTATTATATTAACACAACCGGTTAATATTGTCAAGCGCTTTTTTCTTTTTCATCAAGTTTTTATAAAATCGATGGAAAATTTTCGGCGCTGCTGTTTTGCGACAGCTTGATTATTATATCAAACTGCATACGCCTTGTCAAGAACATTTTTAAACTTTTTTCGAACTTTTTCATCCCAGCCGATCCGCTTCCGCGTGGCTGTGAGAGAAAAGCTCGTCTGCTCTCAAGCGACAGCTTATCTATATTACCACCCTTGCTGCCCTTTGTCAAGTACCCTTTTCGAGTTTTTTCGCAGGAATTTGGGATTACTTCGTCCACAGTCTTGCCCCGTACTTGCACTGCTTTAATTTGCTGGACGCAATCAGCTTGTTATTCCTGTCATATATCATAATCTTTGCTTTGTAAAAATACTTCCTTCCTTTTTTACCTGCTGTATTGATATATGTGCGGCTTGTTTTTTCACGCGCAGCGGAATACTTTGAAGCTTTTTTCGTCGATTTGTAGAACTTATATTTAACTGTGTATCCTGCTTTCTCAATGTCTTTCACGAGATTATCCAATTTCTCACTGTCCTTGACTGTAACTTTGATATTTCCCCTCGTAGTCTTTGTAGTTCTGACAGTGATCTTCAAGTTGAGGATTTTTTCTTTAAATGTCCTGGATAGTTCTTCTTTCGCCGGCTCTATTTTAGTGCAAACCACTTCAATCTTATCACCTGCTTTGGTTCCGGTAATTTTATTATCTGTAACGGTTACTTCTTTACCATTTACAGTTACTTTTGAAATCGTCATACCCTCGTCAGGGGTTATAACCAAGGTAGTGCCATCCTTTTCAAGATCAGCACTGCCGCCTTTTATAATGATTTCAGGCTTTTGAACAGGATTATATGAGCCTCCGGAGCTGCTCGAACTGCTTCCGCCGGAACTTCCGGATCCCCCTGAACCGCTTCCGCCGGAGCTTCCGGAGTTACCAGACGAATGCTTGTAGCCACATTTTTCGCATATATTGCCTTTCCAGGTGTGTACTTCCGTTTTCACCGTCACAACTCCGCAGCACATCCACTTTTTCGTATGTTCTGTCGCCGTCTTTACCCACTCTTCTTTTCCCGAATGATTCGCCGAATTATTATCTCCGTATGACTGATGACAATATTCACACTCTGCCAATTCGGTGCAAGTTGCTTCGCCTCCACTATGCTTGCAAACGTATTCGCACTTCTCACATACACCATCTTTCCATACATGAGCTTCCGTTTCTATTGTCACAGCTCCGCAACAGGTGTATTTCTTCGTGTGCTGTTTTTCTGTTGTCTCCCATACGGGATTTCCTGTATGAGAGGTTTTCGGCTCGCATACGGTGCAGCCTTCATTCTGACACTGATGCCAGTGCCCTGTTTCATCGCTCTGTAAAGCTCCGGTAAAGTCATGCTGTTTTGCAGCAGTAATAACTGCATTGCAATAACGGCAAAGTACCGGTGTCGTGCAGTCATTATCATCCGCAAGCGGTGTATGCCCGTCGTTTACGGTTACGGTCACCGATGCGGTATTTCCGGCCTTGTCGGTCACAAAAACATTCTGCTCTCCGTCAGCCGGATTAAGCGTACACTTTCCGTCTGTAAGCGTAACAGGGTTTCCGTTGACGGTGATATTGTCAAGATTTGCCTCTTCTACCGAAACAATTTGTGCTTCGCAATATATCTTGCCGTCTGTAATTCCGGAAATAACCGGGGCGGTATGATCAACCACGATACCGTCCGAGCTGATATATCTGACATTCCCCGAGGCATCTGACAGTCTGGCATAAATGATATATCTTCCATCTTTGTCAAGATAGGAGTCGCCTATATGCAATTCGCCCGAATACGGTAAGAACGCCATTTGTTTAAAGTCGGTAAGCTTCTTATCGCTGGCCAGATATGCGATGGTAACATTTCCGCTGTTTTTATCGGAAGCTGTAATTTCCACGCTCTGACCATTTTTGAAAAACAGGTCAAAGGTTACATCGGTTAAAAGTTTATTCCATTTATGTGTGCCAATCCTGATCTCGCCTGACAGTTTTCCCCACTGCGCCGTAAGTGAGGTTACACCTGCCGGAACGCTGTCGCCCGGCTGATAGGTCTTACCATCACTGCCAAGCCAATTATATAGGTAGCCTGTATCACCGACAAGTCCCTCAGATGCAGGCGCGATAAATGCCGCTCCTTTTTTCACAATAATCTGAATTTTTTCATCGCTACTGCCGTTCACACTTCCACCGTTCAGGTCAAGTGTTACCGCCTTGAGTCCGTCAGTTCCCAGCGTCTCCACATTCGGGAGCTCAAGAACAGGCCGGAAGCCGTAATGTTCCTGTATATTTCCTTCAAAACTGCCGCCGGCGGTACGCACTGTGCCGCCATTTATGTTATATCCGCGCAGCGTGCGCCAGGTGAGAATCTTATCAATTTCATTTTCGCATTCATCCTGCACCCACGAAAACATATCAGCGTTTTTGATATATTCTTCATTCTTATCAAGGATAGTATCCCATTCATTATTGCGAGGTCCGATTGCTTCCTTTCCTCCCAGTGTATACCGGTTTCCTCCGGAAAGCGCTCGCATCGTGTAGCTTATATTGCCGCTGGTATAGGATTTGCCGAAGATATATCCCGCCTTGTTAATCTCAGACCAGCCTGTAGAATGCACCACGTTATAGTCCGACACAAACAGACTGTGTATATACTGGTTTCCCACTGCGGATTCGTCAGTGGTCTCCGTATCCTTTGAAAAGCTGTAGGCATCGATTGTTCCGACATAGGTAAACGGAACATAGTGCAGGCTCTGATCCGGCACCGAAACTGCGCCGGCCGCATTTCCTCCATTGACCGTACCCGGTATTCCCGCGCCCGAAAGGTCGAAATAATAGGTCGTACCCGGGCTTAGGCTGAACTGTTCCTGTCCGTCCCATTCCCATTTTGCATAAAACACCTTGTCGCCCGAATCGGTATCGCTGATCTTGGTCACAGGCGCACCGGAAAAATCACAATCCGTATACCAGCCTTTGAATACGCCTCTGCTGCGGCTCATATCTCCTGCTGTCGGCAGTGTGACGTTTTCTCCCTCCGCATACTGTGTAACATCTTTGCCCTCTGCAATGACAGCGCCGTTTCCTGCATGCAGCGTCACTTCATGTATTACATCTGCGGGGATCGACGCCATAACCTTCTGCGGATATTGATTGTCGCTTTGGTCAACGACACGGAAGTATATGTCACAGCCTTGTCTTGGCCGTAGGCCGTCAACGATAATGGTCTGCGCTTTCCTGTTTGGTATAGTGCCATGGCCGCTGCCAAAGGTGGTTTCAAACCCTTTGCCGCTCTCTACCAGATTATAGCTATATGTGCCCGGCTCATTGCTCCTAAATGTCACCTCAGCCTCTGTCGTACTGATGCGCTTGACAGACTCTATTCTCGCAAGCGGGCCTGTCTCATCCGTACCTGTTACGGTAATCGAAAGCTCCACAAAATTGCTGGCATAATCGGTTCTGTAATCCCCGTTGTACTGCTCGCTGTAAACTTTCAGCGTATACTTTCCTACAGGCAAAGAATACGGAACGGCGACCACTGCCTCTCCACTCTCGCTGTCCTCTGCGATACGTCCGTAATACAGGTTCTGACCCTGCTCATCGGCAATAATAACTGAAACATATTCGTTGCTGCCTTTCCTTGCGCCGGAATATCCTACTCTGATATCGGACCCCGCAGCCACATCTGTATACCCCAAAGTCCTGGCACTAAAGTTCGTCCGGGTGCTGTCATGTATTGTCAGCTTCCATTCACCGCTGCCGTGCTCAGGAATGGCCGCCAGATCTGGATCTGTTTCTGTATCTGCTTTGCCGCCTTTCGCATTAGACAGGAATAAAATATCACTGCCGTCAAGATTAAATGCAGGGCGGGCCGGTCGTCTCTGTTTCAGGGCATCCTCATCAAGGAAATCCCCGTAAGCCATCCTCCCATCAGTGTCAATGAAGCCCATTCCGTTAAGAGAGAAATAGGAGCGAATCCACCACCATGCCCTTGAATCATATTTCCATTTGGCCACACGCGTCTCGTTTCCCGTAAATCCGTAGCTCGGATTTCTTGCCTCATATGCAGACAGGAAAAATACCTGTTCGTTTATCAGCTCAGACTCAAGAAATCCGACGATATCGTTCGCTTCATACTCTCTAGCTTCTTTCTTACTGACAGTCATTACATAATTTTTTTCATCTTCGGTAAAGGAGTTTTTTGCAAACTCCCCGCACCAGCTCTGCGCATAACTGCCCTGCCATGTGCTTATGCCATCATATGAAAAATACACGCCTCCGTAGTACTCTGATCCCAGCAGTTCTTCAGACAGCAGGAAATATCCCGGTTCGCCCGTATTGGTCTGATTATCCAAAACACGCCACTTAATCGGGCTTCCATCGTAGCTGCCGTAATAGATATAGTCGTAGCCGCACGCGTCGTTATAGCCCGAAATCTGATTCGTGACAGACTCATCAATGCCTCCGGAAATCGAAAAGCTCAAATTCACAAACTCGCTTACATAATCCGTATTGCACTCTCCGTTGTACTGCTCACTGAACACCCTGAGAGCATATCTTCCCGGCTCAAGGTCTTTAGGCACAGCGATCTGCGCCGTACCGTCTGCGCTGTTTTGCGCTATGCGTCCATAGTAGAGCAGCTCATCATTTCTGTCCATAATGATTGCTGAAACATATTCATTGTCGCCGGTTTTCGCACCGGAATAGTTGATAGAAATCGTTTCTCCCGGTTTCGCATTTGCTTTATCTGCGGAAGCCCTGAAGCTCCGGCTGCTGTCCCTTAATGTCAGCTTCCATGTATCGCCGCTCCAGTCGCCGACAGCCGTCAGATTACTGTCTGTGGCGGCATCTGTTTTGCCGCCGTCAGCACTGGATGCGAAAACGATTTCACTCTTTCCAAGGTTAAAAGCAGGGCGCGGGTGCTCACTATTTCCGGGATATATCATGTCTATAATGGATCCCCGATCTGGGCAATATGCCGCGAATGTTGCATTGATGTAAGAACGCAGAAACCAGCCATAATCGAAAGTTGAATCAATTGGCTTTCCGTATTTAGAGCTTTCCGCCTCCTCCGCAGACAGATAAAAAACCTTATCACCATTCAGAATGTTTTCGTATGCTTCAAAGATAATAGGAAGGCGGGGATCAAAGTATGTATATGTGTCATCAGATTTTACCGTCTCTAAAATCGCGTCACGCTCGACAGAGGTAAATGCATCCGGCACACTGCTTCCGCTTATCCCGGCAAAATCCTCGCACCATTTCTGCGCGCTGCTTCCCTGCCATTTAGTGCTATTATCATCAAATTTCTGCAACACATCTATCAGACCCTCAGACAGCAGGAAAAAGCCGTCTTTGCCTGTATTGGTTTTATCATCAAGCACAAGCCATTTGATCGGATTTCCTTTCCATTTACCGTAATAGATATAGTGGTATTTACGGTTGTTGTAACCGGCAATCCCATCTGTATTGAAGCGTATTGCCTTCTCGGTATTTGCCGTAGCTGTCTGCACTGCCGCGGTATTTGTATTCGCTTCCCCGGTTTCAGCGTAAGAGACTGCCGGAAGTAACGTGACGATCATCGCGCACGCAAGCAGTATGCTTAAAAATCTCCTTTTCATAAGGCTTCCTTTCTCTTCTTTCATATGACTATCGCATGAACAAATTTGCTTCATTTGCACTGGCATCTATGCCAATATTGTATCAGAATTTGAACCAAAACACAACTAAACTGTCCCCCTTGTCAAGGACATTTTTAAAAATGGGGTGTCTATATTTTGGACTCGCCCTCGTATGCTATCCTTGATTTTGGACTTGTCTTAACATCATACCCCAGTAAGTGGACGCAACCCTTTTGCAGTACCCTCTTCCATAAATACAGTCTTCGCTGCCACATCAAAAACCCCATGCAGACGTGTATCTGTCATGGGGTTTATGCGTGCGTATCCGCTCTGCCGGCCGCACTATCACCGCAGCCGCAGGGTCAGGGATATTATACTAATTCTAAGAATACAACCTCAGCGTTGTCGCCTTGGCGAGGTCCTAACTTCAGAATTCTTGTATATCCGCCGTTTCTGTCTTCGTACTTCGGCGCGATTTCTTCAAAAAGCTTTGTTACCACTGTTTCATCAAAAACATAAGCTAACGCCTGTCTTCTTGCGTGAAGATCGCCGCGCTTTGCCAAAGTAATCAGCTTTTCCGCTTCTCTTCTGGCTTCCTTTGCTCTGCAGTCTGTGGTCTGGATTCTGCCTTCTCTGAATAAATCAGTTACAAGGTTTCTCAGCATGGATTTTCTGT
>URGK01000095.1 GCA_900547295.1 uncultured Eubacteriales bacterium
CGGCTTATCATGAGAAAAAGCAGAATATTAACTGTTTTCTTAGCACTTGCTGTTGCGTTTGCCATTCCGGCAGGCCCGGGACTGTATGCTGCAGATGCGGCAACAAGCGGAACTGCCATATCAACAGCAGATGATTTAAAGAAAATGGAAAATAATCCGTCAGGCAGCTATTATCTTAAAAATGATATAGAGGTGACAGGTAATATACAGCTGTTCAAGGACCGCAAAAACCCGTTCAAGGGAACACTTGACGGCAACAGTCACAAGATTACGTATAAGTATACAGCTGCAAGATATGTAGCGGACGTAGCGCTGTTTGGAAATACCGAAGGAGCAACCTTTAAAAACCTGAGCATATCGGTGGATATTAATATGACAGGCGGCGGAAACGCTGCGGGACTTGTTGAAAACTCAAAGAACGGTAAATTTGAAAACATTAAAACATCAGGCAGCATCAAAATAAAGAACCGAGGTACCGAAGATGACGATTGCTGCAATGCTGTAGGAATTGTGGCGTATGAGTCAGCCTCCGGAACCATTAAAAACTGCGCTAACAGTATTGATATAGAGCTTACGCATAAAGGTCAGAGCGCTCCGACTGCTTCAGGAATTGCAGGCATTGTAGGCAAAGGCTCTGTAACAAAATGCACCAATAAAGGTAAGATTGCTCTGACTCATACTCCTGATAAGGACTGGGGAAGCAGTGAGTGCGAGGCTGCAGGTATAGTTGGAGCCTACTATGGCACCAAGGCAATTTCAGGCTGTAAAAACAGCGGTAAAATTTCTATAACAGGAACAAAGGCAACTGAAGCCTATGGATTCGCGCCAAAGGCGGCGGGCATAGCTGTAATTTCGGATGCAAATATAGTATCCTGCTCAAATACAGCTACCATAAGCATAAACAATAATGCAAGCGGCAATCGCGGAGCGGAAGCTGCCGGTATAGCTTGTGAAGCAGCCCACATCGGCACAAAGGTTTCAAAGTGCAGTAACAGCGGCGCGATTTCATATACAGGCAAACCTGCCGGCGGTATTGATATTGTTACTGTTGCAGGAGTTGTATGCTCCGCAGCTAAGGCTGAACAGACTTACAACAAGGGTAAGGTTTCGGTAAACAGCAAAATCAAAGCAGATGCAGGCGGCATCGCAGGTTTTTGCGCTGATATGAGAAACTGCTATAACACAGGCGCTGTTACTCATAAGGGTACAGGTAATGCAGGCGGCCTTGCAGCAACTGCCACAGTTATAGGTGGCTATGTCAAAGGCAACTATTCCACAGGCAAGGTTGGAGGAAACAGCAGCAGTAAACTCTTCAAGGGTCAGCTTATAGGCTTCTACAGCGGCGGATTTGATGTTATGAAGAGAAACATTTACAACAACTACTATAAGACATCAGGCAAGGCATACGGCGCAGCAGACTTTACATGGAAACCATGGCTTGCAAAGGCAACCAAGGTTTCTTCAATCACAGCCAAGAATTGCCCGGCATTGAGTTCAAAATACTGGACATACTCAAGCAAATACAAGAGAATGATACTCAAAAACAACAAAGAAAAATAGCTTAAATAAGGCAGACAAGGCAGTCGGGACCAAACCCCGGCTGTCTTTTTTCGTGAGGAAATATATTCGTGCTTTGAGCACAACAAAAGCATATAATAATGAGTAAAATTTATTATATGAAAGAATGGGAATTAAATGATAAAACTTATTGCTGTCTGATTTCGGAGATTAAAAAAATCAGAAGCTTTGATGATGAGGAAAAATACATAGAAAAGTATGTGTATCCACACCGCAGCAGGACCTTTTCGCAATATCTGAGGGAATATATGCACCAAAACAATATTGCAGTGGCTGATGTTATGAAAAACAGCGGAATTAACAGAAATTACGGCTACAACATCATAAATGGGACAAGAAAAAAGCCCGGAAGAGATAAGGTGATAGCTCTGTGCATAGGAGCCGGTATGGATATTGACCATATTCAGTATTCGCTGGCAGTTGCCGGATTTTGCGTGCTTAATCCGAGAGATGAAAGAGATGTCAGAATTGCTTCTGCTGCTTTGCGCGGAACAAAGGATATACTCAGACTTAATATATATCTTGAGGAGCATGGAATAGAACCCTTGCAGGTATAGAAATTAAAATCGTGCCGGCAGCACGACAAAAATTACAGAAAATATACTATGATAAAACAAAAACAGAAAGGACAGTGTTTATGAAAACATTAAAACTCATTCTAGGAATTATCTCTTTTATATTGTCTGCATTTGTACTGTTTCAGTCGTGCGCGGCGGGAATAGGAAATGCACTTGAAAATAACGGCGAAGCAGGCGGTAGCGCAGGCGTTATCCTTGCCATATGCTGCATTGTAGCAGGTATAGTTGCAATAGTTACAAGAAACCGTAATGGAGCAGGTTCGTTTGTTGCCGGAGGCTTTTATCTGGCAGGAGGAATTATCGGCGCTGCCTGTGCAGGAAGCTACAGCGACCTTGTTATATGGGGTGTTCTGTGTATAGCCTTTGGAGCCGTATTTATAATCGGAACTATTGTATGCCGTAAAAAAGAACAGAGGATAGGAGAAGGAGAACAAAGATAATGAAGAGGGTACTTGTAATATTATTAACAGCTGTTGTAATGTTTGCCTTTGCAGGTTGCGGAGGTGAGACTGAACCGGAGGAAAAAGCTCCGTCTGATAACGGAGCGCTTGGTAACTACGAAGTGGCTATTAAAGATTACGAGCTGGTTAAAAACTATGACGGTAAAGATACCATAGCAGTAAGTATTGACTTTACAAACAACAGTGATGAAGCGGCAAGCTTTGATGTCGCTATGATGTGTGATGCTTTTCAGGACGGTGTAGAGCTGGACACAACATCTGTGTATACTGATGAAGAATCGTTTGATTGTATGGACGATGATACCTCCAAGCAGATTAAACCCGGCAGAACAATAGAAATTATTGTTACAAAGGAGCTTGAAAACACTACATCGCCTGTAGATGTTGAGGTTGAAGAGTTTCTTGGCAACGGGGATAAAGTTGTGAAAACCTTTGAACTGGAAAAATAGGATTATACATATTGAAAACTCAGGCTTAATCCGCTGCAGACCGCAGCGGGTTTTGTTTTTTTGTGTATTACCTCTTGCGGTACTTTTTTTACTGAATATAATGTGCTAAAATAAATACATATTTTAAGTGAGGAGTGTTAGATATGAACAAAATAAGACTTGCAGTGCTGTTTGGAGGCGTTTCATCAGAGTATGAGGTTTCCTGCGTATCTGCATCATCGGTACTTGATAACCTTGACAAAGACAAATATGAGATATACAAAATAGGAATTACAAAAGACGGCAGATGGTTTCTGACCATGGCAGATACCGCGCAGATAAAGGACGGCAGATGGGCAGACCGCAAGGACAATATAAGCGCGGTTATATCACCCGACAGAGGCTGCCGCGGACTGCTGCTGTTAAAGGAAAGAGAAACCGAAAGCATCAGAATTGACTGCATATACCCTGTCGTTCACGGCAAGAACTGCGAGGACGGAGTGCTGCAGGGGCTTTTAGAGCTTTCAGGCATACCTTATGTGGGACCCGGAGTTGCGGCTTCGGCATGCAGTATGGACAAAGCTATAACCAAGCTCATAGCCGGAGCTGCGGGAATTAATCAGGCTGACTATGTTCTGGTTACGGCAAGCGAGCTCAAAGCAGACGAGACTGCGACGCTTGACAGAGTTGAAGCGTATTTCAATAGATATCCTCTGTTTATAAAGCCGGCAAACGAAGGCTCCTCAGTGGGCATATCCAAGGTTCACGACAGAGCAGAGCTAGGCAGAGGGCTGGCAGAGGCGGCAGGCTATGATGAAAAAATCCTTGTCGAGGAAACCATAGTAGGCAGAGAAATAGAAACGGCGGTGCTTGGAAATGACAATCCTGAGGTTGCAAAGATAGGAGAGATATTCTCCTGCAATGAGTTTTATGACTATGAGGCAAAATATGCGGATATCGGCTCCAGAACAGGAATTATAGACGATATATCGCCTGAGCTTGAGCAGCAGATTAAAGAGACAGCAGTCAGAGTGTTCAAGGCTATGGGCTGCAAAGGCATGTCAAGAATAGACTTTTTCCTTACCGAAGACAACCGCATCATATTAAACGAGCTTAATACTCTGCCGGGATTTACGTCAATCAGTATGTATCCGAAGATGTGGGAGGCGGCAGGTGTGCCGTATCCGCAGCTTTTAGACAGACTTATAGCGCTTGCAATGGAATAATATACGGGGAGAATCAGTATGAAAGTCAGATACACCACAATGATTGCAGACAATATGAAAGACTCTGTAGATTTTTATGAGAATGTAATGGGATTTAAGGTGCAGGAGGTATATAATCTGCCAAACGGCTCGGAGATTGCAATACTTGACGGCGGCGGGGCCATGATAGAGCTCATAGAAAGCAGTGACTTTGAAACAGGCCTTTACTCTATGGGAGTTGAGGTTGAAAATCTCGAAAAAACTCTTGAGACTATGAAAGCAAAGGGCGTTGAGATTACTATGGAGCCTGTAAGGACGCTGGTGGGGATAATTGCTTTTATCAAAGACCCCAATGGAGTAAACATTGCGCTTATTGAACACAGACAGAGGCTTTGAATATACAGAGAATACCTACAAAGCGCTGTATGGCATATTCGGCAAGATGGCTGACATAGAAGCAGGCAAAAAAGTTGATTTCTCAGATGAAATAGCAATTTACAAGAAAGCGGTTAAAGATCAGACCGCCTGCCTTGAAGCCGACATGGCAGATGAAACAAAAGCTATGAACAAGCTCGCCGGAATGATTAAGTAAAACTGACAGAGAACCAAAGAAAAATAAGGCGAAACGACCTGATTAAGGTGAAAAAATATTTGACATAAGGTGAAAAATGAGATAGAATGGTGCTGTGTCATATGCATGGCACTATTTTATAGTGCAGTTATATGAACAGAAGAGATAGCGACTGTATATACGGGCTATCCGCTAATAAAAATTAGTAATGCCGAACAAGCTGGAGCACAGCTTCAACCCAGTAGGCAGAACCGAAACAGATACGCGCGATGTATCCCAGTAGGTAGAAAGGAACAAAGATGAAATCATTTATCGCAAAACCTGCAGAAGTTGAACGTAAATGGTACGTTATCGATGCAGAAGGCAAAACTCTTGGTAGACTTGCTTCAGAAGCGGCAGCTATCCTTAGAGGAAAGAAAAAACCTATCTATACTCCACATGTTGACTGCGGTGACTATGTAATCGTAATCAATGCAGAGAAGATAGAAGTGACTGGTAAGAAAAGACAGAAGAAAATCTACAAGCACCATACTGGTTATCCGGGCGGCTTAAAGGAAATCACTTTCGAAAAGTTGCAGGCAAAGGACCCTTGCGAAATCATCAGACACGCAGTTAAGGGAATGATGCCTAACGGCAGACTCGGCAGACAGATGTACAAGAAGTTTAAGGTTTATGCAGGCCCTGATCACAATCATGCGGCTCAGAAACCTGAAGTATGGAATTTCTAAGGAAAGGGAGGAATAGACAATGGCAAAAATGCAGTATTACGGAACAGGCAGAAGAAAGTCTTCAGTTGCTAGAGTTAGATTAATCCCTGGAACTGGAAACATCACTGTAAACAAGAAACCTCTTGAAGAGTATTTCGGAATGGAAATAGTTAAGAGAGAAGTAAAAAGACCTTTTGAAATCGCAGGCTGTGAGGGTAAATTCGACGTTATCGCAACAGTAACAGGCGGTGGATTCACAGGTCAGGCAGGCGCTTTAAGACACGGTATTTCAAGAGCTCTCTGTGTAGCAGACAAAGAAAGCTACAGAGCACCTTTAAAAGCTGAAGGTTTCTTAACAAGAGACTCAAGAATGAAAGAAAGAAAGAAATACGGTCTCAAGAAAGCAAGAAGAGCAAGCCAGTTCTCAAAGAGATAGGGAGACCTATCCCAGCGAGGAACGAGCTGCAGGAAGGTCCCCTGCCAGAAGCACAGCGAAGCGTGGTGTTTTACGGCTCAGAGACCTATCCCAGCGAGGATACTCTTTACAAAGACTCAAAAACCCCGGTGTTTATGCATTGGGGTTTTTATTTTGCCAAGAATTTAAACTTGTTTGTACAACTTGAACAAACAAGTTTGGTGAATAAGTAAAACAGGAGATGTTGTGTGTTGTCCGGCGGCTATTACAGATTAAATGATTTTTTGTCTTTGTTGCTTTTAACAGTTGTGTGGGTTAAAATATATAGAGATCGGTTATCGTATTGTTGGTTTGAAGTCTTGCATATGAGGTGAATTTTGGAGCAGGGAATAATTTTTAATATACAGAGATATACAATAAATGACGGCCCGGGCAT
>URGK01000096.1 GCA_900547295.1 uncultured Eubacteriales bacterium
TTATTATCGTATGCGGACTTATGGGAAGCATTATGACTCTTATCGAAAGAGCCGGTGGCGCCTCTTTGCGTTCTTATCCCTATTTCAACATGGGCTGTATTTGCAGGCAGAATACTGGAATCGTCGGGCTGGGCGCCTGACGGCAAGGGCGTGCTGTATTTTATTAAACTCCTCCCCGCCTATTTTTTTTGAACAGCGGTGTATTGCGAATAAATGTAATATCAAAGTTTATCATATGATAAATAGCCTTTCCGAAAAGAATTATACAATATATGAGAGAGGCAGAATGTTGTATCCACAACAAAGAACAAAATTAATCCCGCAGCCTATTTGTAAATTTCCGAAAATGTGATAATATTTAAGTATAAGCTTTAGAAAGAGGTAATTACAAATGATAAAAACAGATATATTTTCGGGATTTTTAGGCGCAGGCAAAACAACACTTATCAAAAAGCTTGCAGATGAGGCATACAAGGGAGAAAAGCTTGTAATAGTCGAAAACGAATTCGGAGAAATCGGTATAGACAAGGGCTTCCTTGAGGACTCGGGCATAGAGATAACAGAGATGAACTCAGGCTGCATATGCTGCACTCTTGTGGGCGACTTCACGCAGGCCCTCAAAAAAGTGGCGCAGGAGCTTAAGCCTGACAGAATAATCATAGAGCCGTCGGGAGTAGGCAAGCTCAGCGATGTCAAAGAGGCTGCGGAGCAGGTCGAGGAGATTGACATTGCAGCAGGAGTGACTGTGGTTGATGCCAAAAAATGCAGAATGTATATGAAGAACTTCGGCGAGTTCTTTAATAACCAGATAGAAAATGCAGATATTATTGTGCTTAGCCACACCAAGGGAATGGCAGAGGACAAGCTTAAAGAGGCTCTTCACCTGATAAGAGAGCACAATGACGAGGCCCAGATTATAACTACTGACTGGGACAGCATTTCCGGCAAACAGATTTTAGACGCTATGAATGAATGCAGTCATCACCATCACGACCATGACTGCGAATGCGGCTGCCACGACCATGAACATGAACATCATCATCACCATGAGCACGAGGAACATCATCACGATGAGGAGTGCGGCTGTCACGAGCATCATCACGACCATGACCATCATCATCACGACCACGATCATGACTGTGAATGCGGCTGCCACGACCACGAGCACCACCATCACGCAGATGAGGTGTTTACAAGCTGCGGCATTGAGACCATACACAAATTTGACGAGGAAGAAATCAGCGACATACTCGACCATATAGAAGAAACGGGAACAGTATTGAGAGCCAAGGGCATAGTTGAGGCAAAGGACGGAAGCTGGCTGCACTTTGACTATATTCCGGGCGAAAAAGACATCAGAACCGGCGGAGCGCAGCTTACAGGCAAGGCATGCGTAATAGGTACTGACCTTGATGAAGAAAAGATAAGGAAGATGTTCGTATGCTAGAGAGAAAATGGAAAAGACAGGTGCCTGTATATCTGTTTACAGGCTTTCTTGAATCAGGCAAGACCACATTTATGAATGAATCCATGGCAGAGCCGGAGTTTACGGCAGGTGAAAGAAACCTGTGCATACTCTGCGAGGAGGGCGAGGTAGAGCCCGATTTTACGGATAATACGGAGATAAGCATTGAATATATAGAAGATGAGGCTTCTGTTTCAAAGGAATATTTTCTGATGCTCAATGAGAAATACAAGCCGGAAAAAATCCTGATAGAATACAACGGCATGTGGAAGATGGAAGATCTTTATCTGACTATGCCTGACAACTGGATAATATGTCAGGAGATGACCTTTGTGGATTCAGGCAGCTTCACAGCATATAATATGAATATGCGAAACCTGGTTTACGACAAGCTCAAATACACCGATATGGTCATATTCAACCGCTTCGAAGAGGACTATGATGTTATGGAGTTTCACAAGACCGTAAGAAACGCCAACAGAAACGCCCAGATAATATATGAGTCTCCGGCAGGCAAGATACAGGTTGATGAAATCGAAGATCCGCTGCCGTTTGATGTTGAGGCGGACACCATTGAGCTGGAGGACAGAGATTATGCCTACTGGTATCAGGATATAATGGCGGAGCCTGACGTGTACAAGGGCAAGACCATGATTTTGTCCGCAATGGTGAAGTCCAAGGGCATAGAGGGCAAGGACAGATTTGTTGTAGGCAGACCTCTTATGACCTGCTGTGCGGAGGATATAGAGTTTGCAGGCATGCGCTGCATAGCAGAGTGTAATGATGAGATAGAGCACAACAAATGGGCAAGGATAGAGGGCACTGTGCATATTGCAGTAAACAAAAAAGAGGATCAGAGAGTACCGGTAATACATGTAAGTAAAATTGAATATACGGATATGCCTGACAATGTTCTGGCCACATTCTATTGATTGAATAAGCGCAGTTTTGATGACTGCGTTTTTCTTTTACAGGGACATATTTGCAGGAGTTTTGAATACAATTAATAAAAAAGCCGTAAAAAACTATGTGTTTTCCCCGAAATTGCGACATTGTCTTAAAATTGTCAATTTAAAAAGCAATATGTATGAATATAATTAGAGTTAGAGAGGTAGTAATATTTTTAAGAGGTATGTTTTAAAAACAGAAGATATTTAACTATTATGTGGTAACAATGGGAGGAAGAACGAAATGGGAATTAAACAGAGCTTAACAGAAGCAGGGCTTATGAAAGCCTACGACATACTGGCAAAAAATCCAAAAAAGAATTTACTCAGAGCGGCGCAGGTTGCCGAAAAGCTTGATATGGGCGGTTCATTCAAAGCGCAGCTTGGGGCTTTCAAGGAAATGGCGGCGCACCCTGAGAACAACTGGAACCGGCTTTTAACAGGACTGTTTGATGAGATTGATGAGGGAGTGCTCAAGGCAACCTACAGGAACTTTTTCCTCAACGGTTCACTTCTGAGCGGCAAAAAAGCAAAGGAAATGAGAGAAAAATACAACTGCAATATTCCTTGGGCAATACTGCTTGACCCGACATCAGCCTGTAATCTGCACTGTACCGGCTGCTGGGCTGCGCAGTACGGCAACAAGCTGAATCTGTCCTTTGAGGATCTTGACAGCATCATAACTCAGGGCAAGGAAATGGGCGTATATGTGTATCTTTATTCCGGCGGAGAGCCGCTTGTGCGCAAGGACGATATAATTAAGCTGTGTGAGAAGCACCCTGACTGCCAGTTCACATGCTTTACCAACGGCACGCTGATAGATGAAAAATTTGCAGACGATATGCTGAGAGTTAAAAACTTCATTCCTGCGATAAGCGTTGAGGGCTTTGAAGAGGATACGGATTTCAGAAGAGGCGACGGTACTTTTGGCAAGGTTGAAGAGGCTATGAGGATACTCAAGTCAAAGAGGCTTCCGTTTGGAATTTCCTGCTGCTACACCAGCAAGAACTACAAGACAATAGGCTCGGAAGAATACTATGATCAGATGATTGCGTGGGGAGCAAAATTCTGCTGGTTCTTCACCTATATGCCTGTCGGCATTGATGCGGTGCCTGAGCTTATGGTTACAGACGAACAGAGGGAATATATGTATCACAAGGTAAGAGAATTCAGAAAAACAAAACCTCTGTTTACAATAGATTTCTGGAATGACGGCGAATATGTCAAGGGCTGTATTGCGGGAGGACGTTCGTACTTCCATATTAATGCCAACGGAGATATAGAACCTTGTGCATTCATACATTATTCTGATTCAAATATCAGAGAAAAAACTTTGCTTGAAGCATTGCAGTCACCGCTGTTTATGTGTTATCATAAAGAGCAGCCGTTCTGTCAGAATTATCTGAGACCTTGTCCGCTGCTGGACAATCAGCATGCGCTTGAGAATATGGTTAAGGAATCAGGAGCGCATTCTACAGATCTGGCGCACCCGGAGGACGTTTCGGATCTTACTGCCAAATGTATCCCTGTTGCAGACAAGTGGGAGCAGACGGCAAACAGAATTTGGGCGGAGGACCATCCGGGAGAGCCTCTCAAATAGAGTAACATTACAAGCTTAGTATATTAGCAAGTACAAAATCAGGGAAATAGTAAACGGTTAGAATCTTACTATAAAGGGGAGTTTTGTATGAGTAATGTAAAAATGCTTAGCCTGACACAAATGGAATACAAGGGATTTCAGGGAGATATCAATTATGACCTTGCAACCAACACCTATTCCGGTAAAGTGACAAACAGGCAGACGTACTATTCCATCGAATATCTGGCAAAAACAATCCACAGTCTGAGAGAGGCATTTGCAAGAGCTGTGGACGAATATCTGGAGAGTTACAGACTGGCTTTTTCAGAGGCATAGTAGGAATAGCGGACTAAACTGCTCAGGAGCATATTGTGTGGCTTCTGAAGCAGTTTTTTTGATTTTTCGGATGTGATATAATTGTTTCAGACAAATGAAAAGGGGCAATAAATATGATAACAGACAGACTATTTGAATTGCAGGATACAGGCTACAGAGATTTTCAAAGCCGCCTTATGCCTGACGTTCCAAAGGAAAAGGTTATAGGAGTAAGAACTCCTGCGCTCAGGAAGCTGGCAAAGGAGCTTGCAGGCACAGAGGAAGCCGCCGCCTTTATATTGCAGCTTCCGCATAAATACTATGAAGAGGACAACCTCCATACTTTCCTCATATGCGAGATGAAAGATTATGACGACTGTATGGCTGAGGTTGAGCGGTTTCTTCCGTATATAGACAACTGGGCGACCTGCGACTGCTTTACGCCTAAGGTATTTAAGAAACACAGAGCGGAAGTGTATGAGAAGATAAAGCAGTGGCTGGGTTCTGCTGAAACTTATACGGTTCGTTTTGGGATAGTAACCCTTATGGATTATCTCAAAACTGATTTTGAGAAGCAGATGCTTTCACTTGTGGCAGATATACGGTCGGAGGAATACTATATAAATATGGCGACAGCGTGGTATTTCAGTATGGCGCTTGTATGGCAGTATAATGCGGCGCTGCCTTATCTGACGGAAGAAAGACTGGATAAATGGACACACAATAAATCAATACAAAAGGCAACAGAAAGCAGGCAGATTGACGATAAAACAAAGGAATATCTGCGGACACTGAAAAGGAGATGAGCGGTTTATGAAATGGATTATTGGCATACTGATAGTATTGTTTGCAGCATACTGGACTGCTGCATATTTTCTGTTCAGGTATGCCTGCGTCAGAAAAAAACGACCTGATGAGGCTCACCCGGCAGAGGCGTATCCTGCTCTCAAAAAATATGAGGAGCAGGTGCTTTCGGGAATCGCGTGGTTTAAATCAAAGGAGCCGGAGGTAATATCTCTGCTTTCCTATGACGGACTTAAGCTCACCGCCTGCTATGTCGAGCATCCGGAGCCAAAGGGAACCATAATTTTAATGCATGGCTACGGCTCCCTTTACAGTCTTGACTTTGGCTGTGTATATGAATACTACTATAATCTGGGCTATTCGCTGCTGGCAGTAAACCAGAGAGCTCACGGCGACAGCGAGGGCAGATATATATACTTTGGAACAAGAGAAAGATACGACTGTCAGAAATGGGCGCAGTACATTGCATCAAGAATACCATCGGAGCAGCCGATATTTCTTGACGGACTTTCAATGGGAACAACGACTGTGCTGATGGCGTCGGGGCTTGAGCTTCCGTCCAACGTGAAAGGTATAATTGCAGACTGCGGGTTTACTTCTCCATGGGAGGAATTCTGCGAGGTGTTAAAAAGGGCAAAGGTGCCTGCAAGACCGCTGCTTGACAGTGTAAATCTGTGGGCAAAGATTTGCATAGGCTTTGATTTCAGAGAATATTCTACCCTTGAGGCTATGAAAATAAACAAATTGCCGATACTGTTTGTTCACGGTGAAGCAGACCGCTTCGTACCGCCAAGATTTACCTATGAAAACTATAAGGCTTGCAGAGCCGAGAAATATCTGGTGACAGTGCCGGAAGATTACGCCGGCATCAACGTCAAGCGGGTGATTATCCGCACCATGGCCATTTCCGGCGGCATCGGCGGTCTGGCGGGCTATCTGCTGGCCAGCGGCGTGGGCCACACCATTTCCACCGGGCTGGCAGGCGGGCGCGGCTTCACGGCCATCATCGTGGCGTGGCTGGGCAAGCTGAATCCCTTTGCCATGGTCTTTGTAGCCTTCTTCCTGGTCTTTATGGAAA
>URGK01000097.1 GCA_900547295.1 uncultured Eubacteriales bacterium
CAGCAAGGAATAATATTTTCTTTTTTATACCAGCTTTCCATAATCTGTAGATAATCTGAAAAGCCATGAATGTTTTACCAGTTCCAGTTGCACAGACTAAGAGTACCCTGTCCCTGCCACTTGCTACAGCATTTACAGTTCTGTCAATGGCGATTCTCTGATAGTAACGAGGTGTCTTATAACCTGGCACCCAGTAATATGGCTCTAGCAGAGCTTTCTCACCAGTTTCAGAGAAATTCATCTCATTTACATATCTGTGATACAGCTCATCTGGCGATGGGAACTCATCTAAGGAAAGGTTACGAATATCACCAGTTATTAAATCCTGCTCTACAAAGCCATCTCCATTGGATGCATATACAAACTTCACATCCAGAGCTTCTGCATACTCTATAGCCTGTTGCAGTCCTGCTCCTACTGGATGGTTGTTATCCTTAGCCTCTATGATTGCTAATGGAAGATTGGGCTTATAGAACAGCAGATAATCTGCACGTTTCTGCTTGCCTCGTGAAGTTATATTACCCCTTAGGATAATGCGACCTGCTGTGAATGCATACTCATAACGAATCTGCTTTTTGTCCCAGCCTGATTGCTCTACCGCTGGAGTTATATATCTTGCTTTTATATCTTCTTCTGAAAGTTTTTCTTTTCCCATACCCGACATAACTCCCCTCTTTAGTACTCGTAAAATCTTACGCATCACTTATAATGTGAATTATAGCAAAATTGTATTGTTAATGCAAAATGTCAAACCTCTATTGCTTCTGCAAAATCT
Source organism: uncultured Eubacteriales bacterium (assembly GCA_900547295.1). GTDB lineage: Bacteria > Bacillota > Clostridia > Peptostreptococcales > Anaerovoracaceae > UMGS973. The sequence goes on from URGK01000097.1 coordinate 776, forward strand.
TTGGCTAATACATTCTATAGATTTTTTATTGTTCAATGCTTTTAAAAATATTATTTTTATATGGTAATTCAGCACTTTTTATAGTATAATATTTTCATTATTTATTTAAAGGAGCAACTTAATTATATGCTTGTATTCATAGACGAAAGCGGATATCCTCGCCCTACTGATTCAACCAAAAATCCAATTTTACTTGGAGTTTGTATCCATGAAAATGATATTAAACCTATAACAAATCAGATATATAAATTAAAAGAAATGATTTATGGGAAACAAGACGAAATAAAATCTACAAAACTTATTCGTGAAGCGACTATTACAAAAAATCGAACAAATAATAAAACTTATGTTGAAGGCATGGTAGACATCATCACTTCTTATGACGCTGCTATTTTTGCTGTAATTATGGACAAACCAGATGAATCAATTATTGTACCCGTACATCATCTTCCAAAACAATATTATCTATTATTAAAAAAAGTGGAATTTTATTGCAACCATCATCACTATGGGAAAGCAATGATGATATTTGATGAGGTACATGAAGAAGCTGATAGAAAAATTGCTGAAGCCATTACTGGCTTTTTGTTCAAAACAAATTTTGGACGTTCTTTCCATCACATATTAGAAATGCCCTTGTTTGTCAGCTCCGCTGTAACTCCTGCAGTACAGTTCGCTGATATATTTGCTGGTATCGTAAGACATTATTATGAAAACGAACTTGATCAAAAAGAACCAGAAACAAAATTTCAAAAATGGATTGTAAAGCTCTTTACCCAATTACATAATATCACAGAGAATAACTATATTCCAAAATCTCACTTTTTAGAATATGGTTTCCAAAAAATAGGCAAAAATTTTTCATACCCTGTAAGTGAAAAATTTTCCACACTTGATAAGGATGAAAATCTTTTAGATGAATATATTCCGGAAGATTTTTCAGAATAAATATTTAATTGACTTCATATAAATATTGTGTATAATATTATTAGAGTCATATGTTGTTCCGTCCTGGAGCTGCGTAGGACTCATTATATTAGCAATGTGTCGCACCTGCAGTTTAGCAGGTGCGATTTTTTTATAAAAATTTTTTTAATAAAAACGGAGAGATTATGAAAAAAAACTCAAGAAACACCAAGGGAAAAATTGTATCTGCAGCGTGGCAGCTGTTTTATCAGCAGGGCTACGATGATACCACCGTAGAGGAAATCGTAGAGGCCTCCGGCACCTCAAGAGGCTCTTTTTATCACTATTTTGAGGGCAAGGACGCGCTGCTTGCATCTCTGTCCTATCTGTTTGACGAGAAATATGATGAGCTTACGGAAACAATGGACCCGGAGCTTTCTCCTGTAGACAAGCTGATATTTATGAACCAGGAGCTGTTTCTTATGATAGAAAACACAGTTTCCGTAGATCTGCTCAGCAGGCTGTTTTCGACCCAGCTCATAACCAGCGGGGAGCGTCATCTGCTCAATACCAACAGAACCTATTACAAAATGCTCAGACAGGTAACCGCCGAGGGACAGCAGCAGGGTATATTCAAAGACGAGCTGTCAATCAATGATATAGTCAAGGCATACGCCATGTTTGAGAGGGGACTCATGTACGACTGGTGCATATCCAGCGGCAACTACTCGCTGTGTCAGTACTCCGCAAGCATGCTGCCTCTGTTTCTTGAGGGACTCTGTAAATAGTCAAAAACCGTCAAACTGCCGCACAGCGAATTGTGCGGCAGCATTGTTTTAAAACGATATTACTCCCAGATGCTCCAGAAGTATTTTTATTCCTATCAGTATGAGAATAATTCCTCCGGCAAGCTCTGCTTTTGATTTGTATCTCAGTCCGAATACATTTCCCACTTTAAGTCCTACTCCCGAAAGGATAAAGGTTGTAGAACCTATGAGCGTTATGGCTGCTATGATGTTTACATCAGGCAGCAGTCCAAATGTGACACCTACGGCAAGAGCATCTATACTCGTTGCAATTGCCATCAGAAGCATTGTCTTAAAGGCAAATGAAGCGTCTGTGTGCTCCTCTTCCTTTGAGAAGCTTTCTTTTATCATATTACCGCCTATGAGCACCAGCAGTATGAACGCTATCCAGTGGTCAAAGGCTGTGATGTATTTTTCAAAGGTTGCTCCCAGCAGATAGCCTATGGCAGGCATCAGCGCCTGGAAGCCGCCAAACCACGCACCGATTATAAGGTAGTGGGAGGGTTTCAGCCTCTGTGTAGAGAGGCCCTTGCAGATTGATACGGCAAAGGCATCCATCGAAAGCCCCACGCCTATAAGTATAATTTCGATAAATCCCATACATTCCTCCAAAAAAAATCAGGCATAATGCCTGAAAAAAACGAGACTTCAGGCATAGCTCAGCTATAGTCCTTGAGTCTCGATATTTAATGCAAGCCAGATTTTGCAATCAGTATGTTGACTTGCCACGCACAAAGCGCCATCTACTCCCTCAAATCTTTAATAGAATAGCATATTATAAAGGTTTCGTCAATTCAAAATATCAGGCGGCACTAGTCCAGCACGCTCAGATATCTTTCTCCTGTGTCCGGAAGGAAAGCTACTATTGTCTTGCCTTTGTTTTCGGGTCTTTTGGCAAGTCTTATTGCCGCATTTACGGCTGCTCCGCTTGTTATCCCTGCGAACAGTCCCTCGTTTTGCGCAAGGGCTTTCATAGCTCCCATAGCCTCATCTGTGGTAACAGTTATTATCTCATCATAGATATTCGTATCAAGCACCTCCGGTACAAAGTTTGCGCCTATGCCCTGCAGTCCGTGAGGACCTGCCTTCCCCTGTGAAAGCAGCGGTGAGTCATAAGGCTCCACTGCAACAATTTTAATTTTCGGGTTCTGTTTTTTGAGATATGCTCCCACACCTGTGATTGTGCCGCCGGTGCCTATTCCCGCTACAAATATATCTATCTGACCCTCTGTATCATGCCAGATTTCAGGTCCTGTTGCGGCAAAATGGGCAGCGGAGTTCGCATGGTTTACAAACTGACCTGCTATTATGGAATTGGGATTTGCTTTGTTTAATTCCTCTGCTTTTGAAACAGCTCCGGCCATGCCTTTGGCACCCTCTGTGAGAACTATCTCTGCACCGTATGCCGCAAGCAGCTTGCGCCTTTCGATGCTCATAGTTTCTGGCATTACCATAACAGCCTTGTATCCCTTGGAAGCTGCAACCATTGCAAGGCCTACGCCGGTGTTGCCGCTGGTAGGTTCTATAATAGTGCCGCCGGGTTTAAGAGTTCCTGCTTTTTCGGCTTCCGCTATCATATTGAGGGCAGGTCTGTCCTTGGCGCTTCCGCCGGGATTTACCGCTTCAAATTTAACCAGAAGCTCTGCATCTATATTCTCGATTTTTTCGATGTTGTTTATTCTGACAAGAGGTGTTCCTCCGATAAGTTCTGTTACATTCTGTTTAATATTTCTCATATCTATATCCTTTCATATCCTGTCGCTTTGCCGTCTGTGATGCTGATGCTCCAGCCTCTGCCCGGGTCGGGCATCCAGCTCCAGAATTTATTTATATCTCCCTCTCCAAACAGCTCAAACATAATAGCTGATATAACTCCGCCGTGAATAATCGCTATGGAGCTTGCTTCTCTGCCCGAATGTCTCAGCGAAAGCATTTTGAGCTGGTGTCTTTTGAAAAGCTCTTCAAATCCCGTATGCACTCTTGCAAGAAATCCGTTTCGGCTTTCTCCTCCGGGCATAGGCATATCGCCTGTTTTGTCATCGCACCATATGACATATCTCTCATCGGGGAGAAGCTCCTTATGGCTCTTGCATTCAAACTCACCGCAGTTGATTTCTCTAAGCTCGGGAATTATCGTATACTCAATATCTCCGTAAATGGCATTGAGTGTCTGTATGCATCTGAGCATGCCCGAAGTGTATATATCAGAATCCGCAAGGTCAGGGTAAATTCCCTCTGCGGCAGATGCCTTGAGCGCTGCTATGCCCTGATCAACCAGCGGTATGTCCTTTGCTCCGTAATACCACCTGTTCAGGTTTCCCTCTGTAATGCCGTGCCTTATAAGATGTATATGTGATTTCATAGCCTTGTACTCCTCAAATCTCTTAATCCGTTTAATTATATCATATGCCGCAGCATATGCAACCTGCATACACTGCTCTCCATGCAAAATTATTCGTTTTTCTCTCGGGAAGCAATCTGCTGCGTGAACTACTCCGACTTATAGAAGTCTGAGCTTCCTGCTTCAACCACTACTGCGTTGGCTGCGGTATTACGCAACTCAATGTCTTACACAATGTCCACAGGCGTATAAGTTTGGGCTAATT
>URGK01000098.1 GCA_900547295.1 uncultured Eubacteriales bacterium
GACGCTTATGCTTCACCTTACGGATAATTGCAGCGAACAGATAAACGTGCTGAAGGTCACAGGCTGTAAGACGATGCCGATAATACTGCTTTTATCGGCTGTCACGCTTACATACACGGCTTTTTCGATTATCTGCGCGATCGCCCTGAGCCCGCTTTTCACCACACTTATGGTAAAGCTCAGAATGGAATATGTGCCTACCGCTTTTGACTCTGGTTCCAGTCGCCCTTACCGTTATCATAGCTACCGCTTTTGACTATCTGCTGTCATTTGTAATTTACAGCATTATAGTCATAATATCGTTACTGCCGGGCTTTAAGCGCATATCCTCAGGCATATACACAAACGGAGGTGCAATATGAAGCTGTTATCGCTTGCGTTCTCCCTGCTGAAATCGAAAAAGCGCAATTTTATCCTGATGATGATATGTATCATATTCTCGACACTGCTGTTCAATTTCGCGTTCACCGCGTCTTCGGGATATCTTGCCGAAAAGTCCTATCTGACAAGCCACCGCTATGATAAAAAGATACTGCACGGCACACTCTCGTCAACAGCACCTATAACCGATGAAAAGATAGTTTCAGAGTTTAAAAAGTACGGAATAAATTGCCGTGTCGAGCGTTACTATGAAGCTACATTGGAGCTTTTCTCCGTAAACAGCCATATTACCGACAATGAGATAAATAATATGGACGATGACACTTTCTATCGGTTTTATAATGATATAAACGGATCTCTGCTCGGATATTCGACCGAGTACAGTGAATACCTTGATATAGGACTTTCGGGCGAACGACCGGACAAGACAAAGGACTATGACGGAAAAATCCCTGTAATTGTCGGCTGTTCGGCAAGGTGCAATATCGGTGACACAATAAAATACAGGTGCGGGCAAGGGATCACCGAGCTTCTTGTAGTCGGCAAATACACCGACAACTATCTGGACAGTATGATACTGTATAATTCGGACACCGCAAGCTTTGGTACAACTTTCTACACCGATGCAGATATTCTCTATAGCTCCGGGCTTGCAACAGCACCCGAAAATCAGGAAGATCATTCCGGCGAAAGCGGAGATAACCGCTACCGTCAATATGTAATACTTCTGAAAAACAATAATACTTCACTCGCCGAAATCGAGGCTCGTATAATTGACGGACTGAACGCAAACAGCGATGACGCAAAAGGCGATCTGTACATGAATATACGCTATAATGTGACAGATATCGACTTGCTGTACCGTGATAATATGCTCCTGATACAGTTAATGCCTGTATTCATAATGATAGCCATAGTCGGCACTCTGGGAGTAATCGCAAATGTGCTGCTGAATGCCGAAAAGCGCACCAAAGCAATGGCGGTATTCAGGCTGTGTGGCGGTAAGACCCGCTCTATGCTTGCACTTGAGCTTATCTGTGATACATCTGTAACAGTGATCTCGGTGCTTGCCGCTACACTTATCCTGCTTGCGGTAAACACTATCTTTTCGGTAGAAGTAATCAATGTACAAAGCGGCTTGTTTACCGCCGCATATCTGATCGCTGTTTCCGCAATTGTCAGCATTGTGGGCTCGGTAACGCTGATACGCAGTAAAATGCTTGAAACAATAAGGAGATATGAGAACGTATGATGAAGCTTGAAAATGTCGATAAATATTACAACAAAGGCACAGATGCCGAGGTACACGCGCTCAAAAACATAAATCTTACCATAGAAAAGGGCGAGATGGTTGCTGTAATGGGTGTATCAGGCTCAGGCAAGTCTACCCTTATACATATTCTCGGCTGTCTTGACAAGCAGACATACGGAAAGTACTTTCTCGGGGAGTATGAAGTCACAAAGTACAGCAATAATGACATTGCGGTGATAAGGAATGAGGAAATCGGCTTCGTGCTCCAGAATTTCGGACTTCTCGCCGATCCCGGATTGCATTATCCAGTAAATTTGAGAGCAGTATCACGATTTCTTCCTCTTCCAGACATATTTCCTGCAAGTCCCCTACTTTTAGGATAACCGCTATGTGTTTCTCCTGCATGCTGCGGTACTTCTGATTTAAAACAGCATTGACCACCGGATGATTTGTGTTGATTGCCGACATCTCGACAGCTATGCTCTCTGTCAGTTTCTGAGTAAAGGAAAGTGCCTCATCTGTGTGTCCATTCTTTATCAATGTCTGGATCGTGGAAAGCTGATTTTTATAATCGTGCATTTTTCTTCGCTGACGCTCATAGATTTCTTCCCGGTCCTGATAATCTGCAATACGATTTTTCTGATTTTGTTCCGTAAGTACCGCAATTTTTATTCTCTCTTCTTTTTCAATGGTATTCTGCATGAACTCCATAAGGATAAGGTTAATCGCAACCAGTCCCACCGAAAGAAATAAAAATACATTCTGCATATCATCGTTTTCTGAATAAAACATAAGAATGAAACCGACCACCGTAAATACAGGAACACAGAAAAACTGAAACCACTCTTTTCCGGTAATCAGACCGTAGCTTTTTCTTGTCTTGCTAAATCTTCTGATAAACAACATCAGAATGATAAAAGCAGTCTTTGATATCAGTGCCTGTAAAAACCATTTTTCTTGGATTGAACCTCCTCCTCCCAGCAAAACAGTCACATAATCAATCAATACAAGCATTGTATAGTTGATGATTGAAAATAAAAAACTCTGCCGGAAGGAGACCTCATAATAAGCCAGATTTAGGAAAGACATAACCAGTATAATCAGGATACATTTTAACATTCCGATCCATATCCCTGTGACTGCTGCCAGATAAAGCACTCCGCAATAAACAAAAAATCTGTATCTGTTCCTATATCCGCCATCTCTTTTTTCCATAAAAGTATCAAAAAAGTATAGCGTTCCTTTTACTTCCAGCATTTCCGCAATAAATACCAATACCCAGAATGTCATGTTATTCTTCTCCCTTATACAGCATATATTCCCTCTTCACCTGTGCATATCGTGCCTTGGGAACCGGAATCTTTTTTCCTGTCGTAAGTGTCATCACATAACTGCTGATTTTGGTAATGTATTTCATATTTACAAGAAAACTTAAATGCGCCCGCACAAATCCCATATTCTTTAATTCGTTTTCCAGTTCATCCAGTTTTTTATAAATCTGAAATGTCCCTTTTTCTGTATAAAATACATTTTTGTGAAGCTCTGTTTCTATATAAATGATGTCATCTGCATAAAGTTTTATCGTTCCTTCCACAAAACGAAATTCGAGAATCCTACGGTTTTTATTAATTTCTGCTATCAAATCATCCATACATTCTTCTATAGTATCTGCAAGGTTATCTTTCAGCAGAAAACGGCTTGCTTTCACCTTATATCCATCCAGTGCGTAATTCATGTATGCCGTCACCAGCACAACCGGAAGTTTTGGATATTTTTCTTTAATCCTCATAGCTGTTTTCAGCCCATCCATCCCCTGCATATTGATGTCCAGAAATAATAGCTGACACGCTTCCAAAGCCGATTGTTCTTCGCATAACTGTTCTCCGGATTCATATTCTGTAATAGTAAACTCATAATTCTTTTTTTCACCATAGTCTGACAGCAAATCTGATAGATTTTTTCTGTCATCTATCCTGTCATCACAAATAATAATGTTCATATTTTTCATTCCTGTCTTTGATTTCTCTCATGCCTGTAAACCATACAAGTCTCACCTAGCACTCTTTATTATATCAAACAAATCTTCCGCTCGATCATTCTCCGCATCAAATGACTATTTTTCGCATAGAACGACTATCTCCTATAGAAACGCAGAAGCACTGTATCTCAAACTCTTTGAAATACAATGCTTCCCTGCATTTTCTATATCGTCATGTTGATACCACTACTTTATGAATCCCCCACATGATCCATCTGATAATACTTCAATTCTTAGTTTTTTTCCGAAAAAATATATTGATGTTTCATATCGCCAACTGTATTTTCTTTTCTCTGTCCTTCCCCCTTAAAGTGAAAAGTTCCCTGCACAGGCCACGGTGAACCATACCATAGTCCACCTGACCGGCGCAGTAATCCCTTTGTGCCTATTTTATGATTTCATAGAGCAGGCTGCTCTTTCCTCCGTTCTCACGCCATCTCTGCTTTTTTTGTATAAATCCTGCACACTCCAAATCATGGATTGCACGCTTGACCGTACTTACAGACAGGTGCAGCTCTCTGGCAATGGTACCGATTGCCGGATAGCATGTCCTCTCCCTGTCCGCACGAGTCTCCAGATACAGATAGACCGCCACAGCCCTGTGTGGCAGCTCTGTTTCATAGATTTCTTTCCTAGTCACCCTGCCTCCTAATCTTCCGTCCGTAAGGTCTGCCGCATCTTTTTCATGGTGTCCGTCAGCGGTGTCTGCTGCATGCCTCCTGTCCTTGCCATTTCCACAGGTGTATCCTCCGGTTCTTCCATACAGCACATATATCTCCGTATGATCTCCTCTTCAATTTCCTGCTTGTCTGCGTATGCTACCTTTCTTGCAGATTTTTCTTCAATCTCATAGGGTTCTTCAAATGTGATGCCCCATTTTAAGAACAGTTTCAGTTTTGTCCGCATAGGGTGAGTCCCGGTCTTTGATACGATAAAGTTTCCTTTTGGCAGTGACTTTAATTCATCCGCTGTCATGAGCGGTCTTTGGATCATCTGGAGGGACTGGCTCGGATCATTCTTTCCCCGGCTGATGGAACCGGACATGACGGTTTTGTTGCCCAGGCTCTTTGACAGCACTTCCGCTGACTCCGAGTTCGGAGCGAA
>URGK01000099.1 GCA_900547295.1 uncultured Eubacteriales bacterium
TTCGCTTGAGATGTAGGTATAACCTTTGATTTTATGTCCATTTCCGTCCAGCGTTTCGGTGAACGGGCGGTCATAATCTGCGAACAGTGACAGGTTTGCAGGCACTTCAATATCGTTTGCCAGGTAATAACTGCCACTTGGGTTGTTTTCCATAGCTTTGAGGTCGTCTGCGCTTGTAATCGCAGTTCCCGATGCCGCATATACAGGTATCGCCGCGAAACTCATTGTAAATATGACAGTAAGTGCTAAGAGAACGGTTAATATTCTGCTTTTTCTCATGATAAGCCTTCTCCTTCTTTTTCTGTGTGCATATTTCTTTATTTTTCTTTGTTGTTCTTGAGTATCATTCTCTTGTATTTACCGGAGTATGTCCAGTATTTTGATGAAAGCTTAGGGCAGTTTGCCGCTTTGATGGAGGAAACTTTGCTGGCCTTGGCAACCCACTTATGCCATGTAACGGATCCCCAGCCGTACGCCTTTCCTGAACCTGTGTAGTAGTTATTGTAGATGTTGCGCTTCTGTACGATATCTGCGCCTTCATAGCCGCCGATAACCTGTCCTTTGAATGCTCCCTTTGTAGTAGCTTTTACCTTGCCTTTGTTGTAATTGTTTACAACCTTTTCACCCCAAGGGGTTGCATAGCCGGAAATACCGCCAACGAAAGCTTTTCCTGTTGCGGTAACGTTTCCTGTGTTATAGCAGTTGCGCATATCCTTAGTTTCGCCACAGATACCACCTATCTTGTTGTCCTCTGCTTTTTTGGTTCCTGTCATTTTAACGGTAACAGAGCCTTTGTTGTAGGACTGGTTGATTTTATAGGCATATGCACTGAGTCCGCCGGCCTCAACACCTCTGTGGGATTTGCCGCTGTAGCTGACTGTACCCTTGTTATAGCATTTGCTTGCCGATTTGCCTACCGAGCCAAAGACACCGCCCACTTCGTTCGGGTCTACGGCTTCGATAGTCGCTTTCATGCTGATCTTGCCGGTATTGCTGCATGAAACTGCAGTATCGACTTCAGCTGCAACACCTGCAGCAACGCTGCTTTCGTTCATCGTCCCATTTCCGATCGCCGACACGGTAATCGCACCGGAGTTCTTGCAGGAAGTTGTCTTTCCGACGTAGCTGGAAACGCCTGCTGCGATGAATGCATCTCCTTCGATATTGCCGCTGATGCTGATTTTACCGCTGTTAGAGCAGTTTTTCATAGATGCCTCAGAGCTGAGGAAAGAAGCAACGCCTGCAATGGTGCTACCTTGGTCAGCCTTGGTAACCGTAACATCTGCGCTGTTTTTACAGTTTGTAAATGTGCCGTCTTTATAGCTGTATGCAACGATGCCTGCAGCTATGCGCATGTACTTACCGGTGACCTTACCAGAAACGCTGATGTTGGAGAATGTGCCGCCGGTGGTGGCTGCGACCAGTGGAGCTACGGTGCCTGCCTGGTTGAGGCTGATGTTAACGTTTGTCATCTTCAGGTTTTTGAAGGTCGCATTTTTCGTATAGCCAAACAGTGCGACCTGCTCAGTCCAGTCTGCTCTTGAAGTGTAGGTATAGCCTTTAATCGCGTGGCCGTTGCCGTCTAATGTACCGGTGAACGGCTTATCGTAGCTTGTGAACAGCATCAGATTGGCAGGGACTTCAATGTCATTTGCAAGATAATAGCTGCCTGACGGATTGCTTTCCATTTTCTTTAAATCATCTGCTGTTGATATGGCAGTTCCGTTTGTTGCCGCATCTGCAACATACAGTCCCGGGCCTGCCGGAATGGCAAATGCAACAGCCAGTGCCAATAATAACGATAATAGTTTTTTCATCTTAGCTTCCTCCTGCTTATATTAAATTTACTGCAATAACTTTATAATTAAATTCTGCACTTTACTTTGCATTAATTATAATATAAACATCAATGTTCAAGTCAAGCGGTTTTACAAATTTTATTCCTACTTTTTGCAATTATATCCGTATTTCACTTCACCTTGTCACATCTAAGACGGTTTTCTGCCTCTCATATTTTTAACCGCCATCAAAAAAGACAGCCGGGTTTTAAATCCTGACTGCCTCATTTAGGCTATTTCTCTTTGTTGTTTTTAAGTATCAGTCTCTTGTATTTGCTTGAATATGTCCAGTATTTAGACGAAAGCTTAGGACAATTCCTAGCAGTAATCGGGAGTTTGACACTTTAGAAGCAGAAAAACAGCTGTAAGCGTTGCAAACGCTTAATTTTTATGTCAAATTTTTAAGTTTTTACTTGCGTCTCTTTGCGTCTTTATGTTCGCAAAGATAACCGGATTAAAGCGCATTTTCTGACCTGCTTCCTTGCACTTGCATATACAGATACCTTGAAAAAGGACTTAACGGAAACTATTCCTGCGAACAGCTGTGCGATACCTTACGTAAAATGAATGTCAGAGAGGTTCTTGGAGAAGGATATATACCGACATATACCAGAACTGACATTACCGATGCTCTTCATGAAAAGTTTGGCTTTCGTACTGATTATCAGATTATTACAAAGGAGAATATGAAAAAAACCATAGGAATATCTCAAAAAAACAGAAGGAAGCAAAAGTGTCGCTAAAAAAAAGATATACAAAAATCAGCTAAGACGTTGGAATTCCAACGTCTTTTAACTTTTAGCCGTTAAACTTGTGATTATACTCGCAAAAAGGATATTGCAATAAAAACAATATCCTTCGTCCGCATATTCAGCTTTCGGCGAATACCTGCCGTTAATAATTGTATCTGATAGATTCAAGCGCTGCCATTACCGCTTCATTATCTACCATACTGTCGCCAATCACCTGAATCAGAATAGGGTGGTTGTTTGCCACTGTATAATAGTAAATTGAAGAATCATAATCAACATACAGATATTCTGTATCGCCTATCGTTGTTTTCTCAACTGTGCGGTATGTTTCTTTTTCGTCAAGGTCTTTTTTCATCATCTTCAAGGTGTACTCTTTTCCGAATTTATATGAAGGCAGTCTCATCTCCCATGTAGAGTCATCAGAATCCTTGTTGGCTCCGTCAATCAGTACATACTCTCCAACGCCAAAGCCTTCGCCATCCTTAGCCATAAGAATTATTTCATCACCCGATATAGATGAAGTGATGTAATCTTCGATGCCAAGCTCTGTTGCAGTAATTGCACCTGTATCAGTGGATATGTCCTTAGGTTCCGGCGCAGGTTCTTCATCGCCGCACGCTGCTAAAGAAACGGCAAAAATCATTGCCAGCAGAATCATTAATATCTTTTTCATCTCAGTCTCCTTTCAAAAGAACGGGGTTGCATTAAAGCTTGCAGCACTATTGCTGCAACTATATGTCAATTATATCATTTTGAATATATTAGACATGAACCAAAAGATCTATTTTGGTGTTTCTGCCTCTGCTATAAAACAATCAGGTTAATAAGACCTATTACGAAACCTATCAGCGCGCCGAGGTTTACAACTGCCTGAAGTTCTTTTTTCATTACTGAAAGCACCAGCTGTTCAAATCCCCTGACATCCATCTGATTTATCTTGTCCTCGACTACAGCGGCTATATCGATTCCGGATGTAACCCTTCCGAGTTTTTCCTCAATAAATTCATTAAAAATTCTATCTGTAAATCCGTTTAAATCAAAATCGAGAGCTGCAGCCTCCTGCCCGAGAGTTCTCCTCCTTACAGTATCAAGCTCAGCTCTTATTTTCATATCTAGATACACAGTGCCCTCTCCGTCAAGATACTGCAGCACCCGCTGCTCAATCGGCTCCGCAAAGGAGGCTATCATATTCTTGTTTACAAACATTGCGAGCATGATATCTTTGACTTTTTCCTCCAGTATTGCGCCGCATTTTTCGGTTACAAGAGTTTGATGTCTATCTTTTTTATCTCTCCTGTCAGCTTGTCTGTAAGGGTTTCTGCCAGCCGGCCAGACATATCCTCACTTATAGATAGTCTGATGTTTTCCAGCTCCGGTTTTTTGATGCTGTTTCCTATGGCTTTCCTGATGTCATCCTGTGAAAACAGGCTCCCCTCAACAGCAGCTCCGCAGGCTTTTGCTATTCTTGATTTGTTTTTTTGTATTACGCCGGGAGTAAAAGGCAGTGTCCTGCTGCCTGTTTTAACTGCGCTGTATGGCCTGAAAAGCATTTTAACTGCTATATAGTTTGTAACGTAACCTATTAATGCCCCTAAAGCCAGCGGCAGTATTATGTGCAATATTTCCATCACCTGTTCATCCTTCCCGTTTTGTATCCTTCGAGATCCAATGCTGTAAACTTAAAGCCTGCAGCCTTGCCGGCCTTGTCTATTTCTGTGAACTACTCCGACTTATAGAAGTCGGAGCTTCCTGCTTCAACCACTACTGC
>URGK01000100.1 GCA_900547295.1 uncultured Eubacteriales bacterium
TACGGTTTTTGTGATGAAAAACTGCCGCCCGAATGTTTCCTGATATATTCTCTGCTGTCTGTAATCTCATCTTCCAGTTTGTCGCCAAGCATATCAGCTATATATTTGCTGTTGCCTGTACCTGTGAAATATATAATCATAAGTTATCTCCCCTTTTTGCCTGCCGCATTATCATACAATTTATTATGCGACTTTCTTGTTATAGTCAGTTACTACAACTTCGCTCGCAATCTGTTTTGCGTGTGAAATAATATCTTCAATTTTCTCCATAACTTCATCGCTATAATATTTTTCACCGCATTGCACACATTCCTCACAAGGAACGTTTTTTACTATAATAATACAGTCTTTTAGTGTGGCTACATATGTTGTCACACTATCAGTCAGAATATCTCCTTTACAGAAAACACACATTTTCATTCATTTATCAAGTATATTTAGTACCTTACAACTCCCCTACCATCTTTTCGGGATTTACATATTCTCTGAATTCTTCTTTTGTAAGTATGCCCAGTGCTGTCGCAGCCTCCTCCAACGAGGTGTTATTGCTGTAGGCATACTTGGCAATCTGCGCCGCCTTATCATAGCCTATAACCTTGTTTAAGGCTGTTACAAGCATAAGTGAACCTGCCATATTGCCTGCCACCTTATCCTCGTTTACTGTTATGCCTTTTGCGCAGTTTATATTGAATGAGTTTACCGCATCAGAAAGAAGTCTGATGCTTCTTATCATATTGAAAGCTATAAGGGGCATATATACGTTGAGCTGGAAGTTGCCCTGTGAGGCAGCTATTCCCACTGTAACATCATTGCCCATAACCTCGGCGCATACCATTGTAAGGGCCTCGCACTGCGTAGGATTAACCTTGCCCGGCATTATGGAGCTTCCCGGCTCATTTGCGGGAATTACAAGCTCTCCTATGCCGCATCTCGGACCTGAAGCGTACCACCTGACATCGTTTGCAATCTTCATAAGATCGCATGCAAGGGCTTTCATTGCGCTGTGGCACACAGCTGCCGCATCTTTGAATGCAAGTCCGTAAAATTTATCTCCGGAAGCCTTGAATTCTCTGCCCGTAAGCTCTGATATTTCTGCTGCCATTGCAGTATCAAAGCCTTTTGGCGCATTGAGACCCGTGCCTACGGCCGTACCGCCTATCGGTATGTTTTTGAGCTCTGTAAGGCTGTTTTTTATTGCTGTATATGATTTTTCCATTGCATACTGCCATCCCGCAAATTCCTGTCCGAAGGTCAGCGGTGTGGCGTCCTGCAAATGGGTTCTTCCCGTCTTTATAACCTGCCTGTATCTGTCTGAAAGCTCACCGAAAGTGTCTGCAAGAGCCTTTATCTCAGGCAGCAGTCTGTCCTCTGCTTCGATGACACAGGCAATATGAATAGCCGACGGAAATACATCGTTTGAGCTCTGGGACATATTGACGTGATCGTTGGGATGAGCCCTGCCCTCTGTCAGATGAGATATAACCTCATTGACGTTCATATTGGTCTGGGTACCGCTTCCGGTCTGCCACACTGAAAGCGGGAACTGGTCATCAAGCCCGCCTGCGAGAATTTTATCACAGGCCGCTGTAACTGACTGTGATATTTCCTCGCTCATATTACCCATATTAAAGTTTACGACTGCCGCCGCACGCTTTATTATTGTAATTGCCCTGATTATCTCAACAGGCATTTTTTCTGTGCCTATTTTGAAATTCTCAAAGCTTCTCTGGGTCTGCGCCCCCCACAGCTTATCGCTGTCTACAAGGATTTCTCCTATTGAGTCTTTTTCTGTTCTCTGTTTCATCTATCTGTTTCTCCATGCATCAGCCACTGCTCCGGCTACTGCCGCCGCAATACCGTCCTCAAAGGCATCGGGCAGAATTCTGTCTGCTGACAGTCTGCTCTCTCCCACAAAATCAGCAAGGGCGTAGGCTGCCGCAACCTTCATTTCCTCCGTTATTCTCTCTGCCTTTGCAGCGAGCGCTCCTCTGAATATTCCCGGAAACGCCATTACATTGTTTATCTGGTTTCCGAAATCGGATCTGCCTGTACCGACTACTGCAGCTCCCGCATTCTTTGCAAGCTGCGGCATAATTTCAGGCTCCGGATTTGCCATGGCAAACACTATAGGCTTGTCAGCCATTGTTTTTATCATATCCTCTGTCAGTATTCCAGGCGCGGATACCCCTATAAACACATCTCTGCCGCAAAGGCCCTCAGCCATACTTCCGCTGATATTATTGCTGTTGGTTATCTCAAGAAGCGCTTTCTGGGCTTTGTTAAGCGTCAGCTCTGTCGACAGAATGCCGTCAATTCCGCACACCAGTATATCCCTGATGCCAAGTGAATAAAGCATTCTCGTAATCGCTGTACCTGCCGCTCCGTCTCCTGAAACCAGCACTCTAATATCTGTAAGGTTTCTGCCTGTAACCTTGCAGGCATTGATAAGGGCTGCCGAAACTACAACGGCAGTACCATGCTGATCGTCATGAAATACCGGAATTGGAAGCAACTCCTGAAGCCGCCTTTCGATTTCAAAGCACCTTGGAGCTGATATGTCCTCTAAGTTGATGCCGCCAAAGGTAGCAGACATATTCTTAACTATATTTATTATTTCCTCTGTATCCTGTGTATCAAGACATATAGGGACAGCGTCTATATCTGCAAATTCCTTGAACAGTACGGCCTTGCCCTCCATAACAGGTATCGCCGCCTCTGCTCCTATATTGCCAAGGCCAAGTACCGCTGAGCCGTCACTTATGACAGCTACAGTATTGCCCTTAGAGGTATATTTATATACGTCCTCTCTGTTGTTTTTGATTTCAAGGCAGGGCTGTGCAACTCCGGGTGTGTATGCCAGCGCAAGCTCCTGTCTGCCTGTAACTGCCACCTTGCTTTTCATTGCCCATTTGCCTTTTGTTTTTGCATGTAATTTAAGTGACTCACTGTAATAATCCATAATCAGTCCGCCTTTATCATTTTGTTATGTAAATTCTGCATTTTCACATCAAGCGCCGCGCTCTCCTCTGCGCACTGTTTGAGCTCTGCCATAATCTCATCTGTACACTCAATATGTTTTTTGTATTTGAGCTTGTGCTCAAGACTGGCCCAGAAATCCATAGCTATAGTCCTTAACTGGATCTCTACATTCATAAGTCTTGTTTCGCCTGCAAGAAATATAGGGATTGAAACGATAAGATGAAGGCTCCTGTAGCCGTTGGCTTTAGGTCCCTCTATGTAGTCCTTCCTTTCGACAAGTACTACATCGTCCTGTCTTAAAAGATGCTCCTCGAGGAAATACACATCTTTTAAAAACGAGCATATTACTCTGACGCCTGCTATATCAAACATCTGCTCCTCAAGAGCCTTAGGATCAAAAGGAATTTTTCTCCTGATCATTTTTTCGATAATGCTCTCGGGTGTTTTGAGTCTTGTTTTGATGCTCTCTATAGGATTTCTGTCGTGCTGCAGTGACATATTTTCGTTGAGGACCTTGAGCTTTGTTTCGATTTCCATCATTGCGCACTTGTAATACGACATTATCTTTCGAAACTCGCGCCCCGACCTTATAACGTCTTCGAGCTCCTCCATGGAAAACTTCTCAAGCATGGCCTCTATCGGTTTTAATTCTTTGTCCATAAGTTCCCTTTCTTTTCTAATCAAAAATACCCCATCTGTTTATTTTACCACGATATGCCCTGCATTGCCATATCCACCGGTTAATCTCCTTAATATATTATACGGCTCACGCTGCCTGTCAGGCAAGTGAGATTTTAGTGAAATATCAGCCCGCACTTCAAAAGGGCTGCCGCATCAGGTTAAATCTAATGGCAACAGCCCCTTATCGCTGCATTTTGATTTCAGATACAAAATGCAGCATATAGAGGAACGATTTTTTTGTTGTCCTCAAAGCCGAAGTTTTTGGCTGAGAGCTTGATAGCATAAGCGGGTTTGTAGGTGTCCATATAGACATTTAAGCTCTTGGCTCTGGTGTTGTCGGCAGACTTGACCTCAATGGGAATGAGCTGACCGTCACGCTGAATGATAAAATCAATTTCAGCCCCACGCTCGGACTCCCAATAGTATGTGTGATAGCCGTTTATGGAGAGCTGCACATTGACATAGTTCTCTGCCATCCCACCCTTGAAATCGTTAATTTCCTCGACCATATAGAGAATGTCATTAGCGGCTAAATCTTTCTTGGCGCAAAGCAAGCCTAAGTCGGACACATAAATCTTGAACGCATCGATATTACGGTAGTTTTCAAGCGGCTTTTTGATTTGCTCGACCTTGTAGACCTGTGACACG
>URGK01000101.1 GCA_900547295.1 uncultured Eubacteriales bacterium
GTTGTGCTGGTAATAGTCCTGCTTATGTGCGGTTATACCGCCATGCGTGCCGGATTCATAGCTATAATCGCCAATTTGGTAATTGCCATTATTTTTTCAAGTGACCGTAAACAAATGCTTAAAAATCTGCTGCATGAGCTTCAGGACGCTCCTGAGCAAATGATCACCGTTGCAGCAGCAGTAACAAATGCCGGTATTATAATAGGCGTATTATTCATGACTGGCCTGGGTTCAAGGCTTAGCTCTCTAGTAGTGGCTTTAGCTGGCGGCAAACTTATAATCGGCCTTGCATTAGGTATGTTTATAGCAATACTGCTTGGTATGGGAATGCCTACATCCGGCGCATATATCGTGATGGCAACACTTATAGCTCCTGGTCTTATGGAGCTTGGCCTTAGTCAGATACAGGCACATATGTTTGTATTCTACTTCGCCTGTATGTCTATGCTTACTCCTCCTGTTGCTATTGCGGCATATGCCGCCGCAGGTATTGCAAATGCAAATCCTTCAAAGGTGGGCTTTGCTGCGTGGAGACTTGCTCTAGCTGCGTTTGTTGTACCGTACATGTTTGCATTCGGCCCAGAATTGCTTATGTGCGGCACTTTGGCAGAATCCATAGTCCCGTTTATAACGGCTATGCTTGGATGCGTATGCCTTGCTGCAGCTATTGAAGGTTATCTTATAAACGCTCTATCAGTATGCAGCCGCGTAGGCTGCGGCATTGCGGCTTTACTGCTTATCAATACTGCAACAATCACCGATATAATCGGTGTATGTGTTTTTGCCGCTGTATTAGCTGTGCAACTGGTAAACTGTAAAAAAGCATCCATATAACAAATACTTCTGTAGGAAGGAAGACACGGTTTACCTTCCTACAGAATCAAAGAACCATGTATGATAAAGCCATATTATGTGGTTTATTTAATGATATTATGGTATACTGTGAAAAAGTGTATATGAGTAGGAGTATAATTATGCCATTTTATCAAGTTCCCCGCACTGTTCTTCATCAAGAAGTTGTAAGATTACTGTTACAGCAGATTAAAGAAGAAATATGGCTTCCTGGAGAACAACTGCCCAGCGAAACAGAGTTTGCCGAGCGGTTTGGCGTGAGTCGCAACTGTATACGTGAGGCATTAAAAGCTCTCAGCTTTTCTGGAATTGTATGTTCACGTCCTGGTCAAGGGACTTTTTTAACCAAAGATGCATATTTGCGCATAGCAAATTATGATTTGATAGGAACAATAGCTAATTGTTCTTCCATAAGTGATCTTATGGAAACCAGAATTATAATAGAATCACAGCTTGCAGGGCTTGCGGCAAAGCGTGCAACCGATGAGGACATACAACTTATCAGTTCTGCACTTGAAGAATTAAAAGCAGACTTGCTTGCGCAAATAAATTCCGGGACAAGAACCAACCCCACACGTTCCGGTATGAAATTTCATACCGCCATAATAAATGCCGCAAAAAACAAACTTTTATCGGAGTTTCTTTATTCTATAAGGGGCGAATTAGAAGCTCAAAGATCTCAATTGTCTTTGTATCAATCCAATATTATAGAGATGATAGATGATCATGTACGCATTTATCAGGCCATTGTAAATAATGATTCCGTAGGTGCGGCACAAGCCATGATGAATCACCTAAAGCACACCTATAAGACCATAAACGAAAATAAGGACGTATAATATGTATAAAAAGCAGGAGGATTATATTGATTATGATAGAGTATTTTGAAGGCAACGAGAGGATGCATCAGATCATATCATATAAAGGTATGCTCTTTTTGAGCGGTCAGGCCTTTCCTTCGGCCGACAGCATAGAAGAGCAAACAGTTGGTGCATTGAATAAAATAGACCGTTTGCTTGCAGATCACGGTTCGAGCAAGGATTATATCCTTTCCGTACATATATTCCTTAGGGATATGGCTTTATTCGCTCGGTTTAATCGGATTTATGACGAGTGGGTTTCCAAAACAAATCAGCCTACACGTTGTTGTGTAGAAGCCCGTATGGCTACAGAAAAGCATCTTGTGGAACTTGTGGTCACCGCTGTGCAGAAGGACTTTGCCAACAAGTAAATCTCGAACTCCGGTTTTTGTATATTTTTGTCGAAAAATGGAGCTTTTATTATCGACAACCCCTTTTTTATCAGAGCTTTTTATTTTGTTGTCTATAAGAAGTATGCGTAGCAAAACTCATAAAAAGTGGAATGATTATTTTGCACAAGGTCACTATTTCAACACGGTTTTCTTAGAAACTCACGCAATAAGCATCTTTAAAACCTTGTTGCGTCTTGTATCTCAAACTTCTGTTGAGGCACATCTCGGTGTAAAACCTAATATACCACTCCATACTTGTAAACTGCCCCCCAAAAGTTAGGCAAATATTTCTGTTGAAAGGGCTTGTTGTCTGTGAATTGCAGGCGGCAAGCCCTTCAGCTTTGCCTTAATCTTGCGGTTGTTGTAGTAATCGAGATATTGTATGAGTTCCTGTTTGCAGTGCTCCATGGATTGAGACGATAAGGTAGATAAGGTATAATAAATTGCGCAAATTGAAAAGAGCATAAAAAAGTAGACACGGCTTTGATATGCGCCCCGAAAGTTAGACACTTTCGGAGGTGCATATTTTTAATGAGCAAAAAGGGACAAAAATACAAAAGATACTCGGCAGAATTCAAAACAGCAGTTATACTGGACATGCGAGAACATCAAATGGGCTATAGGGAAACAGCCAGGAAGTACGAGTTGGTCAGGCAGTCAGAATCATCGGCAGCAGCAATGGTACAGAGGTGGGAACGCATATATCTGGAAGAAGGAGCTGAAGGTCTGATGAAGGAGAGACGCGGCAGAACAAATAATACATCTGATGGCGTAAGGAAAGGTAGGCCACCCAAGCTGGAGAAAGGTATAGAGGAAGATCTGATTGCAGAGAACCAAAGGCTGCGCATGGAGATAGAATACCTAAAAAAACTAAGTGCCTTAGTTCTTGCGGAAGAGCGAGAGAACGGCAAAAAGCGATAATCGTCTCTGAATTAAGGCAAAAGTATCCGCTGAAAGACCTGCTGCAGCTGTCAGGGCTGGCCCGGAGCACATACTATTACTACCTCAAATACCCAGAAACAGATAGGTATGTAAAAGAGAAAGCGGAAATACAGGAGATATACAACAGCAATAAGGGAAGATACGGATACCGTAGAGTTCTGATGGTTATGAGAAGCAAAGGCTACACCCTTAACCACAAGACAGTGCTAAAACTGATGAGAATTCTTGATTTGAAAGGCAAACAGCGTAAGAATGAAACATACCATTCATACAAAGGCGAAGTCGGGAAGATCGCAGATAATATTCTGAAAAGGGATTTCCATGCCTCAAAGCCTTTTGAAAAATTGACGACTGATGTAACACAGTTTAAAGTCTGCGATGAGAAAGTGTATTTGTCTCCTGTGATGGATCTGTACAACAGAGAGATAGTTTCCTACTCCATCTCAACAAGTCCAAACCTATGGCAGATTAGAGAGATGCTTGATGGCCTTTTCGCTAAGCTCCCGGCTGACGCTTCGCCGGTGTTTCATTCGGACCAGGGTTGGCAATACCAACATGCAGAATACCAGCGTCTCCTTGCCGAGCACAATATTACACAGAGTATGTCCAGAAAAGGAAATTGCATGGATAACGGAGCTATGGAAAACTTCTTTGGCAGACTAAAGGTTGAGATGTTCTACGGAGAAAAGTTTGAAAATGTTAACGTTTTCATTGATGAACTAAAGCGATATATCGATTATTACAATTACGAAAGGATCTCAATGAAACTGAAAGGAATGAGCCCGGTACAATACCGAACTCATTCCGTAACAACTTAATATTCTTTTTTGTCTAATCTTCGGGGTTCACTTCACCTGGAGCCGTTTTTTTATTTATCTATATCACTGAGCTTTCTTAAGCTGCTGAAC
>URGK01000102.1 GCA_900547295.1 uncultured Eubacteriales bacterium
TAACACAAAATAAAAGTGACATGGTGAACTGATTGAAATGCTTCTGATTTTTGTAGCAAATAATTGATTGAACGATAAGGAGATAAGATACGATGAGAACAATATTTGCAGAAGATTCCTTGACATTATAGTAATGTTCAAAAAAAGCTCTCTGTGCAATGCACAGGAGCTTTTTATATGTAGACCTCTATTTATTTGTGCTGTCTGCATCAATTACAGACTGAATTTGCTTCATAAGGGCATCATAGTTGTCCTTGTTATCAATTCCGCCGAGCATTGGTTCGCCTACAATATTGCCATTTCTGTCAACAAGTATAGTTGTTGGAAAGGCCATGATTTCTGAGGCATATTTACCGGCAGCACTAGAGGAGTCAATTGACAGATTACGATATTTGACACCCTGGCTTTCAAGAACAGAGGCAGCCTCTTTGATAGCTGTTTTATTGCCATCGAAGGTCTCAGTGTTGATGCCAACAACTTCTCCGCCCATTGATTTGATAGCATCATTTAATTCGTTAAGCTTGGATAATTCAGCGACACATGGTTTGCAGCCGGTAAACCAGAAATTGACGACTGTTACTGCATTACCGGAAAACAGGCTGTCATCAACCTTATTGCCATCAAAATCCTCACCGGAAAAATCACTGAATACAGATGAGGCTTTAGAGCTGTCCTTCTTGTTATTGTCTGATGATGTATTTTTGTTTTCAAGCTCTGCTATCTGTTCCTCGATTTTTCGTATGGTTTCAATATCCTCATTAAGTGTTTTAAGCTCATCGTCTGTGAATGAATTCTTGTTTGATTCTACGGTACCGGCAAGATAATCAGCATAATTTCCGTTTGGATCGGCGTCACTTTTGTTCATCATGCCAAATGCCTTGTTCCACACATCAGCGTGATCTGCAAAAAGCTGATTTTCCTGCTGATATAAATCATCAAGCCTGGAATCTGATTTGCCGGATGCTTCTGAGCCGGCTTCAGTCTGAGTGTTCTTAGAATCTGTTGTGGAAGCTTGCTTTACGCCACATGCTGTAAGTGATAATGCTATGCAGAGTGTAAAAATAGAAATAAATGATAATTTGTTTTTCATGAGTAATTTCTCCTTTAAAATAATAGTAAAATGTTTAATAGCTATCTGTTGTCATTTTTTTGACATGATTTTCCCATAAACCGGTAGCAGATGGCGTCCTTCGGACAGGCCTTTATGCAGGCACCGCAGCGTATGCACTCGGGGTGATCCGGTGTCTTACACACATCCACATCCATCTTACATGCCTTTGAGCATTGACCGCATCCGACACATTTGCTGCTATCAACGGTGATTTTGAGCAGGCTGACCTTATTAAATAATGAGTAGATTGCTCCAAGCGGACAAATCCATTTACAGAAGGGCCTGTAAAATAAGATACTTAGTACAATCACTGCAATTAAAATCATACACTTGAAAGAAAAAAGCTTTCCCAGCGCAGAACGGATAGCAGCATTTCCAATAGATAACGGTATAGCACCCTCTAAAACACCCTGAGGACAGATATATTTGCAGAAGAACGGGTCTCCCATTCCTATAGAGTTCGTTACAAGCATCGGAAGAAGTATAACGAAAACAATAAGAATGACATATTTTAGGTACCTAAGAGGCTTTAGTTTGGCTGTGGATAATTTCTTTCCGGGGATTTTATGAAGTAAATCCTGAAACCATCCAAATGGGCACAAAAAACCACATATAAATCTGCCGAGAGTTACACCGAGTAAAATAAAAAATCCGGTTATGTAGTATGAAAACTTAAATTTTGATGATCCGACAACTGCCTGAAATGCCCCTATTGGACAGGCTCCTGTCGCGGCAGGGCAGGAGTAGCAGTTTAATCCGGGTACGCATACTGTTTTTGCATTGCCCTGATATATTTTACCCTTAAATAAATTTGGAATATGAATATTGGTCAGCAGCGTTGCTGCGGCCTGTATCCAGCCACGTATTTTTGCCAGTTTTCTTGATAGTAATTTCTTTTCCTTATCCAATTCCGACACACTCCAAACATAGTTTTATTGCTTTACCAAGCACTGTAGCCGCCTCACCTCTGACTGCACCATAGCTTATCATAGATACACCAAGGATAAGCAGAATGATTTGACATGTTTTTTGGTATTTCAACATAATGTTGCTCCTTTTTGTTGTATTGTTGACCAGCTGACTTTTGTATTATACAATATAGGTTGTAAAATTATTGTTAAGAAGCAGGAGAACATTTTGAGATTATTAATTGTTGAGGATGAGAAACAAATATGTGATATGGTTGCAAAGAGTCTGTATGCTGCCGGTTATGAGGTGGATACCTGTTATGATGGGAAAGAAGCTCTTGAATGTATACTGTCGGAGAATTATGATCTGATAGTTTTGGATTTGAATCTGCCGGGGATGGATGGCATGGAGCTTCTTAAGGAGCTTAGAAAATACAATGATGAAACTAAGGTTTTGATATTATCTGCAAGAGGTCAGATTGCTGATAAGGTAGAGGGACTGGATGCAGGAGCAAATGATTACATGGAAAAACCATTCCATCTGCAGGAGCTTGAGGCACGTATCAGAAGCCTGACAAGAAGGAAATTTGTACAGAATGATATATGTCTTAAATGCGGAGAAATAAAGTTTGATACGATTAAACGCGAGGCATATGCAAAGGAAGAGCCGGTTCCACTGACAAGAAAAGAGAATGGTATTTTGGAATATTTACTTATCAATATAGGCAGACCGGTGAGCCAGGAGGAGCTGATAGAGCATGTGTGGGATGCCACGGCAGACAGCTTTAGCGGAGCAATCAGGGTACATATGTCTTCACTTAGAAAAAAGCTTAAGGCGGAGCTGGGATATGATCCCATTCAGAACAAGGTAGGTGAAGGCTATAAAATACGGGAGGAGTCTGACAGATGAAAAGAATGTCGCTACAGTGGAGACTTACGTGCATTACTACATTGTGTATTGCTATTATATGTGGCTGCCTGACTATGTTTGTCTATAAAAATGGTGTGCATTACATCGATTCTCTGCAGGATGCGGTAGAGTCACAGTGGGATGAAAAAGGAAACAAATCAGATGAAATATATATCAGCATACCGGACGATAAGTGGGATGAGTTTGCGGATGAATTTTCGTTTCAGGTGTACAATAATAAGGCCGACTATAAAAGAAACAGTCTGATAATCACGGTTTTGCTGGCGCTTTTGGGAGGTGTCGTCACTTATTTTATAAGCGGGCATGCACTCAGACCAATCAGGGAGTTTTCAGATAAAATTGAAGAGGTACAGGCTCAGAATCTGTCTGATTCAAGAATAGAGGAAAACAATGTTAAGGAACTGAACCAGCTGGGTATTTCTTATAATAAGATGCTTGAGCGTCTGTCGGAAGCATTTGAGATACAGAGACAGTTTACTGCAAATGCAGCACATGAGCTGCGTACTCCATTAGCGTTAATGCAGGTACAGCTTGATTTATATAATTCTGCCTCTCACCCGGGAAATGATGCAGACACTTTGCAGACCATAAAAATGGTTACGGAACAAAATGATAAATTAAACAGGATGGTAAAGACTCTTCTTGACATGAGTGAGCTTCAGACGGTGGGAAGGGATGATAAAATTATATTGGATGCTATTGTTGAAGAGGTTTTGGCAGACCTTGAGCCTCTTGCCGTGGAAAAGAATATAAAGCTGATTGGAAAATGTGAGGATGCCACTATGATAGGCAGTGATATCCTTATTTACAGGCTTGTATACAATCTGGTTGAGAATGCCATCAAATATAATCATCCGCTCGGACAGGTTACAGTAACCGCATATCAGAGAAACAAGCATGTTTATCTGTCTGTAGAAGATACGGGAAGCGGAATACCAAAGGATCCCCTTTTCACCTCCACCCGCCCAGGGAGAGGCTTGCAGCACC
>URGK01000103.1 GCA_900547295.1 uncultured Eubacteriales bacterium
AGTTGCGTAACACCGCAGCCAATGCAGTAGTGGTTGAAGCAGGAAGCTCCGACTTCTATAAGTCGGAGTAGTTCACAGTAACAATTCCAATAATGGCAAGCTTTCTGGTAATAGGCACGGCCTTTGGCGTTCTCCTCGAAAGCAAGGGCTACGGCTGGTGGTGGGCGGCTCTTATGAGCGTAGGCATATATGCAGGCTCAATGCAGTTTGTAACCATAAACCTTATAACCTCAGGGGCGGGCCTGCTGATAACGGCGGTTATGACTCTGATGGTTAATCTGAGACATCTGTTTTACGGGATTGCAATGCTTGAAAAATACAAAAACATAGGAAAAGTCAAACCCTACGTTATATACGCGCTGCCCGACGAAACATTTTCGCTGGTATGCTCGCCCGATTTGCCTGATGATGTGGACGAGAAAAAATACTGCTTCCTGGTGTCGCTGTTTAATCAGATTTACTGGGTGACAGGCAGCATCATAGGCGGGATTATAGGCAGCGCCATAACCTTTGACACCGCAGGGATAGATTTTGCAATGATTGCGCTGTTTACAGTAATATTTGTGGAGCAGTGGGAAAAAACAAAGCAGCACCTGCCGGCAGTTACCGGACTTGGTATTTCGGTTATATCACTTCTCATATTCGGACCGGACAGCTTCCTGATACCTGCAATGGCAGCAATTACGGCGCTGCTTCTCATGGAAAAACGATGGATAACAAAGGAGGAAACAGATGACAGATAATATATATGCGCTGGCAGTTATAGGCGTTGCATCGGTAGTTACAATAGCCATAAGGTTTGCTCCGTTTATAATCTTCCGAAAAGAGCCGCCGGCAGCCATACTGTATCTTGGCGATGTGCTGCCCTATGCGATAATGGGCATGCTTGTAATATACTGCCTCAAAGGCGTGTCATTTACAGGCGGAAGCCACGGAATACCTGAGTTGGCATCGATATTTCTGGTAGTTGCGCTGCACAAATGGAAGCACAATATGCTGATTTCCATACTTGCGGGAACAGTCTGCTACATGCTTATGATACAGTTTGTTTTTTAGGAGGGACCATATGACTTTGACGGCGATAATAGTGACAGGCTTTGCAATAGACACAGCCTTTATAATTACGGACTATATGAAAAAATACATACCGGCGGTAATTCTCAAAACGCTGGCATCTCTGGTGTTTGTGTACCTTGGAATTTACTGCGCGCAGCTTGCAGGCGGCGGCACCTACGCCCACCTCATAATTGCAGGCCTTGCGCTGGGCTGCGCAGGTGACTTTTTCCTCAATCTCCGATTTGTATCGTCAAAATACGATGAAATGTGTCTCAAGACAGGAACAGCATTCTTCTTTGCAGGTCACGCGGTATATATTGCGGCAGCCTTAATCTCCGGCAGCAGAGTATATATAGCGGCGCTTCCAATGTCACTTGTGCTGTGCTTGACGATAATTACAATATTGTTAAGAAAGATAGATGTCAAAAAAGAACTTAAACCCCTTGGCATAATCTACTTCATTATTATGATTTCGACATTCTCCTTTGCGGCAGGGCTTCTGATTATGACAGGAGCAACGGAATTTACAAAGCTGCTTGCGGCGGGAGCTTTCATATTTATGATAAGCGATATATTATATATACTTACCCAGTTTGGCAAAATCAAACGCAGCTGGTACAATGCCGCAAACCTTATTACCTATTACATAGCGCAGGTTATGATAGCTCTGACTATAGCTCTTTAAAAAATTCTGCCGGTTTTTTAAAAAAATATGAGTGTAAACAGTAAAAGGTCAGGTATAGGTATATGGAGGAAGGAAATTATGACTGATGAAAAACTGATAGCCCTTATAAAGAAAAAACCGGAGCAGGGCATTGCCGCAGCCATTGACCTGTACGGCGGCGCGGTCAGAACCATATGCAGCTCTGTACTTGAAAACAGAGAGGATATTGAAGAGGCTGTATCGCAGGTGTTTTATAGGCTGTGGAAATATGCCGGAAACTATAACGGCAAGGGGTCACTCAAAAGCTATATATACGGCATAGCGAGAAACGCGGCTCTTGACGCTGCCAAAACTGCGCCTGTGGAGTATGAATGGGACGATATAGATATAGAAACTCCCGAAAATGTTTTTATGAAAAAACAGCAGGAGCAGATTATACACCGCAGCGTAGATGAAATGGATGAGCCGGACAGGAGCATTTTCATTTTAAAATATTTTTGCTTCTTCAAAAACAGGGAAATTGCAGAAAAGCTTAATATTTCGCTGAAGCAGGTCGAAAACAGGCTTGCAAGAAACAAAGAAAAGCTGAAAGCGAAGCTGCTGGAAAGGGGTATTTAATATGAAAATAAGTGAGAATATCACATATGTGACAGAACGTGAAGCGGAAGTGATTGAAAACAGCGCCCTCGAAAAGGACGCCGCAGACAGAATTAAGCAGAAGGCCCTGCAGCTTGCGGGACTTAAAAAGAAAACTCCAAGACTTAGAATTGTGTGGGTGTGCGCGGCAGTTACAGCGCTGCTTGCCTGCGGCGTGTTTGCTGCGCAGACCACAGGGCTTGACTACAGACTTGCAGGACTGTTTGAAAACGGACAGTCCGTTGATATGGGAGAAGCCGTTCAGAACCTTGATGAAAGCGTTGAGACAAACGGAGTAAAGATAACTGCGGTGCAGGCAATGGGTGACAGACACTGCGCCTATGTGCTTTACAGAGTTGATATTAAAGATGCGGATATGCTGGACATGAAGGATCTTAACAAGGTGTACTTTGATAATGTATATGTTGAAACCAAAAAACCTGTGGCAGGAGGCTGGTACACAGACTATATAGTTGATGACGGGGCGCTTTATGCCGCAGTTTCCATGGACTTTCGCACAGATAAGGTTAACAGGGGCAGCTTTGATGTTACATTTAAAGACCTGTGCAGTACGGATGATGAAGTGCTGATTAGTAAAGAATGGAAAGTGTCCATTGACCTTGACTATACGCCTGTAAGCCGCAGGATATCGTCAGGCCGGGTTATAAAAGTGGCAGGCGGCAGATGCAGGCTCAAAGGGATTGAAATATCACCGATATCGGTAAGAGCTGATTTCACCAGAGGGCGCAATGTGATTATGGAGAATATCAGCATAGATGCAGTTACACTTAAATCAGGTGAAAACCTTGCAGATACAAGTGTGTCAGGCGGAAGCAGCAGCGGAGCATTCGGCAGAGTGTGCAGCATGCAGTTTGGCAAGGTGGTTGACATTGATGATATAGAGTCTGTTACAATCAACGGACAGACGATAAGGCTGTAGCTGTTGGCGGGAGGTAGTATAACGGCAGCGGAGGCGCTTCGGATGAGCCGGAATGTATGGTTATGTTTGCAACAGAATTTGATACCGATGAGTTCCTTATTGCTATTGTGGACAGAGGAAATGCGGTGAAAATGGATTTCAAGTCAATACGCTGTAACGATGACGGTACGGAGAGTATAGACAGGTCGGAAACTTTTTGGCTGAACAAAACCGGTATCTCGGCATATCTTTTTGCAGTACCGAATTCATATGAAAGAGAACGGCGGCTGGTTTATACAGTTTATGACAAGGACGGAAATGTACTGGCGGAAACTGCTGATAAAATATAATTTTATATTAGAAGAAACACAGCTTCAGATAAGTGTTGCTGTGTTTTTGTTTGACACAATACAAATAATCTGCACCAATTTCTAAGCGGTGCTAAGAGTTATTTGCACTTTTAACACGCCGTGAGCAAGAAATCCCCCATTTCTATAAGTGGTGGGATGAATTG
>URGK01000104.1 GCA_900547295.1 uncultured Eubacteriales bacterium
CTGCTGGTAGGTCAAATACAGAAATTGCCGAGCTTTAGCGAGAGTGCAATTTTTCAGTTTATGACCTAACCCAGTGAGCGAAGCGAACTGCTGGTAGGTCAAATACAGAAATTGCCGAGCTTTAGCGAGAGTGCAATTTTTCAGTTTATGACCTAACCCAGTGAGCGAAGCGAACTGCTGGTAGGTCAAATACAGAAATTGCCGAGCTTTAGCGAGAGTGCAATTTTTCGGTTTATGACCTACCATCCATTTGCAAAGCACGACTGGCAGAAGTTTACGGTAAAAGATGTTCAGTTTGATTAGGAGACAATATGAGAATAGACAAATACCTTAAAAACTCCAGACTTATCAAAAGGCGTACCGTTGCCAAGGAAGCCTGCGAGCAGGAGAGAATAACAGTAAACGACAAAGTGGCCAAACCGGGTACAGAGGTAAAAGAGGGCGACATAGTCGAAATAAAATTCGGAAACAACACAATTAAAGTCAGAATAACCAAGATCCTCGAAACTGTCCGCAAGGAAGATGCGGCAGATATGTATGAAGTAATTCAGTAGGTATAATAAGGAAACCTCCTGTCAACAATATTTATATATTGTTCAGGAGGTCTTTTATTTTGATTATAGGAATGCCCAAGGGCTATGTATACTACAGATACCGCCCCTTTATAACGGCCTTTGCGGAGGAGATAGGAGTAGAGCTTAAATACGTCGATGAAATAAATCAGGACATCATAGACAGAGGCGGCAGACTCTGTGCTGACGAAGCGTGCCTGCCTGTAAAGGTTATGAGAGGTCAGATAGATAAACTCTCTGAAGAATGCAGGTATGTGTGCGTGCCCAGAATTATGAAAACGGAATTCGGAGAAACCCTGTGCCCTAAAATCTGCGGTATGCCTGATATGGCAGCCTCGGACAAGCTGGTATTTAATGAAGCAGTCTGCATAAATGACAGAAAACAGCTTCACAAATACCTGAAGCGCCAGCTCAAAAAAATGAAAATAAAAAGGAGAGGACTTGCAAAGGCAATAGGCAAGGCCTCAAAAGCTCAAAGGGAATACAGATACAGCGACGATGAGGGTTATGAATACAATGTCTTTATAGCCGCTCACGAATACAACCTTAACAACACCTATTCCAATATGAACCTTGCAGACAGGCTTCACAGAATGGGAATAGGCGTAATACAGGGCAGGGATATTTCAAGATACGAAAAAATAACGAGAATCGAAAAACTTCACCTTATAAAGCGGCCGTACTGGGACGCCCTTACGGATATACTGGCAAGAGCCGTCATACTTTCAGAGCAGAAAACCGTAGATGCAGTTATCTGCATGTCGTCATTTAACTGCGGCATAGACAGTATACTTACAGCTCTCATATACAAATACATCACTGACATCCCGGTTTTCAGCCTTAAAATTGATGAACACAGAGCTGATGCGGGCTTTAAAACAAGACTGGAAGCCTTTGGAGATATAATTCGGAGGGCGGCAATATGAAAGTAACATTCCCTCATATAGGCAAGGCCTATATACCTGTCAGACTCCTGCTTGAGTCAATGGGAACACAAACGGCGGTGCCGGAGATAAACAGTGCAAAGACACTTGAGCAGGGCAGCAGAATTTCACCTGATGAAATATGCCTGCCCTTTAAACTTATGGCGGGCAACCTGACCGATGGATATAAAAAAGGAGCAGATACGGCAGTTATGGTGGCAACTGGGGGACCATGCAGACTCGGGCAGTACTGCCAGCTGCTGTCGGATGCAATGGACGGACAGAAATGCAGTATGAACTGGATTGTGCTCGACTCGCCGGCAGTAATAGGCAAAAAAGAATTTATGACAAGACTGAAAGCTCTGAAAGGAAGCAGAAACTTAAGCGCTGCAAAAACAATCCGTATGGTGCGAAAAGCAAGAAAACTGATGCTCAGAATGGACCTGCTGGAGGAGCAGTGCTTTTTTATGGCAGGCTACGTCAGAAATCCGGCGGAGCTTGTGGCTCTCAGAAGAAATCTTTTTAAAGAACTCGGAGAAGCCGGAAGCTTTAAAGAAGCATTCAGAATTATGGACTGCTATGAGGCCCTGACAGACAGAGTCAGAACAAGAAGAAAGGCAGACCCTGTAAGACTGGCTCTTACAGGAGAAATATATACCTGCATAGAACCCTTTGCAAACCATAATATCGAAGAAACCCTTATGAATATGGGAGTATCCTTTCAGAAAACAATGACTCTCAGCTGGTGGGCAGGATATACAGCCAAATCGGCGTTAATAAAGAAAAAGCACAGCGGTTATATGCCGTATGCCATAGGCGGCTATGCCCACGAAACGGTAAAGGCGATAGATGATTACAAATCTCTGGGCTTTGACGGAATAGTGCAGCTTATGCCGGCAGGGTGTATGCCTGAGATAGTAGCCAAAACCGTATTTGAAAACAATGCGGACGGGAAAAACCTTGAGGTGCTTCATCTGGTGTTTGATGAAATGACAGGAGATGCGGGATATCTGACCAGACTGGAATCCTTTGCGGATATGCTTGCGGCAAGAAAAAGAAAGGGGAAAAAATGAACTGGCTTGGTATAGATGTAGGTTCGGTGAGCACCGACCTTGTAGTAATCGATGAAAAAAACAATGTCCTGAAAAAGCTTTATCTCAAAACAGAGGGAAATCCAATCAGAGCGGTAGAACAGGGAATGAAGATTCTGGGGCAGGAATTTCAGGCAGGAGATATAGCGGGAGCGGGAACAACGGGAAGCGGCAGAGCCATAGCCGCTATGATGATAGGAGCGGATGCCGTTAAAAACGAAATAACGGCTCACGGCAGAGCAGTGGCGGAGCTCTACCCGGAAGTGAGGACTGTATTTGAAATCGGCGGACAAGACTCCAAGATAATACTTATTAAAGACGGATATGTCAGGGACTTTGCGATGAATACGGTGTGCGCGGCAGGGACCGGCTCATTTCTCGACAGGCAGGCAGAGCGTATGGGCATTAAAACATCGGATATCGGGGAGCTTGCCCTCAGAGCTGATATGCCGGCTTCCATAGCGGGAAGATGCGCGGTATTTGCGGAGTCCGATATAATTCACAAACAGCAGATGGGCGTATCTATGGAAAATATACTTGCAGGAATGTGCAGAGCTCTTGTGCGAAACTATATGAGCAATGTGGCAAAGGGCAAAAAACTTGAGCCTGGCTTCTGCTTCCAGGGCGGAGTATCCTGCAATGGTGGAATTAAAAAAGCCTTTGAAGAGGAAATCGGAGCAGAAGTTGCAATACCTGAGCACAATACTGTAATGGGCGCTGTGGGAGCTGCAATAATTGCAAGAGAGTCTGCTGCAAAAAACAAAAGCCGCTTCAGAGGCTTTGATGCGGATTTCGGTGAAGTTCATACGGAGGAATTCACCTGCAGCGGCTGCGGCAACAGCTGTCAGGTGATAAGACTTATGGAGGGAGAGACGCAGCTTGGGTGTTTTCAGGACAGATGCGGCAGGTATCAGAGCGGCGCTGATGCCTGATATATCAGAATATGTTT
>URGK01000105.1 GCA_900547295.1 uncultured Eubacteriales bacterium
GAGGGCGGAGCCATCATCAGCTTCCTTGTTCCGTATATTTCGGAACCAAACATCAGGGAGACTTAACCCAGCGAAGTATGAGCTGATGGTAAGTCCCCTGTCAGGAGTGCAGTGCTTTAGCGTGTGCCTTTTTGCCCCAAGCTATGCTTGGCTAGGCAAAACGGACAGCAACGAGTGTAACGAGTTGGAGCGAAGCGTTAGCACTCTACGGCACGTTTACAGTCGGTTCATAGCCAGCTAAAGCTGGTGAACCGTTGCATAAGGAGTCCCATCAATCTGCTTTCGCATATTGTGGCAACTCCATTATCTATGTTTTCAAGAGCCTCCTTTCCCATCTGCTCCTCACTTACCGCGTTGTAGAGCTCCAGCATTTTCTCTTTGTCGTTAAAGAGAGTTCTGAACATACCGTCTTTAAATTCTCTGTTTACTTTAGCTTTTTCTGCTTTCATCTGTTTATCCTCCGTTTTCATATTTTTTAGAAAGCAAAAAACGCACAATAAAAAGCCGTTTAAGCTGAAAATCAATTCAGCCTAAACGGCTTATCCGTGCGTCTTTATATTTTTTCTATGCTACCATTTTACTACACCCCGTTTTTACAGTCAATTCCTTTTTTATTTTTTTCTGTAATTTCATTAATACGTTGATATTTAAACCTTCACAGCTCCCCACTTGACAAAAAACAGGATTTAAAAGCAGAAAAAGTTTTTATCTTAAGCACCTGCGAAAACAGGCAATTCACCATTACAGTGAACTGCCTGTCAAACACCTTAATTCAGTTGTTTTAATATTTTAAGATACATACTAAGATATATCCCGTTAAATCACCTGATTAATGTACATTATTCAGGTAAGTTACTTACTCCAAGTCCTCACACCATACTTGCACTGTGTAAGAACTGTCTGACCTGCAAGCTTATCTCCGCTGTATACCAGAGCCTTTGCCTTGTAGTAATATTTAGTTCCCTTCTTACCTGCAGTATTGATGTATGTATTAGTGTCCTTTGTCTTACCTGCCTTATACTTTGAAGCTTTCTTTGTTGACTTGTAGAACTTATACTTAACTGTATAGCCTGCATCTGTCAGAGCAGTTATATCTCCCGATACTACAGCCTTGATGTTCTTCTTTGCTGTCTTTGATGTTCGTACTTTAAGATTAACTTCCTTGATTAAGGTATTTAACTGTTCAGCTATTACCTTATCAGCCTCATCTTTAGCCATTACTGCATATTCTGAGAAGTGACCTGTTGTGAATGTGTATGTACCGTCTGCATTGAGAACTCCCTCTACTAATGTGTAGATACCGTTGTCATTGATGTATACGCATACAACATCCTTGGCTGCAAGTTCCTTAGTAAGGTTAATTGTAACCTTAACATTACCGCCATTGAAGTCCTTAACAGCCCCGTTTGAGGTTATAAGTTTCAGGTTTACATGGCAGATGTTTTCATCAGATTTAATGGTTTCGATTATCAGTCTGACAAAACCTGTATCTCCAGCCTGCACTGCAACTGCATCAAGCGCAGTCTTGTCTAAATCAACTTTACCGTTGTCAGTTTTAATAACCAGATTGGCATCTGTTTTTCCAGCCAGTTCCTTAACTGTCTTTTCAGGTACAGCTACTTCTGATGAAACTGCAGTGTTATTGCCAGCTGCATCAATTATTATTTTTGTTGATTTGTTTTCTAGAGCCCTGTCAACGATCTTATCCGCTGTTTTGGCATCTACTGTTGTTTCAGCCTTATCTCCCTTAACAACCGGAGTAAGGTCGGCAGTTGTGCTCTTGTCTGCAGGATTATTAGTTACATTGTCTTTAGGTATATATGAACCACCGCCGGAATATTTCAACTGTAATGCAGCAATAGCATCTTCAATTGCCTTGGCCATCGCATTTACGTCTGCCTGATTTCTCATTTTCTTGTCACGTTTAACATCAGATATCGCTTTTTCTACTGCGGAAAAGTCTTTGTATTTATTCTTATCTATTGCATCAGCTTTAGCAATTGCTTCATCTACCTTGCTGTAATCAGCAGGAAGCCACCCAAATGTCGGGTGATTAATTCCAGCAACCCATTCAATTCCTGTAGCTGCATTATCCTGAAGACCTTTAAGGACATCTTCAGAGTTAAAGTCGGAAGCAGCAGTACCCTGTACTCCTGTAAGCAGGGATGGATTATATCCTTTATCATCATCAGGCCAGTAGTTATTTTCTACCGTACCGGCAAAGGCATAAGCAATCCAGCAGGTATTACCGTCGCTGTCTGCGCTCATATCAGAAGTAGCAACCATGCAGTTTTTAACGATTGCCGTACCCAAATAATCATCTGTATATCCAACAATTCCGCCGACAGCTGCCTGTATAGAGTTGACAACAATCTTACCATCAAACCAACAATCCGTAACCGTTAAATTACCGTCAAATCTTGCGCCAACAATACCGCCAATGGTATCGCACGGCCAATCAGCTTTGTTCGGTTCTGTATAATATCCCTCGGAATTTGTAAAATTGCCTGTAAGTGTTGCTGTTGAATAGCAACCGGAAATGGTGCAGCCCTGCACGGTAACACCAACGATACCGCCAATATTCTTTTCTATTTTGGTACCGCTGTAAATGCTGCCGGATGTCCAGCAGTTCGTGATTTTGGACTTACCCATCCAGTCAACTAAAATGCCTTTACCTGCGGCACTGTCATCTTTAGGATCAATCCAAATTTCAGCGTTTGCAACACCAAGGTTTTTAACTTCGCCGTTGTAAACATTGCCGAACAGAGCGTTTCTAAGTAAATTATGAGACTCCTCCGCACCCTCAATATATGATTCATGAGAGTGGAGATTTGAGATTACATGACCCTGTCCGTCAAATACACCGCAAAAGCTGTATTTAGACTGTGTTCCGCCGCTACCCGTCCCAATCGAAATCCATTCATGCCCGGATAAATCAAGGTCGCTTTCCAAATAGAAAGTTTTCCCCGCAAAATTTGTAGTTCCTGGATCAGTATTAACCAACTTCGCCAGACCAGCAAGCTGCTCTGCTGTGGTAATATGGTACTCATTGTTCGACTCGTGATCGGTATACCAGCTTGTGTCTGCATAGTCGCCCCAAGTGCCAACCACCTTCCCTGCTTCTTCTGAGCCTTCTCCTTCAGCAGTGCTATCCTCTGCAAATACTGCTGCAGGCATCATTGCAATAACCATAATGCAGCTAAGCAGCAGTGCAAATAGTTTTTTTGATTTTTTCATAAATAAACCTCCGTTATTACTCGGAGGCATTTTCGTTCATTGTTGTCCTCCGAGGTGTTGTCCT
>URGK01000106.1 GCA_900547295.1 uncultured Eubacteriales bacterium
CCTGTAAAGTTAGACCACCACTAACGTCCAACCACTAAAAGCGTTATAGCGCCAATTTTTATTGCTTAATCTTTATTTGTTTTCTTTGAAGTATTCGTCTATGCTTTCTGCCGCTGTTTTGCCTGCTCCCATTGCAAGAATTACAGTTGCAGCCCCTGTTACGGCATCTCCGCCTGCAAATACCGCCTTATGGCTTGTTGCAGCCTTTTCGTCTGTGCCTATGCCGCCTCTTTCGTTCGGCTCAAGGTTTTCTGTAGTGTTAAGAATAAGCTTGTTTAATCTTGTTCCTATCGACATGATAACCTCTTCAACATCTAGCACGAAATTTGACCCCTCTATTTCAACAGGTCTTCTTCTGCCCGACGCATCAGGCTCGCCCAGCTTCATTTCCACACATTCAATGCCGCAGACTCTGTTATCCTCATCTCCTATGATTTTAACAGGATTGTTGAGAAGCTTAAACTCAATGCCCTCTTCAATGGCATGCTCTATTTCTTCCCGTCTGGCAGGAATTTCATCCATTGAACGGCGGTATATGATATATACGTGGTCTGCTCCCATTCTCTTGGCGCATCTTGCAGCATCCATGGCAACGTTGCCGCCGCCTACTACAGCCACATTTCTTGCTTTCTGAATAGGTGTATCATAATCAGGAAGATAAGCCTTCATCAGGTTTATTCTTGTAAGGTACTCATTGGCAGAACATACGCCAAGCAGGTTTTCTCCCGGAATATTCATAAATGACGGAAGTCCCGCGCCTGTGCCTATAAATACCGCTTCATAACCGTCGGCAAACAGCTCGTCAACGTTCATCGACTGCCCTATAACTGCGTTCTTTACTACCTTTACGCCCTTTTCCTCAAGCTTTGAAACCTCTTTGGCAACTATTGCCTTCGGAAGTCTGAACTCAGGAATTCCGTAGGCTAAAACTCCGCCTGCCTTGTGCAGACTCTCAAATACAGTCACATCATAGCCCATACCTATAAGGTCGCCTGCGCAGGCAAGACCTGCGGGACCTGAGCCTACCACTGCAACCTTATGTCCGTTAGGCTCAGGCGCTTTGAAATTATCGGTGCCGTTTGCATCGTGCCAGTCGGCAACAAATCTTTCAAGTCTGCCTATTGCCACAGGCTCGCCGAATGCGCCCTGAACGCATCTTCCCTCGCACTGATTTTCCTGCGGGCATACTCTGCCGCATATTGCAGGAAGCGAGCTTGTCTGTGATATTATATTATATGCTTCTTCAAATTCCCCTTTTGATACCGCATCTATAAATTCAGGTATGTGAATTTTTACAGGGCAGCCTTTAGTGCATGGCTTCTTGCGGCATTTGAGGCATCTCATTGCCTCATTAACTGCCATTTCCTCTGTATATCCCGTTGCAACCTCTTCAAAATTCCTGTTTCTTACCATAGGGTCCTGCTGAGGCATCGGATTTTTTGTTTTTTCTAAATTAATCATTGTAACGAACACCTCCTGTCAGACGGCAGATATGACTTCTTTCCTCTGCTTCTTCTTCTCTGTAAAAACCGTTTCTCATAATAAGGTCGTCCCAGTCCACCTGGCTTCCGTCAAATTCCGGACCGTCAACGCATACAAATCTGCTTTCGCCTCCGATTATAACGCGGCAGCCTCCGCACATTCCGGTACCGTCTATCATATATGCCGTAAGTGAAGCTACCGATCTGATACCTGCCTCCTGTGCAATGCCGCATACCAGCTTCATCATTACAGGTGGTCCCACTGCTATGATTTCATCGTAATTATTACCGTCAGCAAGAAGCTGCTTCAGCTTGTCTGTAGTAAAGGCCTTTTCCTTGTATGAGCCGTCATCTGTAACTATGTAAAGGTTTTCCGATATTTCATTAAATTCCTTTTCGAGAATAACAAAGTCCCTGCTCTTAAAGCCTGCTATGGTATCAACCTTAATGCCCTCTGTGTGAAGTCCCTTTACAAGTCCGAAAGCAAGAGCATTGCCTGTACCTCCGCCTACAACGCAGACTCTTTTGAGTCCCTCCATTTCTGTAGGTCTGCCCAGTGGACCTGCCACATCGCAGAGGAAATCACCCTCGTTAAGCTGGTCTAAAAGCATTGTAGTTCTTCCTACTGCGGCATATATAATTTCAACTGTGCCCTTGTCCCTGCTGTAGCCTGCCATTGTAAGAGGTATTCTTTCGCCTTTTTCATCTGTTCTGAGTATTATAAACTGACCCGGCAAAGCTTTCCTTGCAACCAGAGGCGCCTCTATCTCCAGCCATGTCATATTATCGTTTAATCTTCTTTTTCCTGTTATCTTATACATCACTATACTTCCTCCTCCGGATCAAAACTGCGTTTCTGGTTAACCAGATCATCATACTTCTGAGATGCTATTTTTTCTGCTCTTGTGAACAGCTTTTCTGCTCTCTTCGGATCTCTAAGCATAAGTGAATTGTATCTTACCTCGCCCATAATGAAATCTCTGTATTTTTCAGTAGGCTTAGGGTTGTCTATTGAAAGCGGATTTACGCCGGCCTCACGTTTTCCAGGGTCATATCTGAGCAGGTTCCAGTAGCCTGATCTTACCGCATTCTTCATTTCAAGCATAGCCTTGTCCATACCTGCCTTAAGTCCGTGGTTGATGCAAGGAGCATATGCTATGATAAGTGACGGTCCGTCGTAGCTTTCGGCCTCTTTGATGGCTGTAAGCGCCTGAGCCGGATTTGCTCCCATGGCAATCTGCGCAACATATACATATCCGTAGGACATTGCTTCCTGCGCAAGGTCTTTTTTCTTGACACTCTTACCATTTGATGCGAACTGTGCAACAGCTCCTATAGGAGTTGATTTTGATGCCTGTCCGCCTGTATTTGAGTAAATAGTATCACGGGGAATGCGGCCGAG
>URGK01000107.1 GCA_900547295.1 uncultured Eubacteriales bacterium
CACTGCTCAGTCTGCAATGAGGTGCTGGTAGCACAGACAGAAATCCTGGCGACAGGCCATAAATGGGGCAGCTGGATTAAAGTAGATGATGACAAGCATAAGCATGCCTGTGAAAATGATGAAAATCATTTTGAAACTGCAGCTCACAGTTGGGATGAAGGAAAGATAACAACAGGGGCTACATGTGAGGAAGCAGGAGAAAAGACATATACATGCAGTGACTGCGGAGCAACAAAGACAGAAGCAGTTGATAAACTGGAACACAGTTGGGAAACAGTATGGTCAGTGGATAAGGAAGCAACCTGTAAAGAGGAAGGCTCAAAGAGCCATCATTGCAGCAAACGCGATGCGAAGACTGATGTAACAGTGATCCCTATGGTGGATCATAACTATCAGAATGGTAAATGTATATACTGCAGAGAAGTAAAGCATACTTCATCGCCTGGCAGCAGTTATGGCAACAACTATAGAGATTATGTCACTAATGTTAATACGGACAAGGTTAAAACTACTGTTGCCAACATAGTTCCTAAGAATAACGGTAAGCTTAATATAAGTGATGCTGTTCTGAAGGAGATCTTCAGCAAGGCAACAGCTAACAGCTCAACCAAGGTTGTAATACGTGTACATCATAAGTATACAAACAGCTCATCTGTATATCAGATTAATTTATCACAGGATATGATAGATAATCTGATTAAGGATAATAAATATGAGCTTGTAATTAACACTGGTCAAGGTGAATTTACATTAAATGCTGAGATTCTGAAAACCATGTCAGCAAAAGCCGCAGACGGTATATCAGTAACAAGCAGAGAACTTGATAAATCCGAAATGACTGAAAAACAGAAAGCGGCCTGTGGTGAATATGGTTCCATAATCCAGCTGATAGCAACTGACAGTAAAGGTGAGATCATATGGTCCGGTAACGGAGCGCATACAGCTGCGGTAGAGATACCGGACAAGCTTGCAGGCAAGGATGTTAAGATTCTTGTGATTGACAAGTATGGTCTGTACAGAGAACTTGACAGCAGCATAGTTGAACAGAACGGAAAGAAGTATTTATCATTCAGCTCTGACGGTGCAGCCAGATATATCATTACTGACAGTGATAATGCAGTCAGTCTACTTGATAAGCAGGATGCCAGACTGAAAAAGCTTGAAAAAGGTGTTAAAAAGACAAAATTAAAACTGAATGTATCTGTGACATCGAAGGGTAATATGAAACTGACCTGGAAGAAATCAAAGGGATACAGTATTGATTACTATCAGGTATACAGAGCTGTAAAGAAAAAAGGTTTTGGAAAGAAGGCATTCTATCAGAACAGCTCTGATATCAGAAAGTACATCAATACTAAGAACCTTAAACAAGGTAAACGCTACTACTACAAGGTGCGTGGCGTTAGACTGGTAGGCGATAAGCTGGTTTATACAGGCTGGTCTAATATAGACAGTGAAATCGCTGATTAAACAGATATTATAGCGCAAGCTGTGATATATAAATAATTTTTAAGAAAGGAAGTAAAAACAAATGAAAAAATTATTTGCAATTCTCATGAGTGTTATCATGATTGTAGCTTTCATGCCTTCAATGGCGTTTGCAACAGGTGCAACAGGTGGCAACACATGGGATAAGAATGGAAAATTCAAAGTGGAAATCAAATCCGGTGATGCACACGCATTTGCGGAAGTATACGATGACTACTCAGTACTGGGAAAGGTTATTGGCGAACAAGTTGATGCAAAATCGGTAAGCGCAAAAGTTACAATGAAAAATGTACAGAGCTTAGGAGTAACAGGTGAGAGATCCCATTCAGTAAGCTTTAATCCAAACTTACAGTATACTCCGATGCTTCCTGAATTTTTCCCACATATCTTTGGATGTGATAAACCAAACAATCATCTCTATCCGAACAGTGGCAAGGTAAATGCGTTTAATGGAGCAACACTTATCGGAAAAGTAAACGAATATTCATTTACATATGATGTAAGTGCGGTTACCAAGGAAAATGGCGAAAATAATGTTCCTGTTTATACTATGACAGCTACACCAAACGATACAGATGCTGTTCGTAAGGCATGGCATGAGCTTACTTCAAAAGTAGAAGCAACTCCGGCAGCCGATCAGACAAATGACAGTAAAATTGAAATACCTGCGGGTGCTTATTTACAGATTGGAACACAGAAATTATTATTTGATAAAGCGTGCACAGTAAATCCAAGTGCATCTGGTGGAATTAAAGGCACAAACGATGCAATCCGTGATGCTGCAACTCTTTATAAAGTTGATGAAGCTGAAAAAAATATTGTAATGTATATTCCTAAGGGCAGTGTTCTCAGAGTAGGAGATTCTATTGCAAAATTAAAAGCAGGTGTATATATCAATAGTGATTCAGACGCAGTGACAGACGATGCACTTGTAGCCCTTAAGGGAGACCCAGCTGCACCTTTTGATGAACAGCTTACAAATATGATTCTTGCTATGATTAAGATTACAGACAATGCCGTAGATAAATTAAATAAAGGCTTATCTGTTGAAATCTTAACAGAATGTTACGTAACTTTAGATGGTAATACTAAAACTTACGTTTACGGTGACACGTTAGAAGGCTTAGATGCAGCTAAGACATGGGTATTAAAAGGTACTGATACTGTAGTTAAAAACGGAGATAAAGTTACTGGAGACATGACTATAGCTGAAAAGACTTCCGGCGGCAACACTGGCGGCGGTGGTGGACCAGTACTTCCGGTTCCTCCAACTGCAGACAATGTAACTAACAATGCAACAGATAAGAATACAACAGCAGACCTTACTCCGGCTGTTAAAGACAATAAGGCTGAAACAACTGTAGATGCCAAGACAGCAGACAAGATTGTTGAAA
>URGK01000108.1 GCA_900547295.1 uncultured Eubacteriales bacterium
CTTATTCTTACATGGCTGCTTGGCATACTCGAAAGGAGGCTGCGTCAAAGTGATAGACATTAAAAATCTTTCTAAATCCTTTGGAGATAATCTTGTTCTTGACAACATCTCCGAACATATTTATCCCGGCGAAAAACTGGTTATAATCGGACCGTCGGGCTCAGGCAAATCAACATTTTTAAGATGCCTGAATATGCTTGAACGACCTAACGAGGGTACTATCACCTTTGACGGTATGGACATTACAGATTCCTCTGTGGATATAAACAAGGTAAGACAGCAGATGGGAATGGTTTTCCAGCATTTCAATCTGTTCCCTAATATGACAGTAAGAAAAAATATAACTCTTGCGCCTGTACAGACAGGATTTATGAAGCAGGCGGAGGCTGACAGGGAAGCCGACAGACTTTTGGAACGTG
Source organism: uncultured Eubacteriales bacterium (assembly GCA_900547295.1). GTDB lineage: Bacteria > Bacillota > Clostridia > Peptostreptococcales > Anaerovoracaceae > UMGS973. The sequence goes on from URGK01000108.1 coordinate 420, forward strand.
TAGGCCTTATGGACAAGGCAGACGCTTATCCGGCATCACTTTCAGGCGGACAGAAACAGCGTATAGCGATAGTAAGAGCTATGGCTATGCACCCTAAGGTAATGCTCTTTGACGAACCGACATCGGCTCTCGACCCTGAAATGGTAGGCGAGGTTTTAGATGTTATGAAGCAGCTTGCCGATGAGGGTATGACAATGGCTGTTGTAACTCACGAAATGGGATTTGCCAAGGAAGTGGGAAGCAGAGTCGTATTTATGGACGAGGGTCATATAATAGAGCAGAACACTCCTGAAGAATTCTTCAGCAACCCTCAGTCCGAAAGACTTAAAATATTCTTAAAAAAGGTACTTTAAAAGCGTGGTCACCCACGCTTTTATTTCCGATCTATTCCGCTCTGTTAAGCCTTTTTATTCTCTCTACGATTTCAGAGGTTTTCGCCCCTATATCGTAGAATTCTTTGCAGTCTATTGAAGCCACGTCAATATCGCCGTACAGTTCATCGTATTTAAGGATATTCTTCATACCCCCTATATCTCTGATACCTCTGACCTCGCAGGTAGTCTGAAACATTACGGCTTTTTTGAGGTCATATCCGTTTATCTTTTTGCCTGTCATATAGCAGCAGTAATAGTACTGGTCCTCTGTAATGCTGCCGTGGTCAGGCTCCCTCTCATATTCTGCAATCATATCGTCAAAGGATTGCAGCTTGCGTGTTTCTCTTGCCGCATCTCCTGCAGAGGCTTTGGTTCTGCCCTTTCCTCTGATCAGTCCTATTACCAGCATTACGACAAACAGTATAATAAACGCTGTAAGAATTTTTAAAAACATAAATCCTCCTAATCTGTCACTTGTTAATAGCTTTCTTTAATAGTTCCCTTTCGGTAGGCATCCACCAGAGCTCTGAGATTTTCAACCTGTCTTTCAAGCTCTCTGCCGTCATCCGAGCTTCTGACATTCATTCTTTCAGGCAGCACCTCCACTGTTCTGATTATAGGTCTGTGGAATCTCTGAGTGCCGTCCTCTTTGAGAGGCTCATAAGGCTTGTGCTCCGAAAGCGCCATAAATCTCGAGTTGAATATAAAGGTGTAACCTGCAATTCCTGTTGTTTTCTGATAGGCCTTGGAAATACCGCCGTCTATTACAAACAGCTTGCCGTCACCCTTGACAGGACTTTCTCCGTCTTTAATCTTTACAGGCACATGGCCGTTTAATATGTGTGATTTTTTAGGATCAAGTCCGAATTCCTCAAGTATCATCTCGCAGGTTTCCCTGCTGTCACGATATTTATAGTACGGCTTGGTGTGCTCCTTGTGTGTTTTTTTGTCTGCTATGAAGCATCTTTCAAAGGTGGTCATCTGATCCTTGCCAAACAGCGGTGAATTGCTGCCAAGCCACAGGAACCACATCAGGTCACCGCCTCTGCCGACTTCCTCTGACTCAACAGGATTGAAGTATGCTTTTCTTACCTGATCGTCAAGGTAGTCCATAAGAGCCTTGCCCTTGACAGTCTTGCCGTTTATGACACACTCCTCGAATGTGCCATCCTCGTTTAAAGGTATGCAGCCGTGGTAAAGCAGGTTGCCGTTACTTATGGTATACATTGCTCCGTGGCTGTATAAAAATCTGATATGTCTCTGAAGCTTTTCGCTCTGTAAAAATGCAGCTTCAAGGGCTGACATTACTTCTTTTTCCTCCGGTGTTATATCATAAGGGTCTTCCGGATTTACTGTAGGGAAATTCTTGTCCTTGAGTTCATAGGTTTCCCCTCTTACTACTATGGTGCCCTTTTCGTAGTCTATCTTATCAAGCAGCTTCCTGCCCTCAAGATGAAATTCCGGGTGGTTTTTAATTCTGTGTCCCTCTATTTTGAACTGGAGTATTGATATGGCCTTGTTCATCTTGGCCGCAAGGCTTTCGTCCACCTGGTCATATACGTTCTTTTCAATTATATGCGGCTTGAAAGCATCGCACGGGTCATCACCGTAAAACTTCTGCGCAAATGTCGCAAGAGGTCTCAGGTTGATGCCATAGCCGATTTCAAGCATATCGAAGTTGTTGTAGCTGATGTTCATTCGCAGCACATTGGCTATGCAGGCCCAGTTGCCTGTTGCAGCGCCCATCCAGACTATATCGTGATTGCCCCACTGGAAGTCAACATCGTGATATTCCATAAGGAAATCCATAATCTTGTCGGGGTGAGAGCCTCTGTCAAATATATCTCCGATTATATGAAGTCTGTCAACCGCAAGTCTTGATACTGTTTCGGCCGCCTGTATTATGTAATCCTCCGCAACGCCGCATTCGACTATTGAGTTGATAATTTCGCTGTAGTATCTGGAGCGGTTTTCCTCGTCATATGCGTGCATCAGTTCGTCCATACTGTAGTCCGCATATTCAGGAAGTCTTGATACCATCATGGGGAGCGTCCGGGGCTGCTGCGGCCTCGCTGATCACACAGGC
>URGK01000109.1 GCA_900547295.1 uncultured Eubacteriales bacterium
GATGTCATCTCTGTCCCAGCCGAAATTGAGCAGCTTGCCTATTCCTGCATGAGGCACTCCGTCAGACATTACGATTATAACGTCCTGATCCTCAAGCTCAAGCTCTGATTTGTATATTTTTTTGCCGCAGACAGCAAGCTCCTCCCTGTCCATCACCCATGGGTATCCGTTTCTGAAAAACATACACTCGGGACTGTCAAATTCAAACATGAAGCCTCTGCCCTCGTTGTTTAAGTGTATTACTGAAAAGGTGGAATATGCCACGCCTCTGACCTTGCACACCGGCAGAGTCTCTATTATTGTTTCAACGCAGTCATCAAGAGGTATGTTTTCTGATACCATGGTGCTTAGTATAGTAGAGGTAAGGGTTGCAAGTATGTTGGCTTTAACGCCGCTTCCCATACCGTCGGCAAGTACCAGCGTGGTATATCCGTCTTTTCTGACTACCGAAACCATATCGCCGCACAGCTCCTCGCCTTTTTTGTTGAATGAAGTATATCCGTATTCAAGAAACAGACTCATTACTGTTCGTCCTCCTCATCTATCAGAAGAATTTCTTTGAGCTTCATAAGAGCTATTTTGCTTTCTGCTGTGGTTTCACCAAGAAGCGATGCTATTTCCTGAGCTGTTCTCATCTGTTTTTTGATAACTGCATCTGCCGCTGCAATGGTTTCGTCTGTCAGCTTGTCAAGCTTCTCATTGTAGTGAACCTCTTCTGTAATATCTTTCATGGTTGCAAATATCATATTGTGGTCTTTCATATGATTTAATGAGAACTCAACATATGAGTCTGTGGCAGGTATCAGAAGTTCCTCCAGCTTGAGATTTCTTTTTTCGGCCAGCGCCTCTATGATATCAGGGTCGTTACCCGTAAGATCGATTATGGAATCGGCTTTCTCTCTGAACTGCTCTATGCCCAGAAGCTGACTTGCCTTGTCGTTGATATCCACAACTCTGAAATTGCTGTCTATAACCACTATGCCGTTAGGGCTGTTTTCGATTATCTCTCCCGACAGATTTTCTGCTCTTTCTCTCATATACGGCAGACACATTTCAACATCTGCGTAGCCGTTTGCAACTGCCCATGCCTTTTCTCTGCAGCTTGAATATCCGCAGGCTCCGCAGTCAAGCTCATCCTCCGGAGTATATTTGTCGGTTTCCTCGAGGATTTTTCTGATTTCCTCTTCGGAGGGCTGTCTGTCATTGGTGCTGATCCTGCTGTGCTCACAGAATACAGACACGTTTTCATCTTTTTCGGGCAGCAGCTCGCCCCAGCTGTTTTCGGCTGTATATTTGCGGACTCTCGCATTTGAGATTATGGAGCTGTCCTCTCTGTTTAATGTGCATGGACCGTTAACGCATGCCCCCTGACAGGTGTTAAGCTCTACAAAAATGCCTTCGAGTCTGTCGATTTCCTCAAGTACCTCTCTGCATCTTGAGGCTCCGTCAACTGCTATGTATTCATAATCCGCAGATGGATTTTTGAGTGTTTTTATTACACCTGTGCTTACAGGAAATACTCTTGCTCTGTTCCAGTACTGATTCTCCGCCTCTTTAGTATCCTCCGGCTGTATATCAAGCTCCTCAAACAGCTCTGCAAGCTCCTCGAAAGTAAGCACTCCGTCAAACAGTCCCGACTCTCTGCATTCTTTTTTCTTGGCAATGCAGGGTCCTATAAACACTATGCTGCATCCCGGGTTTTCTTCCTTTAGTATTCTGGCGTGAACCACCGCCGGTGATTCAACAGGCGCAAGATATTTGAGCGCGTCCTGATAGTAAAGCGATATTGCTCTGTTTACTGAGGGACAGCACGAGGTTATAAAATTCTTGTATCTGCCCTGCGCCAGCAGCCTTTCATATTCATCAGCCACCGCTCTGGCGCCTCTTGCGGTTTCCTCCGCATCATAAAATCCTGCCTGTTTGAGTGCGTTTCTCATCGCAGAAAACCCCGGCACATTAAAGTTGGATATAAATGACGGAGCCACGCTCGCTATTACCTTTTTGGCTCTGACGAGAGCCTTTATTTCACTTAATTCACTGTGCACCTCTTTGGCATTCTGCGGACAGACAAGGGTGCATTTGCCGCAGAGTATGCATCTTGTTTCGATTATTTTGGCCTGATTGTTAACTATTCTGATTGCCTTGACAGGACATTCTTTCAGGCATTTGTAGCAGTTTTTGCATCTGGCGCTCTTAAAATCAAGATATGTTGTCATCACTAAACCTCATATATTCCGTACATAAAAACAACTTGTATCAGCTAATCAAAATCTATAATCTGAAGTCCGTTTAATTTACACAGGGTATTTACTACGGCAAATATTATCACCGCTCCGAGGTTTGCAGTTGTATTATCCTGGTCAAATCTCGGCGATATCTCACATATATCAAACCCTCTTATCTTTTTGGTTCTGAGTATATGCTTGATAACAGGCATCACAACCTCAGGGTCAAGACCAAAGGACTGGGTTGCGCTTACTCCCGGCGCAAACGCCGATGAAAACACATCTGTGCATATGGTGATGTATGCATTATTGCATTTGTAAAGAAAAGAGTCAATCTTTTCTATAAGGTCCGCATATGATGCCGTCGTAATATCCTTTGCCAGCACATAATCCACGCCCAGTTCATCTGCCGTTTTGAAAAGGCTTACGGTATTGCTGTGCTGCTGTATTCCCAGAGGCATAT
>URGK01000110.1 GCA_900547295.1 uncultured Eubacteriales bacterium
AAAGGCTCTCAGGAGCTGGCAAGTTCAGTGCTTCAGCCTGCGGAGCTGTGGCAGGAAAGCGGCAGATGGGACGCATACGGTCCTGAAATGTGGAGAATTAAAGACAGAAACGGCAGAGATTTCTGCCTCGGACCTACAGCAGAGGAAGTGTTTACAGACATAATCAAAAGCGATGTAACATCACACAGACAGCTTCCGCAGATGCTGTATCAGTTTACGGATAAATTCAGAGATGAGGCTCGTCCGAGATTCGGTATGATGAGATCACGCGACTTCATAATGAAAGACAACTATTCATTCGACAAGGACCCTGCGGGTATGGATGAAAGCTATGATTTAATGTTTGATGCATACAGCAGAGTGTTCACACGCTGCGGACTGAATTTCAGGCCTGTAGAGGCGGACAACGGCGCAATAGGCGGTACCGGCTCACACGAATTTACGGCGCTCTGTGAATACGGAGAATCTGAAATCGTATACTGCGACCACTGTGATCTTGCGACAACAGTCGAAAAGGCAGAGTGCAAGGATGCTCCTGCGCAGAGCGATGAAATGCTTCCTCTCGAAAAGGTGCATACTCCGGGAACCAAGACTATTGACGAGGTTGCAGACTTCTTAAAGCTGGACAAAGAGCAGACTATCAAAGCGCTGCTGTTTGAAACATATGATGCAGACGGAAATGTTGAAGGGTATGTTGCGGCGTTTGTCAGAGGCGACAGAGAACTTAATATGACTAAGCTTGTAAACGCTCTTGGAATTCACGAATATGCAATCGCATTTGCAGACGAGGAAAAAATGTCAGCGGCAACAGGCTGCGTAGGCGGCTTTACAGGTCCTGTAGGCCTGCACGACTGCAAGGTTATTGTAGACAGCGAGCTTGTGGGACTAAAGAACCTGTGCGCAGGCGCATGCGAAACAGACCACCACTTCATAAATGTAAACTACGGCAGAGATTACGAGGGAGATATTGTAACAGACCTCAAGGTTCTCAAAGAGGGAGATGCATGCCCTGTATGCGGAGCGCCTGTTAAGCACGCAAGAGGCGTTGAGGTAGGACAGATATTCAAGCTGGGAACTAAATATTCAGAGCCTATGGGAGCAACATACAAGGACGAAAACCAGAAAGACCAGCTTATCTGGATGGGCTGCTACGGTATAGGTGTTTCACGTACATTCCAGGCGATTATAGATATGCCTGAAAACCATGACGACAACGGTATCATATGGCCTATGTCGGTTGCGCCTTACCACGCAATTATAACTATTGTAAAGACAGGCGATGCGGCAATGGAAAAGGCAGCTGAGGATATATATGAGAAGCTTCAGAATGCCGGCGTTGAGGTGCTGCTTGATGACAGAAAGGAAAGACCGGGAGTTAAATTCAAGGATGCGGACCTTATGGGTATTCCTGTTGCAATCACAGCGGGAAGAGCTGCGGCAGACGGCAAAGTTGAGTTCAAGCTTAGAAGAGATGTCGAGAAACAGGAGCTTACAATTGAAGAGGCTGTAGCAAAGACCATTGAGATTGTAAACAGAGAAAAAGACGGCAGACACTTCTTTAATAAATAGTGAGCTTGCACAAATCAAAAGGAGGTTATTATGTCAAGACGAAATGACAGCTGGGTATGCCCTAAATGCGGCAACAGAGGAGCAGACGTCGATCAGCTTCAGGCAACAGGAGGAAACTTTGCCAAGCTGTTTGATGTGCAGAACAAAAAGTTTAATACAGTAAGCTGTACCAAGTGCGGCTATACTGAATTATATAGAGGAGAAACCGATGACCTTATGAATGTTATCGATTTCCTGTTCGGATAAGGAGGAAAAAATGAAATACGTTGTAATAGAAATGGAAAACGGCGATGTTATGAAAGGTGAGCTTTATCCCGAAATCGCGCCTGAAACAGTGGCAAACTTTGAAAAGCTTGTAAATGAAGGCTTCTATGACGGACTTACATTCCACAGAGTAATTCCGGGATTTATGATACAGGGCGGCTGCCCTCTCGGAAACGGTACAGGCGGTCCGGGATACGGTATCAAGGGAGAATTCTCAGCCAACGGATTTGAAAACAATCTGAAGCACGATAGAGGAGTGCTTTCAATGGCAAGAGCAATGGATCCTAACTCAGCAGGCTCACAGTTCTTCATTATGGTTGAAAAAGCGCCTCACCTTGACGGCTCATATGCAGCATTCGGCAGGATTATAGAGGGTATGGAAGCGGCTGATACTATCGTAAACCAGAAGAGAAACATGATGGATAAGCCTAATGTGCCTCAGGTTATGAAAACCGTTAAAATCGTGGAAGAATAAGAATTGCTAAAACCCGCAGTTTGGCCTGCGGGTTTTATAGTACCCGAAAACAGCCTGCGCTCCGGCGCAGCGTGAGAGGGAAAGCTATGGCCCAATATGCCGTATTACACATAAACCGTCCGATAAAATCAGAAGACCTCATTTTATTTAGCGGTTTGCGTTCAAAAAAGCGATTGACCGCTGAATAAAAAAATATTAAACATTTTTCCCCTTTGTCAAGTCCTGTATAACAGTTGAAATTCCAACTAGCAAATAAATTTCACAAATGGAATTGACTGTAAAAACAAGGTGTGCTAAAATGGTAGCATAGAAAATTTGTAAAGACGCACAGATAAGCCGTTTAGGCTGAATTAAGTTTCAGCTTAAGC
>URGK01000111.1 GCA_900547295.1 uncultured Eubacteriales bacterium
CCCATGGATATACTTTCGTTCCGGTGGAGGAACTTAAACTGCTCTCTTAATGCGGCCAGCTCACCCGCCGAGTTGGACGGGTCCTTTGCCTTTATGAACTCTTCGGCGCGGGATATGGAATAATCGGCTTCATTTAAAGCTGTCGTATCAAAAAAATATGCGGCGGCTTTTTTATATCTGTGCCAGTCCCGGCCGAATTCTTTAAAACTTTTCTGCGCGGTTTCCCAGTCTTCTGCCTGAACCGCCGGGATCATCACTTCCCTTATTTCCGTAATATACTCGTCTGATTTCTCCGCGGAAACATAATGAAAAGCGCCCCAGCCTGCAAGCAGAACCGCAAGACACAGACTTGAAACAACCAGCGACCTCATATGCTCACCTCCCTTGCCTTTTTGGCGTCTGCATCGGCGGCATATATATGAAGCCTGCGGTTTTCATCGCAGACTGCCAGAAACACATCTTCAAGGCCTCCCATATTGCAGGCTGCAAGCTGAGCTTTCAGGATGTCCGTATCAAGACCTGACTTTGCAAGATTTTCTTCGTATAAAGTACCGTCCGATATTATAACCGACGGCAGAATTTCATCTTTGGGAGGAATACCCATATCCTTTAAGGTTACGGTTTTTTTATCCGGCTTTGGAACAATGGAAAGACTTCCGTTTGACTCAAGCACGGCATAATTAACATCTGCAACATTCGGAGTGTTCCCCAAACGGAGCTGCTCCATAAGGTCGTTAATGGAAATTCGAAGTCTGCGCATCTCCTCCTGATTTATCTGACCGTTTTCGATGATTACACTCGGCCTGCCGTTTATGAAGTTTTTGAACTTCTCGCTTTTGATTGAAATATATGATATGAGCACCTGTAAAAACAGCAGCGTGAAAATGGCGATAACCCCGCTTATAAATGAAACCGTAGGTGACTCTATGGGAATGGCGGCAAGCTCCGCTATCATAAATATAACTACCATCTGAAACGGTGACATTTTTGACAGCTCGGATTTGCCCATAATCCTTATGGCAAACAGAACTATGAAATACAAAATAAAAGTTCTTATCAGTACAATGGACATACAAACCTCCGTAAGTTCAGAAATATATAGTGATATTGTTTGCAGACAGCCTTTGTGATATACTTGTCTGGTAATATTTTTTGAGAGGTTTTTATGGACAGAACGCACATCAGATACATTTTTATATACACATTTTCATATATGGCAATAGGTTCGATGATGCCCCTCATAGGCAGATATCTTGCGCAGGAGGGCTTCACAGGGGCTCAGATAGGTACGGTCACTGCCGCGGGAACGCTTGTCGCAATCTTTGCCTCTGCATTCTGGGGCGGTGTGTTTGACAGATGCCAAAACGGCCGAAAGGTGGTAAGAACGCTGTGCATCTGCGCTGCTGCCATAGCGCTCGGTCTTTCGACGGTACATATATATGGTATATTCCTTATTATATATGCGGTAATGTATTTCTTCCAGGCGCCTGTCATGGGACTTGTTGATGCAATGTGTCTTGAAGACGGCAAGGCATTGGGCTCTGCCAGAATGTGGGGAGCTGTAGGCTATGCGCTGGGAGTTTTCATCTCGGGCAGGATTGCAGGTGCTGTGGATTTGAGAGTCATATTCTTTATGTACGCGGCAAGCTATATACTTTCTGCGGTATTTACAGCCTCAATGAAAAAAGAGCAGAATGTGCTGATTGATGAATGTGAAGCGCAGATAGTGGAGATAGCCTCGGAAGAAAAAACAGGCTTCGGGGCGCTGCTTCATAACAAAAAATATCTCAAACTGATTGCCGCCGTATTCTTTGTGGGCGGCACCAACGTTGCCAATAATACATATTTTACATTTCTCTACAGTGACTGCGGAGGCAGTATGGCGGGAATGGCGGCGGCCATGCTTCTTATGGTGGGAAGTGAAGCGCCGTTTATGGCGTGGTCCAAAAAACTGTCCGACCGCTTTACCCTCGAAAAAATGATTCTGGCGGGAATGATAATATCGGTAATCAGATACAGCTGGTATGCGACATGTCCGCCGGCGGCGGCAATAACAGCACTGTTCTTCCTGCAGGGAATGGTAAACGGCATTGTTCTTGTCGAAGTAATCAGATATATAGGTAAAGTGGTCCCGGCGGGACTTACCGGTCTTGCTGTGTCGGGATACTATGCCATAAGCTCAAACGCCAGCACTATAGTATGCCAGATGATAGGCGGAGTTATACTTGACAATTGGGGCGGAGGCGGAGTGTATATGTTCTTTGCCTTATACAACCTTATAGGAGTCATATTATACATAGGCTTCGGTCTCCACAAACGCGCATAACAGAGGGAATGAAAGTCGCTGAACAGCAGGCAAAAACTTTTGAAAAGAATTTCAAAAAAGGGATTGACAAAAGGAAGTGGATTTGATAAGATGATCTAGCTGTCGCCGAGAGGCAGACAGCGGTATTCTAAATAAACAGCTTCTGAAA
>URGK01000112.1 GCA_900547295.1 uncultured Eubacteriales bacterium
TTGATAATCAAATATAACAGTTATTAAATTTCCTAAAATATGTGAAATATCAACTCAAATTTATATTCAGAGAGTTTATGCCGGAGGCGACTGACAGAGATTTTTATGAACTTGATATAGCTTCTGCGGGAATTACAAGAGGATATATGGCAAAGCCATGCGATAGAGACTTTACGATGGAGCAGAAACTGAGAAGATATATCAGATGCTGTATGGTGCTATACAATGTGCCTGAGGACAGAATAGCGCAGGTTACAGAAAAAGTGCTTCAGATAGATACGGCAGGAATGGCAGAGCGTGTTATAAACGCCGCCATAGAGAGATTTGAAGTAGAGTTTGAAAGGGTCAGAGCAATAAAGCACGCAAGCAAACCCGAAGACTAAATCTGTGTATAAATATAATATGAAATGAAGAGATGCAGAGTAATGCATCTTTTTATAATATGGGAAATATTGACTTGTAGATATTTTCGTATGTTTCAAAGAAATCACCTTGAAAGTGATATGTGGAAATAGGAATTTCAATTCCGTACATTTCCACTTTTTTTATTTTGCCTTAAGAATGAAAATCAATCGGGTTGAAAATATGAAATTAATCGGGTTGGAGTTGTAAAATCTGTCGGGTTAGGGCATAAAAATATCCCGCATTCACCTGTGATGATGAGTGCGGGATATTCATATATATACATCTTGAATTTAGTTAGCTGTTTCTGATGAGGCTGTCAGGGTTGTTTTGAGAGTAACCTTCTCGTTGTTTCTTTCTACAACTACCGAGATGGTATCTCCCGGAGAATGACTTTTCAGAGCTGCCGACAGGTCATCGTAATCTGAAATCTTCCTGCCGTCTGCCTTTGCGATACGGTCGCCTATCTGGAAGCCTGCCTCCTGTGCATTGATGCTGCTGATTGCAGAGATATATACACCGGGAGTATCAAAACCGTACTCCTGCGCAAGCTCGCGGCTTGAGAGGTTTGCTACTGTAACGCCTATTACGGCATTGCCTGAAGCCGTCTGCGAATTGACATTGCCGCCTGTCTTTATAATCTGCTGTGCAACCTCTGCGGCCGTATTTACAGGGATTGCAAATCCCAGTCCCTCAACATCGGAGCCTGAGGATTTTGCAACCACAAGCCCGATAAGCTGTCCGTACTGATTAAACAGTCCGCCGCCGGAATTCCCCGGGTTGATTGAAGCGTCTGTCTGCAGCAGGTTCATTTCCTGTCCGTCTATAGTTATATCTCTGTTGAGCGCGCTGACTATACCTGTTGAAACAGTACCGCCCAGCTGGCCTAAAGGATTGCCTATTGCAACTGCCATCTCTCCGACTACCAGCTGGTCGCTGTTGCCGTAGGTTGCTGCCGTAAGCTCCTTGCCGTCAGGATTAATCTTTATAACGGCTACATCGTTTGTCGAGTCCGTGCCTACCAGCTTTGCCTCATATTCATCGCCGTTTCTTAAGGTTACCGTTATTTTTCTTGCTCCCGATATAACGTGGTTGTTAGTCATAATGTATCCGTCTGAGTCTATGATTACTCCGGAGCCTGCGCCCTCTGTAATGTACTGCATCATCCATGAGTCTGTTGCTACGGACTCTGTCACTATCTCAACAACGGAGTCTGCTGATTTTTCAACTATTTCAGATACCGTAAGCGAGCTGCCCGTAGCATCTTCAAGCGTGTAGCCGTCGGTCCTTGAAATCGAATTGCCCCCGCCTTGCGAACCGTCAAACACCCCGTTATATACCGCAGCTCCTGCAAAACCGAAAGCTCCCGACAGTATTATACTTATACACACAAGCAGGGCGATTTTGCCGTTTTTGCTCATTTTCTTCTTTTTCTTTTTGTGAGGCTTTTCCTCATATGATGATACGAATTCATATTCATTGGCCGTATCTGCTCCGGCGCTGTAATCCTTATTGCCTGAACCGTAAAGATTGTCTATGAATGACCGGGTTTCAGGGTTGTTGCCGTAAATCGAGTCTTTGAAATCTCCCATACTGTTACCTTCCTTAAAATCTGTCTTAATCTATTGTAATCTCTGCTTACCTAATATTATACATTAGAATATGTCTTTTTTGTGTTGCAATTGTGTGAAACACCTAGAAAAATACAGAAGCTGTCCGGAAATTGGTTTGAAAATATGAGTTTTTTAGTGTTTCTAATGCTCAAAAAATGTGATATAATTAAGTGTTAATTTTAAGAGCAGACAATTCGGAGGGATATATATGAGCAAAGTGGTTACAGGGATAGACAGAAGCGGTTCGTTCAGAGTCTATGTGACAATTACAACAGACACTGTGGCAAA
>URGK01000113.1 GCA_900547295.1 uncultured Eubacteriales bacterium
ATTCATCCCACCACTTATAGAAGTGGGGGATTTCTTGCTCACGGCGTGTTAAATGAATATTTTACAGTTGCTTTGTCTTTCATAATTGATATTTTTCAATATACTTATCTGCCGGTCAGACTTCTGCCTGTGCAGTATATACCGATAAGCATTACCGCAATAGAAATCCCCAGAATCACTCCCGATACAAAATCCTTAACGTCAGTTCCTCCTATCGTATGTGATACTGCCTGAAGCGCAATGCCCATAACTATAAGAAGGACTCCGTATATTATATTTTTCTGTCTTGCAAGCTCCTGAGTTCTTCTCAGCAACTCGACTATCTGCGCATCGTCATATGCCCTGATGCTTCCGTCTGCGGCGTTTTCCCCGTCCATAAGCTCCGCTACGGTTATTTCAAGCTCTCCGCACAGTGCCTCGACAACACTGTAATCCGTCATGCATTTGCCGGTTTCCCATTTGGAAACCGCCTTGTTTGAAACACCCAGCTTTTCGGCAAGCTGCGCCTGCGTCATATTTTTTTCTTTTCTTTTCCTTGCGATATACTGTCCTGTAATAAGCTGATTCATATCTATCTCTCCTTCACAAAAGCTGCTGTGATTGTATCATCAGAGACTTCATAATCAAATCCCCTGTCGGTGGAATACAGATGGAATCCGCCTGTTTACATAGATATTCTACACTTTTTAATACCTGTTTTCAAACATAGCGCGGTTTTTCATCTGCATTTTCTGTCCTGCCGCAAAAATACCCCGCCCCGACTGCTGATATATATAATTCCAATTTTTCAGTAAATATGATACAATTGATACATACATTTCACACATTTTTCACAATAAAAAACTATTCTGTATATAGAACAAAGACGGAGGTATGATATGCCTAAAATTTTAATTGTAGATGATGAACAGAAAATCCGCGAGGTTATCAGAGAATACTCAGAATTCAACGGATATGAGGTCGAGGAGGCCGCTGACGGCATGGAGGCTGTAAGCCTCTGCAGATTAAACGACTACGACCTGATTATAATGGATATAATGATGCCTAAGCTTGACGGTTATTCTGCCTGCAAGGAGATAAAAAAGACAAAGAATATCCCTGTAATAATGCTTTCGGCAAGAGGCGAGGAATACGACAAGCTCTTCGGCTTTGAGCTTGGCATAGACGACTACGTTGTCAAGCCTTTCAGCCCCAAGGAGCTGATGGCAAGAGTAAATGCGGTGCTTGCAAGAAGCAGCGCCAAGCAGGAGGAACAGCCTGAAATCCTTAAATTCAACGGCCTTGAAATCAACATACCTGCAAGAACCGTAACCGTAGACGGCAAGAAGGTTGAGCTTACCCCTAAGGAATACGAGCTGCTGTTTTACCTTGTCGAAAACAAGAACATTGCCCTTTCAAGAAACAAGCTGCTTTCAGATATCTGGGGTTATGATTTCTTCGGCGATGACAGAACCATAGATACACACATCAAAAACCTGAGAAATAATCTCGGTCCATACAGAGATTATATTGTTACACTCAGAGGGGTAGGTTACAAATTTGAAGTATAAACGCCGCAAATTCGATTCCAACAGCCTTAAATTCAAGCTGTGGCTGTACTTTATGTGCTTTGCTGCCCTTATCATGGCGGTAGTATGGCTGGCGCAGGTATATATGCTCAACAACAGCTATGAAGATATGAAAACAAACCAGGTAAACAAATTCGCACAGTCCATATCCGCGCAGTACAGGACCGGCGGCTTTACCGACAGGTTTTTAAACAATATCAAGACTATGGCCAGCACCAACGATATAGATGTGATATTTGAGGACGCTTCGGGTTATACCTATTATATAACCCAGAATACAGATGAAGCCTATACTGGTATGACCCAGCAGCCTGCGTATTCATATATCAGAGAGCGCGCCGAGATAAAGGCTCAGCTTGAAGAAAACGGGCGGTTCAGAGGCTACACCGCCAAGAGTCCTAAATCCTCGGGCAACTACAAGACTCTGGTTTACGGCGCCTATCTTAACACCTCAAACGGTAACGAGATAATACTTTATCTGTTTGCGCCGCTTTATCCCGTATCCTCAACCATAGCGATACTCAGAAACCAGCTTGTATACGTTACGGTGCTTGCGCTGTTTCTCGCCTTTATAACAGCGATATGGCTGACAAGACGTATTACCAAATCTTTCAGAAAAATTTCCGAGTCTGCTGTCAGACTTTCAAAGGGCGAGT